>CALIMJ010000007.1 GCA_938028835.1 uncultured bacterium | reverse complement strand
TCCGTCTACGTGGACCTCGTGGGGTTCGTCCCACCGAGGATCCAGGCCCGGACGGAGCTGCTGAGCCGCCTGGACCCGGAGGGCCTGCGGATCCAGGAGGAGATGCGCCGGCACTTCATGTACCCGAAGTGTTTTGACACCAAGACTGCCCAGCTGATGCTGTTCGGGATGCTCCTGATGAACCTGCAGGACGCCGCGAAGCTGCACGCCATCGCCGCGCGCCGCGCGGGGGCCACGTGGGAGGAACTGAGCGCGGTGGTGGGGCTGGCGTTCCTGTTCCGGGGGCTTTCCGCCGCCAACTACGGGTTCCAGATCCTACAGGAACTGGCGCAGGCGGAGACGGCACCGGTGGAGACGACGCAGAGGAGGTGAGGGAGGATGGCAGAGCCGCTGGTGGTCCAGCTGGCCCACGTGGAAATCGTGAGCCCCAAGCCCGATCAGACCCTGTGGTTCTTCCACGACCTCCTGGGGCTGGAGGAGACGACCCGAGAGGGGCAATCGGTGTACCTGCGGGCGTACGAGGACTGGTACCACCACACCCTGAAGATCACGGAGGGGCCGCAGGCCGGGCTCGGGCACATCGCGTGGAGGGCCGCGTCGGAACAGGCCCTCCAGGCGCTGGCGGAGCGGCTGGAGCGGGCGGGCCTGGGCCGGGGTTGGGATGACGGAGACCTGGGCCACGGCCGCGCCTACCGCTTCGTGACCCCTGAGGGCCACCCCATGGAGGCCCTGTGGGAGGTGGAGTACTACCAGGCTCCGGAAGCCCTGCGCACGGCCCTGCGGAACCGGCCGCAGAAGCGGCCCCTGCGCGGGGTCCCGGTCCGCCGGATCGACCACGTGAACATCATGGTCCAGACCGTGGGCCCCGTGCGGGACTTCCTGGTAGACCTTTTGGGCTTCCGCGTGCGGGAACAGAAGATCGGCAGGGACGGCGAGGAGGTGGGGGCCTGGCTGAGCGTGAGCCCCCTCGTGCACGAGATCGCGGTGATGCGGGACGCTACCGGCAGCCGCGGCCGCTTCCACCACGTGGCGTACTGGTACGGGTACCCCCAGCACCTCCTGGACGCCGCGGATGTGATGGCCGACTACGGGGTCCGGATCGAGGCAGGCCCGGGCAAGCACGGGACCACGCAGGCGTACTTCATGTACGTGTTCGAGCCGGGCGGAGTACGCGTGGAGCTGTTCGGGGACACCGGCTACCTCATCTTCGACCCCACGTGGAAGACGGTGGTGTGGGACGTGTCCAACGAGAGCGACCTGGAGCGCAGCAGCATCTGGTTCGGAGGCCGGCTGCCGGAGACCTTCTACACCTACGGGGTGCCCTCGGTGGGATGGGAAGCGGTGGGGGTGCGGCGGTAGGGAGGTGAGGGAGCTGCCCACCACCCAGGTGGCCATCGTGGGGGCGGGCCCCGCGGGCCTGCTGCTGAGCCACCTCCTGCACCAAGCGGGCATCCGCAGCGTGGTGCTGGAGTCCCGCAGCCGGGCCTACGTGGAGCAGCGGGTGCGGGCGGGGGTGCTGGAGGACGGCACCCGCCAGATTCTCGTTCGGGCCGGCGTCGGCGGGCGCATGGAGCGGCAGGGCCTCGTGCATGAGGGAGTCAACTTCGCCTTCGAGGGCTCTCTGCTGCACTTCGACTTTCCGGCCCTCACGGGGGGGCACACCATCCTCGTGTACGGGCAGCAGGAGGTGGTGAAGGACCTCATCCAGGCCCGGCTGGAAGCGGGCGGCGACGTGCGGTTCGAGGCGGAGGCGGTGCGGCTGGAGGACCTGCACACGCGGCCCAAGGTCTTCTACCGAAACCCGGACGGGTCCGAGGAGTGTCTGGAGGCGGACTTCGTGGCGGGCTGCGACGGCTCCCACGGCATCTGTCGGTCGGCCATCCCGGACTCCGTGCGCCGGGTGCACCAGCGGGCGTACCCCTTTGCGTGGCTCGGGATCCTGGCCGAAGCACCCCCCGCCTCCCACGAGCTCATCTACGTGAACCACCCGCGGGGTTTCGCGCTGTTCAGCATGCGTTCCCCGCGGCTTTCGCGGAACTACGTGCAGGTCCGGGCCGACGAGCCGCTGGAGGACTGGCCGGACGATCGCATCTGGGAGGAGCTGCAGCGGCGCCTGGACCGGGCCGCCCGGCTGACCCCCGGCCCCGTGCTGGAGAAGAGTCTGGCTCCGCTGCGCAGCCTGGTGGTGGAGCCCATGCAGCACGGCCGGCTGTTCCTCGCCGGGGATGCCGCCCACGTGGTCCCCCCCACGGGCGCGAAGGGGCTGAATCTGGCTGTGTGCGACGTGGTGGTGCTGGGCCGTGCCCTCGTGGACTACTACCGGCACGCGGAGGAGGCCGGCCTGCGCAGCTATACGGAGCGCTGTCTGGAGCACGTGTGGCAGGCGGAGCACTTCTCCTGGTGGATGACGCAGCTACTCCACCGCCTCGACGACCCCTTCGAGGAGGGGATGCAGCGGGCCCAGCTGCGGGCCCTGCGGCGCAGCGAGGCGGCCCGCCGGTACCTGGCGGAGAACTACACGGGGGTGCACACGAGCCTGCGGTACGCGGACTGGGTCCCGCTGTCCTGAGGACACCAGCCGCCACCGGGGCCCGGCCGGAGACGCGGTCCCGGGGTCCGGGAGCTGCCGCTCACGCCTCCCGTTCCACCGCCACCGCCACCGCCTCGCCGCCGCCCAGGCAGATGGCAGCCACGCCCCGGCGGGCGTGGCGCTGCTGCATGGCGTACAGCAGGGTGGTGAGGATGCGCGCGCCCGAGGCTCCGATGGGGTGCCCCAACGCCACCGCTCCCCCGTGCACGTTCACGGGGTCCAGGGGGAGTCCCAGCTTCCGGCACACACCCAGCACCACGGCGGCGAACGCCTCGTTCACTTCGTACACGTCCACCTCCTCCTTGCGCCACCCCACGCGCTCCAGCAGCCGCTCGATGGCCGCCGCGGGCGCGATGGTGAACCACTCGGGTGCCGTGGCGGCCTGCGCGTAGCCCACCACCCGGGCGAGGGGTTGGACGCCCACGCGGTCTGCCACCGACCGCTCCGCCACCACCAGGGCTGCGGCGCCGTCGCTGATGCTGCTGGCGTTGGCCGCGGTGACGGTGCCGTTGGGCTCGAAGGCGGGCTTGAGGGTGGGGATCCGGTCGAACTGCACCCGGCGCGGTTCCTCGTCCTCCTCGACCCGCTTCCCGTCCGACTCCACGGGGACCGTCTCGGGCCTGAACCAACCCGCGTCCAGCGCCTGCAGGGCCAGGCGGTAGGACCGCTCCGCGTACGCGTCCTGTTCCTCCCGGCTGATCCGGTACTCCGCGGCCAGCAGCTCCGCACACGACCCCATGTGGCAGTCGCGGTAGGGGTCCCACAGGCCGTCCAGGATCATGGAGTCCTGGACCTCGCCGTGCCCGATCCGGTACCCGGTGCGCGCCCGGGGCAGCAGGTACGGCGCCCGGCTCATGTTCTCCATGCCGCCCGCCACGTACACCCGCCCGTCGCCCGCGCGGATCGCCTGAGCCGCCAGCACCACGGCCTTGAGGCCCGACCCGCACATCTTGTTCACCGTCACCGCACCCACGGAGTCGGGCAGCCCCGCGTACCGCGCCGCCTGGCGCGCGGGTGCCTGGCCCAGCCCCGCGGACAGGATGTTGCCGAGGATGACCTCGTCCACCTCCTCCGGACGCACTCCGGCTCGCCGCACCGCCTCCCGCACCACCACCGCTCCCAGGCGGGGCGCGGGGACGTCCGCAAGTCCCCCCAGGAACCTGCCGATGGGGGTTCGCACCGCGCTCAGGATCACCGCCTCCGGCATCGTCCACCTCCTCCACACGGCGTCCCGCCGCCCTCATTCTACGCCCCCGGGCTGGGCGGGCGGTTTCCCAACCCCCGCGGACGTCTGCTATCCTGGCGGCGATCGCAGGAAGGAGGCTGGCGTTGCGCGACGAGTTTCCGCGGACCCGCGACGGGCACCTGTGCGTAGGCGGCTGCGACGCCCTGGAACTGGCCCGGACCTTCGGCACGCCGCTGCACGTGCTGGACGGCGGCCGGCTGCGGGCGAACCTCCGGGCGTACCGCGAGGCGTTCGCCCGGCACGCGCCCGGAGGCCAGCCCGTGTTCGCGTCCAAGGCCCTGTGCGTGCTGGCCACCTGCCAGCTGGCGCACCGGGAGGGGTTCTGGGTGGACGTGGCTTCGGGCGGGGAGCTGCACACGGCCCTCCGGGCAGGGGTGCCCGCGGCCCACCTGGTGTTCCACGGCAACTACAAGACGGAGGAAGAACTGCGCTACGCCCTCGAGGTGGGCGTGGGCCGGGTGGCGGTGGACAACTTCTTCGAGCTGGACCTGCTGGACCGCCTGGCTCGGCAGACCGGGCGGGTGGCGGACGTGTGGCTGCGGGTCACACCGGGAATCGAGCCCCACACCCACCGAGCCATCCAGACAGGAGGGGTCGACACCAAGTTCGGGTTCGGAATCCCCGGCGGCGCGGCTCTGCGGGCGACCCGGGAGGCCCTGAAGCGGCCGGGCGTGCGGCTGCGGGGGTTTCACAGCCACATCGGCTCCCAGATCCTGGACCTGGAGCCCTTCCGACGCAACGCGGAGCTGGTGGTGGCCTTCGCCGCACAGGTACGGTCCGAACTGGGCTACGTGGCGGAGGAGCTGAACCTCGGGGGAGGCCTCGGCATCCGCTACCTCTCCTCGGACCGCCCGCCCTCCATCGAGGCGTACGTGGCCGAGGTGGCGGAAGCCCTGCATAGCTCGTGCCGCGCCGCGGGCTACCCCACGCCCCGGCTGTTCCTGGAACCGGGCCGCTCGGTGGTGGGTCCCGCGGGGGTGACCCTGTACACCGTGGGGCCGGTGAAGGAGGTGGACGGCGTGCGCACGTACGTGGCGGTGGACGGCGGGATGTACGAGAACCCGCGTCCGGCGCTGTACGGCGCCCGGTACGAGGCGGTGGTGGCGCACCGGCCCGACGACCCTCCCGAGCAAGTGGTGGCGCTGGCCGGGCGGTGTTGCGAGTCCGGCGACGTCCTGGTGTGGGAAGCGCACCTCCCCGCGGTGCGACCGGGGGACGTGGTGGCGGTGTTCTCCACCGGGGCGTACACGTACTCCATGGCCAGCAACTACAACCGGTTCCCGCGCCCCGCGGTGGTCCTGGCGGAGGAGGGGCGGGCCACCCTGGTGGTCCGGAGAGAGGGCTACGAGGACCTGGTCCGGCTGGACGTCCCGCTGTCCCCGGAGGTCTCGCAGGCCGTGGTAGGCGGGCCCGTGGCCGGCGGGTACGACGGAGCGTGAGGTGCTAGGGCTGGATCCGGTGCAGCTGCTGTTCACCGCGGCGGCCCTGCTGGTCGCGGCCACGGTACACGAGTACGCCCACGCCTACGCCGCGGTGCAGCTGGGCGACCCCACGCCGCGGTGGATGGGCCGGCTGACCCTGAACCCCCTGGCCCACCTGGACCCGCTGGGGACCGTGTTGCTGCTGCTGGTGGGGTTCGGGTGGGCGAAGCCGGTGCCCGTCAACGCCGCCCACTTCCAGGACCCGCGGCGGGGCATCCTCCTGGTGGCGGTGGCAGGCCCGCTGGCCAACGTGTTCCTGATGGCGGTGCTGGGCGCCCTGTACCGGCTCGGTCTGGTTCCCGAGACGGGCTGGCTCGCCTCCCTGTGGTTCCGCATGCTGTACGTCAACGCGGTCCTGGCGGTGTTCAACCTCCTGCCCATCCCGCCCCTGGACGGCTCGCGGATTCTCGGAGCGCTGCTGCGCGGCGAGGCGGAGAGCGCGTACACGCGGCTGCAGCCGTACGGCAGCCTCGTGCTGCTGGTGTTGCTGGCGACCGGCTGGCTCGGGCCCCTGCTGCGGGGACCGGTGGTCTGGCTGGTCCGGTGGGCGGTGGGCGCGTGAAGGGATCGGATGTCGGACGCCCGTAGCCCCATCGTCCGGGTCGCCGGGTTCGAAGGGCCGGTCCAGGAGCTGGTGCGCCGGGCCCACGCCGGCGAGGTGGACCTGCGAGAGGTGGATCTCAGCTCCATGGTCCGCTCCTACCTGGACGCCCTCGGGCCGGAGGTGGACCTGGAAGAGGCTACGGAGTTCCTGTGGGCGGCTGCGGTGCTGGTGGAGCTGAAGAGCAAGCTGCTGCTGCCGCCCAAGCCGTCACCCCCCGAAGCCGTGGGGGAGGAGGAAGCTGCAGACCTCGAGGAGCGCCTGAGGCAGCAGGTGGAGGAGTACCGCGTCTTCCGGGAGGCCGCGGAGGCCCTGGCGGCGCTGGAGGCGGTCCAGCGCCGCGTGTTCACGCGGCCGCCGGACGAGGCGTCTGCGGGCGAGCTCCCCCTGGTGGGCCTGACCGCGGAGGACCTGTTCGCGGCCTTCCGGCGGGTACTGGAGCGCTCGGAGCAGCGGGTGGAGGAGGTGCCGCCGGAAGGGGTCACGGTGGCGGACCGCATGCGGGCCATCCTGGCCACCCTGGCCGCCTCCCCGCAGGGGGTGCTGTTCGAGGACCTCTTCGAGCCCGCAAGCCCTCGCATCGTGGTCATCGTGACCTTCCTGGCCCTGCTGGAGCTGGTGCGCCGGCGGCGCGTGCGCGTGGCCCAGACGGAACCCTTCGGACCCA
The DNA here is from genome assembly GCA_938028835.1 of uncultured bacterium. Classification (GTDB taxonomy): domain Bacteria; phylum Sysuimicrobiota; class Sysuimicrobiia; order Sysuimicrobiales; family Sysuimicrobiaceae; genus Tepidifontimicrobium. The sequence goes on along the minus strand of CALIMJ010000007.1, from coordinate 9,239 downwards.
TCCGGCTGTACGCGGGGGGACGGGACGGGTGACGGAGGCGGATCGCCGTCACACGCTGTGCTGTGCCCTGGAGTGCCTGCTGTTTGCCGGCGGCGGACCGGTGCCCCTGCGGAAGCTGGCAGCGGCGCTCCAGTGCTCGGAGGAGGAGACGGAGTCCCTGCTGGCGCAGTTGCAGCTGGACTACCGGTCCCGGGGCCTGATGGTCCAGCAGGTGGCCGGCGGCTACCAGCTGTGCACGCGGCCCGAGTACGCGGAATACGTCACCCGGCTGGTGGCGGCGCAGCCGGAGCCGCTGTCGCGGGCCGCACTGGAGACGCTGGCGGTGGTGGCGTACCGCCAGCCGGTCACGCGGGCGGAAGTGGAAGCCGTACGCGGGGCGCGCAGCGACCACCACCTCCGGCGCCTGCTGGAGCGCAACCTGATCCGGGAGGTGGGCCGCAAGCCGGGTCCCGGAGCCCCGATCCTTTACGCGACCACGGAGGTGTTCCTGCGGCACTTCGGGCTGCGGGACCTCTCGGACCTGCCGCCCCTGGAGGGCCGTCGGGTGCAGGACATGCTGGGCAACCGGCCCGCAGAGGAGTCCGAGGAGCGGTGAAGGCGGTAGTCCTGGCGGCGTTGCTGGCCACGGCCCCACTCCGGCCGGGATCGGTCCCGGGGCAGCTGGCTGTGCGGACTGCGGCCTTCGTGCTGGTGGAGGCCCGGACCGGTCAGGTGCTGGCTCAGCACAACGCGCGCCTGGCTTGGCCGCCCGCCAGCACCACCAAGGTGCTCACCGCGCTGCTGGTGGCGGAGTCCCTGGACCCGGACGCGGTGGTGACGGTGAGCCGACGGGCGGCCTCGCAGAGGCAGGGCGCCGGGGTGGGCCTGCGCGCCGGCGAACGTCGGAGCGTGCGGGACCTGTTCTACGCCATGCTGCTGGCTTCCGCCAACGACGCCGCGGTGGCCCTGGCGGAAGCCGCCGCGGGCACCGTGGAAGCCTTCGTGCAACGCATGAACCGACGGGCCAGGGAACTGGGGGCCCTCCACACCTACTTTGTCAACCCTCACGGCCTGTACCACCCCCTGCACCGGTCCACCGCCTACGACCTCGCGGTGCTGGCCCGCGCAGCCCTACAGAACCCCCGCGTGGCGGAAGCCGTGGCGACCCCGGAGTACCTGTACCCGGGCGAGGCGGGGCCCCGGCGGCTGGTGAACCGCAACCGGTTGCTGTTCGCCTACCCGGGCGCCAACGGCGTGAAGACGGGCTGGATCGCCGAGTCGGGCCCGTGCCTGGTGGCCTCCGCGCGGCGCGGGGACCGCACGCTGATCGCCGTGGTGCTCAATTCGGCGCGGGTGCTCGAGGATGCGTCGCAGCTGCTGGACTTCGGGTTCGACGCCTACGAGCTGCGGGTGCTGGCTAGGCCGCAACGACCCATGGCGGAAACCAAATTGCCCGGCGGGAGGACGCTCCAGGCCACCGTAGCGGGCGAGCTGGTGTGGTCGGTGCCACGCGGATCCCGGGTGCAGCTGCAGCCCCGGTGGGAGGCGGGCCTGCAGCCGCCCGTACGGGCCGGGCAGCCCGTGGGCCGGTTGGACGTGGTGGTGGACGGGCAGGTGCAGGTCCGGGTGCCTCTGGTGGCCCTGAACTCGGTGGAGGTCCGCCCTTCCGCGGGCGACATGCTGCGGTGGCTGTGGGAGTTCGTGCGGCGCAGGTGACGGCGGCCCTGGTGGCGGCGGCGCTGGCCACCTGGCCCGCTTCCGGCGCCTGGCCGCTCGCGGTCACCGACGCCACCGGCACGAGGCTGGTGTTCGCTCGGCCGCCCGCCCGGGTGGTATCCCTGGCGCCCAGCGTTACGGAGGTCCTGTGGGCCGTGGGCGCTGCGTCCCAGGTGGTGGGTGTCACGTCTGCGGACGACTACCCGCCAGAAGCCCGTACCCGGCCCCGGGTGGGAGGCGTGCGGGTGGACGAGGAGCGGCTGGCGGCCCTGCGTCCGGACCTGGTGGTGGGTGTAGCGAGCCTCCAGGGACCGACCCTGGCGCGCCTGCGGAGCCTGGGCTATCAGGTGCTCGCGGTGGAGGCCAACAGCCTCGAGCAGGTCTACGGGTTGATCCTCCTCGTGGGAGACGTGACCGGGCACTCCAAGCCCGCGCGGCACGTGGTGGAGCGGATGCGCCGCGCCGAGGCTGAGGTGGCCGCCAAGGTACAGCGCCGCAGGCCGGTGCGGGTCTTCGTGCAGGTGTGGGACCAGCCCTTCCTCACCACCGGGGCGGGTACCTTGACCGACGACCTGCTGCGCCGGGCCGGGGGCCGGAACCTGTTCTCGGAGCGACACGGTTGGCCGCAGGTTTCGGAGGAAGAGGTGGTGGCCCGCGACCCGGAGTGCGTGGTCGTGCTCGGCAAGGGTGCCGAGCGTGTGCGCCGCAGGGCCGCGTGGGCGCACACCACCGCACGCCGAACCGGCTGCGTGGTGGAGGTGGATCCGTCCTGGGTGGTGCGCCCTGGACCCCGGGTGGTGCTCGGCCTGCGGGCCCTTGCCCGGGTCCTGCACCCGGAGGTGCGCTGGTGAGGCTGGAGGTGGTGGGGCTGCACGTGCGCTACGGCCAGCAACCGGTGCTGAGCGGCGTGGAGCTGACGGTAGCACCGGGTGAGCTGGTGGCCCTGTGCGGCCCCAACGGTGCGGGCAAGACCACGCTGCTGCGATGCGCTGCGGGTGTCCTCAGGCCACAGGCGGGGTCCGTGCGGGTGGACGGCCGGGACGTGAGTTCCCTATCTGCCAGGGAGCGGGCGCGGCTGGTGGGCTACCTGCCGCAGGACCCCTCCGTGCCTGCGGGGCTGCGGTGCGTGGAGGTGGCGCAGCTGGGCCGGTACGCGTGCGCAACCGGCTGGGGGCTGGGCTGGAGCCCGGGCGACCGCGAGGCCGCAGAGCAGGCCCTAGGGGCCACGGAGACCGCACACCTCCGGGACCGGCCGATCCAGCACACCAGTGGCGGAGAACGTCAGCGGGTGCTGCTGGCCCGGGTGCTGGCACAGGGCGCGCGGCTGCTGCTCCTGGACGAGCCTACCGCGCACCTGGATTTCGGTCACCAGGTCTCGGTAGCCGGTCTGCTGCGGCGCCTGTCACGGGACGGGTACGGGATCCTGGCTGCCACCCACGACCTGAACCTCGCGTCCCTGTTCTTCGACCGGGTGGTCCTGCTGGCGGGTGGCCGCGTGGTCGCCTACGGCCCGCCCCAGGAGGTCCTGCGGACAGGCGTGGTGGAGCGCGCGTACGGGCCGACCGCGGTGGTCTGCGCCCACCCCCAGACCGGAAGCCCCGTGGTGGTGCCGCGGGTGTCCGTATGAGCCGGGGGCTGCGGGTGGCCATCGACGGGCCCACGGGCGCGGGCAAGGGCACCGTGGCCAGGATGGTGGCAGAGCGCCTGGGGTACCGCTACGTGGACACCGGGGCCATGTACCGCGCGGTGGCGTGGAAGGCTCTCAGGGAAGGGGTCGACCCCGACGACGCGGAGGGCGTGGCTTCCCTGGTCCGGCGCACGCGGGTCGCTCTCGAGCCCCGGGCGGACGGACTGCGGGTCTGGTGCGACGGCGAGGACGTGACGGAGGCCATCCGGTCCGTGGAAGTGTCCGCGGTGGTGGGCCGGGTGGCGGCCAATCCCGCGGTCCGCCGGGTGCTCACCGAGCAGCAGCGCCAGCTGGCTTCCTCGGGCGGCGTGGTGATGGAGGGTCGCGACATCGGCACCGTGGTCCTGCCGGATGCCGAGGTGAAGGTGTACCTGGAGGCGTCTCTGGAGGAGCGGGCCCGCCGGCGGTACGAGGAGATGCGGGCCCGCGGGGAAGGAGTCTTGCTGGAGGACGTCCGCGAGCTGGTCCGCCAGGACGACGAGATGGCGCGCAGCCGGGCCACCGCGCCCCTGCGGCGCGCGGAGGACGCGGTAGTGGTGGACACCACCGGGCGCAGCCCCGAGGAGGTGGCGGAGGAGATCGTGCGGCTCGTGGAGGCCCGCGCGGGGGTGAAGTGATCCATGGACGCAGGAGGCCGTGTGAACAAGATGCCACGCAGCGAGGGGCCGGGGGGGTTCGGGGACTGGGTGTACGGGGTTAGCAAGCTGGTCGTGCGCGCGGTGGTGTGCGGCGTGTTCCGGATGGAGGTGACGGGCAGCGAGCACGAACCGGCGCAGGGCCCGTATCTGGCGGTGTCCAACCACTGGAGCGCCCTCGACCCGCCCGTGCTGGGTGCCGCCCTGCGCCGCAAGGTGCACTTCATGGCCAAGCAGGAGCTGTTCGAGATCCCGTTGCTGCGGAGCTGGATGCGTTGCATCGGGACCTTCCCCGTGCGGAGGGGGGAGCCCGACCGCCACGCCATCCGCACCGCGTTGCAGGTCCTGGAACGGGGCGGCGTGGTGGGCATGTTCCCGGAAGGCACCCGGAACCCGCGCGGCTACCTGCTGCCCGCGGAGCCCGGCGCGGCCTTCCTCGCCTTGAAAGCGCGTGTCCCCATCCTGCCCGTGGCCATCCTGGGGACCCTGGAGATCCTGCCGAAGGGCGCGTGGGTACCGCGGCCAGGGAAGATCCGGGTCCGCATCGGGCCCCCCTTTCGGGTGGACGACCTCGCGGGCGCGCCGGACCGGCTGCAGCGGGCCAGCGACCGCATCATGGGCGCCATCGCGGAGCTGATGGGGGTGGCGCCCCCCGCGCACGGGGTCCGGAGGGCGGGCCGCCCCGCCCCGTGATATCCTGGGAGGCGAGCTATGCGGGTGGTGGTCGCCAGGCACATGGGCTTCTGCGGGGGAGTCCGCCGCGCGGTGGACTTGGCGCTGCGGGCGGCCCGCAACGGGCAGGGCGGGGCCACCACCTGGGGGCCCCTGATCCACAACCCGCAGGAAGTGGCACGGCTGCAGCGGGAGGGCGTCCGGGTGGCAGAGCGCCCGGAGGACCTGGACGGGGGGGCTTTCGTGGTTTCCGCCTACGGGGTGGAGTCCGCGGTGCTGGACGCAGCCCGCCGGCGGGGCATGCCGGTGGTAGACGCTACCTGTCCCGTAGTTACCCGGGCGCACGAGCTGGCGCAGCAGCTGGCGGAGGAGGGCTACTTCGTGGTGGCGGTGGGCGACCACGGACACCCCGAGATGGTTACCCTGAAGGAAAAGCTGGGCGACCGGGTGGCGGTGGTGCACACGCCCGAGGAAGCCGCCCGGCTGCGGTTGCGCGGCAAGGTGGGGGTGCTGTCTCAGACCACCCAGTCCCTGGAGAACTTCCGCCGCATCGTGGCGGACATCGTCACCCGGGTGAAGGAGACGAAGGTGATCAACACCCTGTGCCCCGCCATCACCGTCCGGCAGGAGGAGGCTCACCGCCTGGTGCAGGAGGTAGACGTGCTGCTGGTGGTGGGCGGCCGGGGCAGCTCCAACACCACCCGGCTGGCGGAAATCGGCCGCCAGCGCGGGGTGGCCACCTACCACGTGGAGACCGCGGAGGAGCTGCAGCCCTCGTGGTTTTCCCCGGACGTGACGGTGGGCGTGATCTCCGGTGCCTCGACCCCTGACTGGATCATCGAGCAGGTGTTGCAGCGTCTGGACGAGGTCCGGACCCAGCTCGGCGGTTAGTCCCTCCGGGTTCTGCGCCTCGAGCCGCAGCGCGCGGCGTACCGAATGCTTCGGGCTTGGGAGAGGGAGAGACCGCCCCTCTGTTACCATCGGAACGACCGTTCATGAGCGTCGGCAAGCTCCCCCTCGTGGCCCTGGTGGGCCGTCCCAACGTGGGCAAGTCCGCGCTGTTCAACCGCATCGCGCGGAGACGCCTGGCCATCGTGGAGGACACGCCGGGGGTGACCCGCGACCGACTGTACACGGAGGTGGAGTGGTCCGGCCGGCGGTTCGGGCTGGTGGACACCGGCGGCTACGTTCCGCGGCCCCAGGACCCCCTGACGGAACAGGTGCGGTGGCAGGCTGAACGGGCGGTGGAGGAGGCAGACGTGGTGGTCCTGGTGGTGGACGCGCAGACGGGACGGGTGCCCGCAGACCACGAGGTCGCGGAGGTGCTGCGGCGGTCCGGCAAGCCCGTGGTGGTGGCGGTGAACAAGGTAGACAGCCCCGGTGAGGGCGCCGCCGCGGCCGGGGAGTTCTTCGCCCTGGGGTTGGGGGACCCGATCCCGGTGTCCGCCCTGCACGGCTTGCGGGTGGGCGAGCTGCTGGACCGGGTCGTGGCGCACCTGCCGGCGCCCACGCCCGAGGAAGTGGAAGAGGAGCCGGTGCGGGTGTCGGTGGTGGGCCGCCCCAACGTGGGCAAGTCGTCCCTGGTGAACGCCCTGGTGGGTTCACCGAGGGTGGTGGTGGACGAGCGGCCCGGTACCACCCGCGACGCGGTGGACACCTACCTGCGCCACCGGGGCCGGCCCTTCGTCCTGGTGGACACCGCGGGGCTGCGACGCCGCGCCCGGGTCACCGAGTCCCTGGAGTTCTACAGCGTGCGCCGCGCGGAGCAGGCCCTGGAACGGTCCCACGTGGCGATCCTGGTGGTGGACGCCTCGGAGGGTGTGACCGACCAGGACCAGCGGATCGCCCGGGAGGTCACCGACCGCGGCAAGGCGTTGGTGGTGGCGGCCAACAAGTGGGACCTGGTGAAAGGACCCCTGGCGGAGGAGCGGGCAAAGCAGCTGTATCACGCCCTGCGGCACGTTTCGTTCGCGCCCGTGCTGTTCGTCTCCGCCAAGACCGGCCGGAACGTGGCGCGCCTCCTGGACGCAGCGGTCCGGGTGGACCACGCCCACGCGCTCCGCGTGCCCACCGGGCCCCTGAACCGCGCGGTGGAGGCCGCGGAAGCCGCTCACCCCGCACCCGCGGACGCCCGGGGCCGGCCTCTCAAGATCTACTACGCCACGCAGGTGTCTACCCGCCCGCCCACCGTGGCCCTGTTCGTCAACCACCCGGAGGTGGCCACGGAGGCGTACCTGCGCCACCTGGAGGCCCGGCTGCGGGAGCGGTTCGACTTCGAGGGAACACCCATCCGCTTCGTGTTGAGGGCCCGCCGGCCCCGCAGGGGGAACGGGGCGTGACCGCGGTCCTGCTGGTCCTGGCAGCCTACGTGCTGGGCTCGGTCCCCACGGGCCTGTGGCTCGTGCGGTGGATCCGGGGCGTGGACGTTCGGGAGCACGGCAGCGGGAACATCGGCACCGCCAACGTCTACCGGGTCGCCGGACCGTGGCTGGGGAGCGCGGTGCTGGTGGCGGACGTGGCCAAGGGAGCCGTGCCGGTGCTGGTCTGCCGCGCCTTGGACCTGGCCCCTGCGTGGACGGTGGCGGCGGGAGTGGCCAGCATCTCGGGCCACAACTGGTCGGTCTTCCTCGGCTTCCGGGGCGGGAAGGGGATCGCCACCAGCTTCGGGGTGCTGGCCGCGCTGTCGCCGAAAGCGGCCGCGGTGGCAGCCGCCCTGTGGGTGACGGCGGTGGCGGTGACCCGGTACGCGTCCGTGGGCAGTGTGCTCGCCATGCTTTCGGTGCCGGTGAGCATGCTGCTGTGGAAAGAGCCCGCGGCCCACCTGGCCTTCGGCGTGGCTGCGGCGGTGCTCGGAGTGGTGCGGCACCGGTCCAACCTCAGGCGCCTGGTGGAGGGGACCGAGCTGCGCATCACGGACCGGCCGACGGCGCCACCGTGAACGTCCTCGTCTACGGCGCGGGGGCGGTGGGGTCTTTCGTGGGTGCCGTCCTGGGGCGGGCGGGCGTGCGGGTGACCCTGCTGGGCCGGCCCGTGCACGTGCAGGCGGTGGTGCGGGACGGGCTGCACGTGGAAGGGCCCGGGGCTACCCGGACGTGGGTGCGGATCCGGGCCGCGAGCCGTCCGGAGGGGCTGGACGGGCCCTTCGACGTGGTGGTGGTGACCGTGAAGGGTTACGACACCCACCGCGCGGCGTCTGCGATCCCCCACCTGCTCGCTCCCCACGGCCGCGTGGTGTGTCTGCAGAACGGCGTCGGCCACGAAGAGGTGCTCGCGGCGCAGGTGGGCAGCGGGCGCGTGGTGGCGGGTGCGGTGACCACCAGCGTGTCCCTGGCCGCTCCGGGGCGCGTGATGCAGCACACGCGCGGGGGTGTGGTGCTCGCCTCCTGGGACGGGGCGCCCGTGGTGGACCTGGTGGACGGGCTGCGACGGGGCGGACTCGCCGCGCGTGCCGCACCGGACGCCCGCGGGCTGAAGTGGTCGAAGCTGCTGCTGAACCTGGTAGCCAACGCCACCTGCGCGGTGCTGGACCTGCCCCCGTCCCTCGTCTACGGACACCCGGGCCTGTTCCGGGTCGAGCGGCGCATGCTTCAAGAGGCGGCGGCGGTGGGCGGAGCCCTGGGGGTGCGCTGGGTGGACCTGCCGGGGTTCCCCGTGCGCGCGCTGGTGGCCACGCTGCGGTGGCCGGAAGCGGCGGCCCGGAGCCTCCTGCGGCGGGCGGTGTCCGGGGGTCGGGGGACGAAGATGCCCTCGCTGTGGCACGACCTAGCCCGGGGCCGCACCGAAGTGGCGTACCTGAACGGCGCGGTGGCCCGGTGGGGAGCGGCGGTGGGCGTGGCGACGCCGGTGAATGAGGCCCTGGCACGCCTGGTGGAGGAGCTGAGCCTGGGACGGGGGGATCGGGAATTCTTCCGCCACCGCCCGGAAGCCTTGATGCAGGCGTTGGGCGCGTAGGCTACCCAGTCGCGCCACGGCTTGGAGCGCGCAAGCACCCCGTCGGCACCGCCAGCCGCCGTCGGCGGGATTGTGGACAATCCAGTCAACAACAAGCTAGCGAGACGGCGAGGGGGTGGTGGCCATGAAGCGGCTGGAGGGCTGGCCCTGGGGCTGGCGGTGTGCGTGCTCTTGGCGGCGGCGGGCACGGTGGCGCCGGTACGGAGCCTGCGGTTGGGCGCGGTGATCCCCTTGAGCGGGGGGCTTGCGGCCAACGGCAGGTTCATCCGGGCAGGGTACGAGTTCGCGGTGGAGTACGTGAACGCCCGGGGCGGTGTGCGGTTGGGCGGCCAGCGGGTCCCGCTCGAGCTCACGGTGCTGGACGACGAGTCCGACCCCACGAAGACCGTGGGCCGCATGGAGAGCCTGGCCCAGATGGGCATCGCCGCCTACCTGGGCGGGGTCGGCAGCCACCTGCATGCGGCGGCGGCCGCGGTGGCGGAGAAGAACCAGATCCCGTACTGCGGGGTCGGCTTCGCGCTGTGGAGCATCCACCAGCGGGGCTACAAGTACCTCTTCAGCCCGTTCCCGAAGTCCCCGGAGCTGGCGGTGGAGACGTA
>CALIMJ010000006.1 GCA_938028835.1 uncultured bacterium | reverse complement strand
CTGTCTCTCGCGGGCGGACAGCAGGCGCGCGATCGCTGCGCCCAGCCTCACGGGCTGTACCCCAGCCGCTTCGGAGATGAAGCGGTTCGACGCTGTGCCCGTACAACTCGTCCTTCCCGGTTCGGCAGCCGCTGTGCCGGCATGAACGAGGCCGGCCCCGTTTCGCAGACCGTGGGTTACGCTGGACGGGCCTGCGTCCCAGGCGCAGAGCCACGTGCGAAAGCGGCCGGTGTAGGAGAGGGATGCGACCGAAGTTCGTGGGCTTAGAGGTGCATCAGGAAACCATCGCAGTCGGGATTGCGGACGGCAGCGGCGGTCGCGGCCGCTACCGGGGCACCACCGCCCCATCGGCCGGGGGCCGTACGCAAGCTGGTCCAGAGGCCCGCCACCTCTCCGGCACTGAAGGCGGCGATCCGTCGGCGCTACGAGGGGCAACCGCCGGAGGTGCGGCGGATGGCGTGGAAGGCGCAGGAGCGGCTTTGCCGCCGTTACCGGCGCATGATCGCGCGGGGCCAGCCGCACGTCGTGGCGTGACCGCCGTGGCCCGGAGCTGTCGGGGCTCATGTGGGCGATCGCGTACGGGGTGGAGCGGCAGCAGCGCCTGCCGCGGCAGGCGACGGACCTACGAAGCAAGCACTGCAAGCGTTGCGGCAGGGGTTGAGCTCCGGGTCCGGTACGGGGAAGCCTCGACGGCCCTGTGCGGCGCGGCATCGTGGATCCGCGCACGTGGTGGAGCCAGCCTCCGACGGATGGTGTGAGGTGCGGTAACCAACCCGCGGATATCAGGGTGCCAACCGTCGGAAGCGTGCCCGGGGCTCACCCCGCTACCGCAGCCGTCCGTCCGCACGGGGCTTGACGGCCTCGTCCATATCAGGGCCCAGGAGGATCGCGCCAGTACCACCGGGGACCCTGGCTGCACCGGCCGGCGGCGCTTCCGTAACATGCCCGTGGAGGAGGGTGCCGGCGCAGATGCCTGACGGGGAGCGCGGCCACGCCCTGGTGGTGGGCGGAACGGGCATGCTGGCCGCCGCCACCCTGGCGCTGGCTAGGGACTATCGCGTGGTGTCGGTCATCGCCCGCAACCGGGATCGTCTGCAGGACCTGGCGGCCCGGCTCCATCGGCCGCCGGGCGGGGAACAGGCGGCCGGCGGCGGCCCGTGGAGCGGGATCATCAACCCCATCGCCCTCGACTATCGGGACACAGCGGCCCTCAGGGCGGCCCTTCAGGATGCGGTACGGCAACACGGCCCCATCGAACTGGCGGTGTGCTGGATCCACCGGACCGCACCGGCGGCACCCGCTGTGGTAGCTGCTTTCACAGGAACACCGGAGCGACCCGGCAGGTTCTTTCACGTGCAGGGCAGCGTCGCGGCCGACCCCGCACGGGCTGAGCCGGGACAGCGCGCCGCCCTGGAACAGGCCGGTCCCATCCTGTATCGAGAGGTCATCTTGGGCTTCGTCATCGAGGAGGGCCGGAGCCGCTGGCTGACCCACCGGGAGATCAGTGAGGGCGTGCTGGAGGCCATCCGCGCCGACCGGCCGCGGTTCATCGTCGGTACCGTCAGACCCTGGTCGGCGCGCCCGTAACGAAACTGCACGGACCTTGTGCCACCAGGTGTTTCCTGGGGAGGGGGTTCATGAGCAGATCCAGGTCCTGGCCCACGCCCGAGGCCGAGGTGGTGTCCAGAGCTGGTCTCCATCTGATCATACCGGAAGTTGACGGAGGAGGTGGAGTGGCAGTTCGCGGGCTTCCACAACGTGGCCTTCGCGGGTGGGGTAAGCTCCCGCCGCTGGTGGTGACGGAGGGCAAGTCCGCGTACCTGAACCCCCAGGTGGCCTTCCCCGCCGGCCCGAGGGAGTACGACGGGCAGGGCTACCGGAACTCCGGTGTCCCGCCGGAGGACCCGCGGGTCTGGGCCTCGCTGAAACACCGCTACCGCCTGCGTTTCACCAAGCCCGGCACCTACGTCTACACCTGCATCGTGCACGGCCCGGCCATGTCGGGCGTGGTGCGGGTCCACCGCAGGGGAGGCGGCTACCTCGCGACCCGGCGGCGGCCCTCCGGCAGGGCCGGGAGGAACAGCGGGCCACCCTGCAGGCCGGGCAACAGGCCCTGGCAAGCCTGCGGCCCCAGGTGCGCGGCGGGAGCGTGCGGGTCGGTGCCGCCCTTCGTGATCCCTCAGATGCAGGCGGGAGGGCCTCCCAGGCTGCTCCTGAACCCCAAGGTGGCAGCCCCCACCCCGCACAGGGAGTACGCGGGGAGCGGCTACGTGAACTCCGGGATCCTGGTGCCCCTGGGCGCTCCGGGACCCCGCACCTACCGCTTGCGTTTCGACCGTCCGGGCACCTACACCTACTGCTGCCCGATCCACGCCCCGCTGGGAATGAAGGGCGTGGTGGTGGTCCGATAGCCCCTCAGGCGCCGGCGGGGGCGGGGGCTGCAGGGGAGATGACCTCGACCCCCGCCAGCGCTTCCTCCACCAGTCCGGGTACGTCCAGGGAGGCCTCCGCCTCTTCCACCTCCTGCAGGGTCGGCCGCGTGCGGGGCCGACGCGGGACGAATAGGGTGCAGCAATCCTCGTAGGGCAGCACGGAGACCTCGTACGTCCCGATGCGCTGTGCGAGGCGGGTGATCTCCAGCTTGTCCATGCCCACCAGGGGCCGCAGCACCAGAAGCCGCGTGGCCGCCCCGATGGCCGCCATAGCTTCCAGGGTCTGGCTGGCTACCTGACCCAGGCTCTCGCCGGTCACCAAAGCGGGGGCACCCACGCGCTGGGCCACACGCTCCGCTACCCGCATCATGATCCGACGCAGGGTCACGGTCCACAGGGGTTCGGCGACCCGTTCTCGGATGGCGCGCTGCACGTGGGCGAAGGGGACCACCCACAGGTCCATGGGGCCGCACCACTCCGACAGCACCTCCACCAGCCGCACCACCTTTTCCTTCGAGCGCTCGCTGGTGAAGGGCGGGGCGTGGAAGTGCAGGGGGGTGACCTGCACGCCGCGCTTGGCCACCGTCCAGATGGCCACGGGGCTATCGATTCCCCCCGACAGCAGCGCGACCGCGCGGCCGCCGGTGCCCACCGGCAGCCCGCGCGGCCCCGGGTGCACCTGGGTGTACACGTAGGCCCGGTCCCGGATGTCCACGCGCAGGTGTACTTCTGGGTCCTTCATGCGCGCTACCAGCTGGGGGAAGTGGGCCTGTAGGCGCCGGCCCAGCTCCCGATCCACCTCGGGTGAGGTCAGGGGGAAGGTCTTGTCGCGGCGGTGGGTCTCCACCTTGAAGGTCGTTCCCGGTCGGGGGGCCACCTCCGCCACCAACACCTGGGCCGCGGCCTCCATCGCGTCCAGCTGTGGGGCGACTTCCAGCGCAGGGCTAGCGGAGACCACCCCGAAGGTGCGCTGCAGCCGCTCCAGGACCCAGGGTGCGTGGGCGTCCCGCAGCACCAGGTGGTCGAACCGGTTCTCCACCCGCACGCCGGGGAGCGCGGCCCGCAGGTTGCGGGCCAGCTGCGCCACGAACGCGGCCCGGTTGGCCCTCTTGAGCCCGATCTCCCCGTAACGGACCAACACCACGCGCTCCATGAACGCCGCCTACGAGGGGACCAGGAACCGCAGGTCCTGCACGGCGACCCGGAACGCCTCCGCGGCGTAGGCCACGTCTTCCTCGGTGGTGTCCGGGCCCAGACTCACGCGCACCGCGGAGATGGCCTCCTGCTCCGACCGGCCCATGGCCAGGAGCACGTGGCTGGGGTGCGCCCGGCGCGAGTGACACGCAGAGCCGGTGGAGACGTACACGCCTTCCCGCTCCAGCCGGTGCACCAGGACCTCGCCCCGCAGGCCCGGGACGGAGAGGTTGAGGATGTGGGGAGCCGTTCGGCGGGCGTCGGGCGGGGTGTTCCACCGCAGCCCGGACAGCTCGGAGAGCTCAGCCCGCAGCCGCGCCGCCAGCTCCCGGAGACGGGCCCGCAGGCGCTCCCCTTCCCGCTCCCAGAACCGGACCGCGGCCGCGAGCCCGGCGATGCCCGGCAGGTTGGGCGTCCCGCCCCGCAGCCCGCGTTCCTGGTCGCCGCCCACCAGCAGGGGCTGCAGGCGCACGCCCTTGCGGACGTACAGAGCACCCACTCCCTTGGGACCGCCCAGTTTGTGCGCGGAGACCGTCACCAGGTCCGCCCGCAGGTCGCGCACCCGGAAGGGGACGTGCTGGAAGGCCTGCACCGCGTCCGTGTGCAGGAGCGGGCGGCGGCCCCAGCGACCCTGCAGTTCGTCCAGAAGCTTCGCCACCTCCGCCAGCGGCTGCAGCGTCCCCACCTCGTTGTTAACCAGCACCACGCTTACCAGCGCGGTGTGGGGCCGCAGGAGGTCCGCGAGGGCGTCGGTGCGCACGAACCCTTCGGGGTCCACCGGAGCGAAGTCCACTTCCACCCCCATCTCCCTGAGGCGCCGGGCGGGCTCCAGGATCGAGGAGTGCTCGAAGGCGGAGACCACCACGTGGGGCTTGTGCCGGGCCCAGGCGGTCCCGAACACCGCCAGGTTGTTGGCCTCCGTGCCCCCCGAGGTGAACACCACCTCCGAGGGGTCGGCGCCGAGGGAAGCCGCCAGCACCTGCCGGCCGCGCTCCAGGACCCGCTCCGCCTCGAGCCCCATGCCGTGCAGGGAGGCCGGGTTCCCGTGGACGTGCTCCAGCACCTCCCTCACCGCCTCCACCACCTCCGGCAGGGCGGGGCTGGTGGCGCTGTGGTCCAGGTACACGCGGCGCATGGCACGACGATGGTACCGCGGGCGGCAGGCCCCCGCCACCCGCGGACCCGCGGCGGGCGCCGTCCGTCCGGACGGCTCAGCTCCAGCTCCAGGTGCGGTACCGCTCCCGGAGCACCGCTTTGGCCAGCTTGCCCGTGCTGGTCTTGGGGATCTCGGCGACGAACACGAAGGCGTCGGGCAGCCACCAATTGGGCAACCGCTGGCCCAGAACAGCCCGCGACTCCTCCGGCGTAGGCGCCTGCCCGGGCCGCGGACCCCCACCGCGAGCGGCCGCTCCATCCACTTGGGGTGAGGAACCGCCACCACCGCGGCCTCCTGGACTTTGGGGGCGTTCTCCAGGGCCACGAGCTGATCCACTCGCCCCCGGACTTAATGAGGTCCTTGGTGCGGTCTAGGATCCGGATCTGGCCCCCGGAATCCACCACCGCCACGTCCCCGGTCCGGAACCAGCCGTCGGGGGTCCAACTGTCGGGAGTCTCTCCCCGGTGGTAGCTCGCCGCCACCCAGGGGCCGCGGACCTGCAGCTCCCCGGGCGTCCGGCCGTCCGGGGGACTCCCCCGACTTCCGACACCATCCGGGCTTCCAGCAGCGGTACCGGGGTGCCCTGTTTCGTGAGGGCCTCGTACTGCAGCTCCTCCGGCCAGCCTTCCATCCACGGGCGCAGGTGGCTTCGGATGGCGGGCCGTGGCGAGGACGGTGTCGGGGGAGGTTTCGGAGGAGGCTTCGGTCCGGCCGGCGGCAGACCACCTCCACGTCCGCATGGAAACGGGCTGCCTCAGGTCGGCCACGACCTCCTCCGCAGGCCCGTTTACTCCATCTCGGCGCCATCGTAGGCCCAGCGAGCGCGGACCCGTCCACCGCGGCCGGCATCACGGAGTCCGTGCCCCACGCGCAGGAGTCCCGTGCGGCGGGTGCGAAAACTCCACGCAGGCTTTTGGCAGTAAAGCCGTCAAGTCTTTCGAGGGAGCTATGGACGGACGGTCAGCAGGCGACGGACCGGCCAGGGTCGGGCGGCAGGGTCGGACGGACGCGCGGGCCAAGCTGGCGAGGCTGGCCCGACAGGAGGCGTTGCCCATGGACGTGCCTCCTCCCCGGCCACCCCGGGGCGGCCGGCGCCCCTTTTCGGAGAGCCGGGAGGAGCTCATCCGGCGTCTGCTGGACCCCGAGCTCACCCTGCACGAGGCGTCGCTGATCCTCAACGTCAGCAAAGCCACGCTCCGCCGTTACACGGACCAGGGAAAGCTCCGGTGCACCCGAACCGCAGGCGGGCACCGGCGGTTCCGGCTGTCGGACCTGCTGGAGCTGGTGGAGGGCGGGCCGTGAGGAGCACCGCATGCCTCCAGCGCTTGAACGCGCGGGCCCGCGCGTGGCGGTAGGCGAAACGTGTCCGCAAAAACAGGGCCCGGAAAGGGGGACCGGGGAGGTCTGGCGGTGGGCATGTTCACGGACTCCTACCGGCCCAGGCTCAGTGGGGTGGTCCATTCCGTGGCTGCAGTGGCTCAGGCCCTGAGGGAGCAGGGCCACCGGGTGGTGGTGTTCGCCCCCCACCACCCGGGCTACCGTGACAACGAACCCGACGTGGTCCGTCTCCCGTCCGTGGCGACCTCCCGCTACCCCGACTTTCCCCTGCTGGTCCCCCTGGTGGGCGACCTGGAGCGCCGCGTGCGCGACCTGGGACTGCAGGTGGTGCACACCCACTCGCCCTTCGCCGCAGGCCGGCTGGCGTCGGCCAGTCGCGGCCGGCGCCCCCTGGTGTTCACGCACCACACCCTGTACGAGCACTACGTGCACTACGCCCCCCTGATCCCCGGGTTCCTGGCGAGGCGGTGGGTCCGGTGGCACGTGGTGCGTTTCTGCAACCGGTGCGACCTGGTGGTCGCCCCCACCCGCGCGGTGGGGGAGTTCCTCCGGGCCCGTGGCGTGCGGTCCAGGGTGGAGGTGGTGGGAACCGCTGCCCTGGACCTGGAGGCGCTGGGGCGGGTAGCGACCGCGGATCCCACCGTGTTCGGCATCCCCCCGGACGCGCCCCTGGTGGTGTCCGCGGGGCGCATGGCCCCCGAGAAGAGCATGGACGTGGTGTTGGAGGCGTTCGCCCGCACGCGAGGGCTTCACGGCGCCTACCTGGTCCTGGTGGGGGGCGGTCCGAGCCTGGACTCCCTGCGCCAGCTGGCCAGGCGGCTGGGGGTGGAGGCCCGGGTGCGGTTCCTGGGCTCCCTGCCGTGGGAGGGCGTGGTGGCGTGGATGAAGGCCGCGTGGGTTTTCGCGTTTGCGTCCCGCACGGAGACGCAGGGGCTTGTGGTGGCGGAAGCCCTGGCCTGCGGGACACCCGTGGTGGCCGTGCGGGCGGGAGGTGTGGCGGAGGTGGTCGAGCACGGCCGCACGGGGTTGCTGGTGGATCCGTCACCGGACCTCCTCGGGCAGGCGGTGGCGCGGCTGGTGGAGGACGAGGGCCTGCGGCGGTGGATGGCCGACCAGGCGCGCCAGGAGTCGGAGCGGTTCTCCGCCCGGCGGGTGGCGGGCCGTCTGGTGGAGCTGTACCGGTCGTTGCTGGACGCAGCGTGACCGCGGAGCGCAGTCTTGCACACACGCGGCGCGGACGGAGGGGACCATGTACCTCAAGCGGCTGGAGTTGAGCGGGTTCAAGACCTTCGCGGACCGTACGGAGCTGCTGTTCGGGCCCGGGATCACCGCCATCGTGGGGCCCAACGGGTCCGGCAAGAGCAACCTGGCGGACGCGATCCGGTGGGTGCTGGGCGAGACCTCCTGGAAGGCCCTGCGCAGTCAGCGCACCGAGGACGTGATCTTCGCGGGGACCAGCACCCGGCGGGCGCACGGGATGGCGGAAGTCCACCTGACGGTGGACAACGAGGACGGCGTCCTGCCCGTGGAGTTCACCGAGGTCACCCTCACCCGCCGGGCGACCCGGGCCGGCGACAGCGAGTTCCTCCTGAACCGCACGCCGTGCCGGCTGCGGGACGTCCAGGCGCTGTTCCTCGGGACCGGCCTGGGTGGCCGGGCCTACGCCTTGATCGGCCAGGGCGAGGTGGACGCGGTCCTGGATGCTTCCCCCACAGAACGGCGGGCCATGCTGGAGGAGGCGGCGGGGCTTTCGCGGTACAAGCGCCGCCATCACGAGGCGGCGCGACGGCTCGAGCACGCGCGCCAGAACCTGACGCGGGTCGTGGACCGGCTGGCGGAACTGCACGGACGTGCCCAGGAGCTGGCGCGCCAGGCGGAGCGGGCGAGCCTGCACCGTGAGTACCAGGAGCGGTTGCGCCGTGCCGAGCTGTACCTGCAGGTGGGCGAGTACCGCCGCCTACGGGCGCAGCTCCGGCGGATCTCCGCTCAGGTGGAGGCGGCCCGGCAGCGGCACGCCCAGGCGCAGGCGGCCCAGGAGGCGGTGGAGCGGGAGCTTTCGCTGGCGCGGGCCCGGGCGCAGCAGGCGGCTCAGGTGCTGGCCGGACTCCAGGCGGAGGTGGTGAGGGCCCTGGAGGAAGCGGGCCGCGCCGAGCAGGACGCCCGGCTGTGCGAGGAGCGTGCCTCGGGGGCCGGGCAGATGCTGGAGCGCATCCGCCAGGAGCTCGACCGGCTGGTGCAGGAGCGCGAGGGTTGCGGTGCGTCCCTGGCCCGCCTCCGCGAGGAGGTGGCCGACGGAGCGCAGGCGGCGGAGGCGTGCGCCCGTCAGTTGCAGCAACTGCAGCAGGAGCTCGAAGGTTGCCAGGCAACAGCGGAACAGGCCCGGGCGGACGTGGAGGCAGCCCGGGCGGACGTGGTGGAACTGGAACACGCTCGGGCCCAGGCGCACAGCGCCCGCAACGCGGCGCGCGCCCGCCAAGACGCCCTCGCGTCACGCGCGCAGGCCCTGAAGGCCCAGCTGGACCGGCTGGAGGCGGAGCGCCGCGAGCTGGAAGCCCGCCGGGCAGCCCTGCGGGCGGAGGAAGCGGAGGTCGGCGGGCAGCTGCGGACCCTCGCGGCCGGCCTGACCGAACTCCGCAAGCGCTGGGACGAGCTCACCGACCGCAGGGCGCAGCTGGAGGAGGCACACCGGGACCTGCAGCTGCGCCGGGAGAGGGAGCGGGCCCGGCTCGCAGTGCTTGAGGAAGCGCAGGCGCAGCTGGTGGGCTACGAGGCGGGAGCGCGCCGCGTGCTGCTGGCTCAGCGGAGCGAGCCGGGACGGTTCGCGGGCGTGCGGGGGGCCCTCGTGGACCTTTTGGACGTAGACCCCGAGCACCGGCGCGCGGTGGAAGCCGCCCTCGCGGACCGGCTCTTTGCGCTGGTGGTGGACTCGTGGCAGGTCGCCCGCAGGGTCCTGGAGGAACTGGACGCGGACAGTGCCTCCTTCCTCGTGACGGAGGTTGCCTGCGACGCCGGTCCTGAGCTGCCCCTGCCGGCCGGGGCAGAGGGGGTCGTGGGGTGGGCGCGGGACCTGGTCCGCTGTCCGCCCCTGGTGGAGCGTGCGGTGAGGGCCGGGCTGCACGGCACCCTGGTGGTGCGGGACTTGGAAGCGGCTGTGCAAGTCTGGTCTTCCGGGTGGCGCGGCCGCCTGGTCACCCTTGCGGGGGAGGTGCTGACGGCTGACGGCCTGCTGCTGGTGCGCCGCAACGGTTCTTCGACCCCGCTGGCGCGGGTACAGGAGATCGCGGCGCTGCGGCAGTCCCTGTTCGACCTGGACCGCGCCGAGGGGGACCTGAGAGAGCAGGCGCGCGGGCTGGACGCGGAGCGGGAGGCCGCGGGGATCAGGCTCGCGGGCGAGCAGGAGCGGGTGGAGCGGCTTCAGGCTCACCTGCACCGGGTGCGAGAGGAACTCGCGCGGGCAGAGGCCAGAGAGGCAGGCCTGCCGGGTCTGGAGGAGCAGGTGCGGGGGGAACTGTACCAGGTCCACCAGCAGCTGCAGGAGACCCGGGAGGAGGAGAGCCGGTGGGCCGCGGATCTGGACCGCCTGGCTGTGGAGCTGGCGGAGGCCCGCGGGAAGCTGGAGGAGGCACGCCGGCGCCAGCACGAAGCGGAGGCCGCGGTGCAGGCCGCCGCGGCAGAGGTGGCCGCCCTGCACGTGCGGCACGCGGAGCTTCAGGCCCACAACCAGGCGGCGAGGGCGCGGCTAGCGGACCTGGAGCGGGAAGAGGCTATGTTGGAAGGCCGGCAGGCGCGGTTGCAGGCGGAGCTGCAGACCCGGGAAGCTGAGCTCCGGCAGTTCCGGGAGCTGGCGGAGCGGGCGGCGGAGCGGGCCGCGTGGGCCCGCCAGCGCCTGGACGGACTCCGAGCGCGGGCCGACCAGGCGGCCACCGCCCGCGGCAGGGAAGAGCAGTCCGCGGCGGAGCTGGAGCCTCGCCTGGCCTCCGCCCGCCAGACCTGCCAGGCCGCACAGGAAGAGGTGCACCGGTTGGACCTGCGGCTGGCGCAGGGGGCCGCGGAGCTCGGGGCGGCGGAGCGTCGGCTCCGGGAGGCCTACCAGGCCTCTCCGGAGGTCCTGGATGCGCAGGCGCCGGAGCGGCTGGACCGGGACGCCCTGCTGGGGGAGGTGGAGGCTTTACAGGGCTTACTGGCCGGTCTGGGGCCCGTGAACCTGCAGGCGCTGGACGACTACCGGGACGTGCAGGCGCGCTACGAAGCCCTGTCCGTGCAGGCCCGGGACGTGGAGGAGGCCGCGGCGCTGGTCTTTGAGCTGGCGTCGCGGCTCGAGTCGGTACTGCGCCAGCGGTTCCGCCAGACCTTCGAGGAGGTGAACCGGCACTTCCAGGACTGCTTCCGCCGGCTTTTCAGGGGCGGGCGAGCGTTCCTGGAGCTCACGACCACCGAAGAGGGGGAGGAGGGGGTGGAAGTTCGCGCCCAGCCTCCGGGGAAGAAAGTCCGGTCCCTGGCCGCGCTGTCCGGGGGCGAGCGGGTGCTGGTAGCTCTGGCGTGGGTGTTCGCCCTCCTGAAGACCCACCCGAGCCCGTTCTGCGTATTCGACGAGATCGAGGCCGCCCTGGACGACGCCAACACGAGACGGGTGGTGGAGCTGCTGCGGGAGCTGGCCCAGCGCAGCCAGGTGGTGATCATCACCCACAACAAGGCCACCATGGAGGCGGCGGACGTGCTGTACGGCGTGACCACGGAGGAGCCTGGGGTGTCCTCGGTGGTGTCCATGCGCATCGCGCGTCAGAGCCCCGAGCCGGTGGCGGTGCGCTGAGGCACGGGGGCGGGGCGTGCGCGGCCTGCGGGGGACGGTAAGCCTCCTGTACCGGCTGGCCCGGTTCCTGCGGGACTTGGAGGTGTTCTCGTCGGGGAACCCGCGGCGGCTGCGCAACAAGCTGCTGGGCCGGTGGATGGGCCGGCTGTTCCGGCTGTAGCGGTGCGTACACGTGTTCGCTACAATACTCGCAGGCGGAAGACCCGGGAGGTGTCGCTGTGCTGGCCACACAGATCCGGCAGAAGGACGGGGTGTTTTACTTCGTCGCGTACCGCGCGGAGGACCTGCTGGCGAAGGTGCGCTTCATGAGCCGGTTCTACGGGGAGGGGGAGACCATCGCGCCGGAGCCGGCGCCGGAGGGGGACGAGATCGCCCAGTTCATCGCCCGCATCGAGCGCAGCGACCGGGCGTTCCAGCGGCAGCTGTCGAGGCGCAAGGTCCGGGAGATCCTGAACTTCTACGAGACCGCGGGCGAGCAGCCGCCCATTCCGGGCACGGTGCTGCTGTTTACCCCGGAGCCGCTGCGCTTCGAGCCCGTGGACCGCTACGAGAGCGTGGGGGACCTGCGGGAGCCGGAGGGCAAGTACCTTATCATCGACGGGCAGCACCGCCTGGCGGCTCTGGAGTTCTACCGGCGCGAGCGGCCGGAGGACGCCCGGACCATCCAGGTGCCGTGCGTGATCTTCGACGGCCGCAGCGAGGACTTCGCCGCGGAGATGTTCGTGATCATCAACGCCACGCCCACCCGGATCAACAAGAGCCACCTGGTGGAGCTGTACGAGCGCGTGACCTGGTGGCAGGCTACCCCCGACAAGAAGTTCGCGGCCCGCGTGGCCCGCATGCTGTACGAGGAGCCCTCCAGCCCCCTGCGGTACAAGATCAACCGGCCCGGCGGACGGAGCCGCCAGGAGAAGTGGATCCTGCAGGCGGAGCTGTTCAACGAGCTGCACCGCTGGGCCCGGGCTACCTGGTCCGAGATCGAGCGATCCGGGACGCGGCCCGAGGACTACTACGGGGTCCTGCGGGACTTCCTCCGGGCCGCGGAGCGGGTGTGGCAGGACGCCTGGGGCAATCCCAACTACATGGTGACGCGTCCGGTCACCCTCAAGGCCATGATCCGGGTGTGCGCGGACCTGGCGGCCACGGACGCCGAGCCGGAGGAAGGGCGCGTCCGCCGTTGGGAGGAGCGGCTGCAGCCGTGGGCGGACCTGCGGCGGATGTTCCGGGCGGACGGGTTCTACGAGCGGTTCCCCGCCAAGGGGCAGGTGGAACGCACCGCCCGCATCCACCGGGAGCTGGCCCGGGCCGCGGGGGTGGCGGTGCGGGAGCGGAAGGCAGGGGTGTGAGGCGACCCGCCTCTCAGAGGACTTCCCCGTTCTCCAGCAGCACCACCCGGATGGGCTCACCCCGGAGGTTCTCCCCGAACCACGCCGGGTTCTCCGTGTGTACCGGGACCACGTAGCGGGGGCGGACGGACCGGATCAGGTCCCGTAGGTCGTCCGGGTGGATGTGCCCGCTGGCGTGGAAGCCGCCTCCGAAGGTGGGCCGTCCCCGCTCGTCGGCGCCCTCCCACCGAAAGCCGTGGGGCTCCATCCGCAGCCGCAGCAGCCAGTTCCACAGCCGCCAGAAGTCCACCCGGTTGTCCTCCCCGTACGCCTCGGAGGACGAGTACACGTACACGCCGTCCTGCGGATCCACGTCCAGGAGGTCCACGAGGTCGAAGAAGCTGAAGGCCAGCAGGTATGCGCCGGGGTCCCGGCGGATGGCCTCTGCGTCTACCAGGCGGTGGCGGTGCCGGTTGGTGAACTCCCGCAACCAGGTGTCGCGGACCAGGCGCGGTCGGTCGAAAAACGCCAGCGCGGGATGCCGGAGGATCTCCTCAAAGCCTGGGTCCGCGGCGGCCAGGGCCTCCAGCAGGTACCCGTCCTTGGGCAGGACCACCAGCTGGCGGTCGGTCTCGTGCGCCGCCTGCAGGAAGGTCTGCAGCCGCTCCACCTGGCGGGGTCCGAAGTCCGCCACCACGAGCCGGCCGGGCCGTGCGGCCACCACCGTCCGGGCGTTGTCCAGCACCTGGGCTTCCGTGACGTGGTCGTGCGTCTCCCGGGTGAGGCGGGTGCCCTCCACCACTAGGGCGTGCACCTGCTCGCGCTGGAGGTCCGCGATGAAGGTGTCCACCAGGTGCGCGTGGCGGCCGTGGTGCCGCAGGTCTCCCGTGTACACCACCAACCCCTCGGAGCACTCGAAGGCGAAGGCCACGGCTCCCGGCACGGAGTGGTCCACGGGGTAGACGCGCACGCGGACTCCCCCGTAAGCAGGCGCGGGAGGAGCCACCGGCCGCGGGTCCAGGGCCCGCCGCTGCCTGGGCAGGGTGGTCCACAGGCGCTGCAGCTGCGGGGACGGCGCACCGTCCGCAGCATGGGCGGGGCGGCCCACGCACCCAGCGCTGCTGCGGTCCGCCTCCAGCTCCCCGGACCGGTTGGGCCTGCGCAGTCGGCAGTACGCGAGCTCTCCGTAGAACTCCGCGGCCCCGGTATCCTGGAGGGCCTTGAGGATGGCCAGGGTCAGCCGCGAGGCCACGAGGGGGAGATCGCATCGCAGCACGCCCACCAAGCCGCAGTGGTCCAGGTGCGCGTGGCTCAGGAACGCCGCCTGGATCTCCAGGGCAGGCGCTCCCAGGGGCGCGGAGAAGTCTGGCGCCAGCAGGTCCTCGCGGTAGATCCCGGCCGCCTGTGGAACCAGTCCCAGTTGCCACAGGTCGAACAGGCCGCGGGCCGTGCGGGGTCTGAGGAACTCGTCAAAGTACTGGCCCCAGCGCTGGTAGTTCAGGCCGAAGTCCAGCAGGAACCCGGCCCGTCCCTCCCGCAGGTAGATCTTCGTCCCCCCGATGGTCCGGGCTCCGTCCAACACCACCAGCTGCACGGCTGTCCTCCGGGTGTCGACGCGTCGGGCTGCCCGCCAGGGAAATCCCGGCGGGGGCCGTCCCCCCTGCATTTAGGGTAGCGCCGCGGTGCGCGGAAAGGAGGACGCACCGGGGAGGCCGAAACCCGGCGGCGTGGTGAAGATCCTCGTGGACTGGAGGGAAGCTCGGTCCGGGCGGACCGGCTCCGGAACCTCGGCGCGGAGGTGCTGGAAACCGGTCTGCCCGTGGGCGACTACGTGCTGAGCCCGCGGGTGGGGGTGGAGCGCAAGACCGCGGCGGACTTCGTGGCAGCCCTGGTGCGCAAGCGGTTCGCCCTGCAAGCCGAGCGCCTCCGGCAGGCGTTTGAGCGTCCCCTGTACCTGGTGGAAGGGCGGCGCCTGTACGGCGTGCGGGAGGTCCATCCCAACTTCGTGCGGGGCGCCCTCGCCACGCTGGCCGTGACCTACGGCATCCCCACGGTGTTCACGGAGGGACCGGACGGCTGGCGGCCCTGCCTCAGGTAGGGCCTCAGCGCGCGGGTGTCCTGCTCCGTCACTGCGGCAGCGTGGAACGCCTCGCCACCGCGAGTGTGGAAGAGCTCGCGCGGGTCCCCGGGATCGGCAGGGTCCTGGCGCGGCGCATCCGCGAGGCCATGGCTGCCGACCTGGACCCCTCCCTGCAGGGCGAGGGACCGATAGGCGGGATCAGCGGATCAGGGTGATCCGCCCCTCCACCCGCGGGCTGATGGTCCGCAGCCTCTGGATGGCCTCCATCACCGCGTTGGCCATGATGGGGCCGTCCACGGGGGAGACGAGCACCTGACCCGTGGCCAGCATGGCGTAGCCATCGCCGCCCCGGAGCATGAAGTCGTTGGTGGCCACGGTGTACGTGGCCGCCTCGTCCAGAGGCCGGTCACCCACCCGGACTTCCAGGATGCGGGAGCCCGCCGGTCGCGACGGGTTGAAGGTGTACCGGAGCCCGGACACCTGCGGGAAGCGGCCCGCCACCTGTTCCCACTGGCTCACCCCGTTCTCCAGGGCCTGACGGATCACCGCGCCGGTCACCGCCACCTTGACCACCACGTTGCCGAACGGGAGCCACGCCAGGACGTCCTTGCGGGTGATCCTCCCCGCGGGGAACAGGGCGTTGGTCCGGATTCCGCCCCCGTTGGTGATGGCCACGTCCGCCCCTACCGCGGCCCGCATGACGTCCGCGATGAAGTTCCCCAGGTTGGACTCCTGCTGGCGCACCGTGACGTTCCGGGCGTCCAGGGGTAGCGTGGTCTCCCCGATGGGGACCTCCAGCTCCCTGCTGAGCCGCTCCGAGTAGTGCTGGACCAGCTTGGCCATCTCGGGGTCGGGGGGGACCCGCTCGTCCACGTCCACCAGCTGGTGGTGGGCACGGCGCGACCCGTCCAGGCTCAGGCGGGTCACCCCGAGCCACTTGGCGTCGGAGCCGGCCTTGGCCACCAGCCGGCCTCCCACGGTGGCCACCAGGGGGTCGTGCTCGTGTCCCCCGATGACCAGGTCCACCTCCGGCACCTCCCTCAGGAGCTGCTGGTCCTGCGCCATGCTCAGGTGGGTCAGGGCCACGATCACCCGGGCCCCGCGGGCCCGCAGGATGCGGACCACCTCTCGGGTCACGGTGAACACGTTGCCGAAGGTGGTGTTCCCCGGGGACGAGAGCACCGCGGTGTCCTCCGTCAGCAGGCCCACGATTCCCACGGGCACGCCTCCGGGGGAGAGCACCAGCCACGGTTTCACGCCGGGAAACGGGCGCAGGCCCGGCGCGAACACGTTGCTCACGACCCACGGGAAACGCGACTCCCGGACACGCTTGACCAGCTCCTCGGGCCCGTAGTCGAACTCGTGGTTGCCGAAGGTGGCCGCGTCCACCCCCAGCTGGTTCATCCCGTCGATGAGCTGCGCTCCCTTGAAGATGGACAACTCCACCGAAGGCGAGATGAGGTCTCCCGCGAACAGGAGGAGGCTCGGGCGCTCCTGCGCGCGGTGACGCTTCACCACCGTGGCGAGCCGGTCGAACCCTCCGCGTCGCCCTCCGTCCACCGCGGTGAGCTGGTAGACGTCGTTGAAGTGCAGGAGGGTGAGGACGGGAGACTGGCTGGGCGCCGGCAGCGCCAGCACCAGGGCCAGCCCTAGGCCAAACAGGACCGTGCGGACCCGCTTCGGTGTCATCGGCATCCCCTCCCGCCAGCAGCATAGGGCCGGTGCGTGCACGAAGAAAGACGTTCGGGCCGGGGAGTCAGGGGACCAGGACCAGGCGGCCCAGGACCCGGCCGCGGCGCACCCGTTCCAGCGCCTCGTTGGCCTGGTCCAGGGGTACCGCTTCCACGTGCCAGCGCAACCTGCCGGAGCGGGCCAGCGCCACCACGTCCCGGAGTTCTTCCAGCGATCCCCACACGGAGTTGGTGAGGTGGACCTCCGCGGGCCCGCGGTCGAAGCTGAAAGGGAGTTGACCGCCTGCCGCACCCACCTGCACCACCAGGCCGCCGGGTTCTGCGGCCTCCAAAGCCAGCCGGAGGGTGGCGGAGGACCCCACGAAGTCGAACACCACCTGCGCCCGAGGCACCTTTTCCCGGGGGTGCAGCACCGCCTGCGCGCCCAGGTCCAGCACCCAGGGGAACTTGCGGCGGTCGCGTTCCACCGCCACCACCCGGGCCGGGGACAGCAGGCGAACGTACTGCACCGCGAACTGGCCCAGCCCGCCCGCACCCACCACCAGCGCCGTGGTCCCTTCCCGTAACCACGGTAGGGCGCGTCGGACCGCGCGGTACGGGGTCACTCCCGCGTCCGCAAGGGGGGCCGCTCGCACGGGGTCCAGGTCTCCCAGGGGTACGAGATACCGGGTCGAGGGGACCCGGACCCACTCCGCGTAGCCGCCGTCGCAGGTCCAGCCCGCCTGCTGGGCTTCGGGGCAGAGCTGTTCCTCACCCTGCTGACAGAACCGGCACTGCCCGCACCCCCAGCTGGCGTACACCAGGACGTGGCCCAGCCCCTCCGCGTAACCGGCCACCTCGTGCCCCAGGACCAAAGGCAGGGGAGCCTCGAACCGACCGTCCGCCAGGGAGACGTCGCTGTGGCAGACCCCGCACCCCAGCACGCGCACGAGGACCTCCTCGCCGCGCGGCCTGGGCCGCGGGCGCCGCTCCACGCGCAGGGGCCGGCCGGGACGGTACAGGACCGCGGCCTTCACCTCCGTTGGAGTTCCGCGCCGGACCCGCTTTTTCCCCTTTACCGGGCTGCCGCCGGGTGGTAAACACGGCTAGGAGACCTCCAGGCGGGTACCCGTGGCGCCTGCGTCACCTGTCTCTGCCCGGAAGGATCCGAATCTCCAGCCCGGGGGCACCATGTACAGGGTAGCGGCGGGGGTGCTGGCGTTGGTTTCGGTAGCCGCGGCGGGGTGGGCAGCACCTGCGGGTATGGTCGTGAAGGGGGACGCCCGGGCCTGGGAGGAGGTGGAGGCCGCCCAAGCTCGCCTCCAGGCCCTCCACAGCTACCGGATCCGCTCGGCGGTGGCCCCGGAAAGCCCGATCCAGGTGACCCTGCTCACCGAGGTGATGAATCCGGATCGGCGGCGCGTGGTGGTGGAACTGCCCCACTACACCGCGGAGTCCATCATCGTCGGGCGCCAGATGGCCTCCCGCCAGTTGAGTAAGGCCGGCGCGCCAACCTCCCCGCAGCCCTCCATCGGCCCCGGTGTCCTGCTCAGCGCCTTCCTGGACCCGATCGGCTTCGCCACCGGCTTCGTGATGCGCGCGGCCATGGACGCGATGACGCAAGCGGTGGCGCAGCGCCTCACCGGGTGGCGGTGCCAGACCCTGGAGGCAAGTGGCGGTGCGCAGGCGCCGGCGGAGTTGGAGATCGAGGTGGGCCGGCTCCCTGACGCCTCTCTCGGCGGTGCGCCCGTGCGGGTTTACCGGATGGTGGGGCGGATGCCGGGACAGCCGGCCAGCGAGCAGCGCCTGTGGGTGGGCGCGGACGGCCTGCCCCGGCGGTGGGAGATTCTGGACGGTGGCAAGCCGATGTTGACCATGGACTACGGGGACTTCAACGCGCCCATTCAGATCGAGCTGCCGCCCTGCTAGGCGTGCGCGCGGAGCCGTCCAGTCCGGAGGGGGGCGTGCCATGTGGAGGAACGCGGGGCTGGTGGCGAGGCTGGCCGCGGTGGCGGCGGCACTGGTGCTGTCGTCGCCGCCCGCGGCCGCGCAGGCCACCCTCCCCGAAGAGCAGGAGCTGGCCATCGGACGGGCGGTGGCGGCCCGGCTGATGGCGCAGCACGGCGTGGTGGCGGACCCGGACTGGCTCGCGTTCCTTTCCGGGTTGCGGGACCGCTTGATACCGTTCTCCGGCCGGACCCACGTGCCCTACCGGATCGCCATCCTGGAGCACCGGGAGCCCAACGCGGTGAGCACGCCGGGATGGATCTTCGTCACCACCGGCCTGATCCGGTTGAACCCAGACGTGGAGGCCTGGGCCTTCGTGGTGGCCCACGAGGTGGCGCACACCGCGCGGCGACACGTGGCGCAGCATGTGGCCCGGGCGCAGGTGGGTCAGATCGCCAGCATCCTGGTGGCCATCCTCACGGGCAGCCCCACCGCCGGAGACCTCGTGCAGCTGCTGCTGCGGGTGTCCACCCTGGGTTTCTCCAGGGAACTGGAGGTGGAGGCGGACCGCGAGGCGTTGCGCATGCTGGTGGAGGCAGGTTTCGACCCGCAGACGGCGGCCAGGACGCTGAACTGGTTCAACGAGGTCACCGGGAGGCGCCAGGAGAACACCCACTGGGCCGGCACGCACCCGGGGTTCGCGGACCGGGTGCGCGGGGTGCAGCGCGCGTACGACGAGTTCCCGTCCCGCAACCTGCCCCTGCGGGTGCGGTACTTCCGCACCGTCCACCCCGCGGGGCCGGTGGTGCTGCGGCCGCAGCGGCTTTCGGAGCACCGTGAGGCGTGGGTGCTGTCGCTGGCGGCCGACAACCGTGTAGACCGACCCGTGAGCGTGGGGGTGATGGAGGCAGCCCTGGTGGGGCCGGACGGGGAGCTGCCGGTGCGGTTCTTGCGATCCACCTTCCCTGTGGACGTCCCCGCACGGGGTCGGGCAGAGGGGCTTTTGGTGTTCGAGCGCCGGACCTCCGCGTGGCCCACGGCCCTGGTGCTCCCCGTGGGGTCGGGGGCCGAGCGGGTGGAGGCCCGCGTGGATCTGAGCTCCGGAGGCCCCTTCGCCCCACCCGCACAGCCCGCAGCCCTGCCGAGGCCGCCCGCGCTGCCCTGATCGGTCCGCGCGCCGCAAGAGGGGGAGCGGCCGCGCCCGTAGAACTCGCCCAGAAGCGTGGCGCCGTCCGTGGCGGAACGCCGTCGCAGGTTTCTCGAACTGGCCCTCCGCCGGGCGAGGCCGGGGGTCGGCACGGCCTTGGAGGTCCTCAGGAGGCGCACGGCCTTGAGACGCTGGCCTGACCTGACCCGGATCCTCGAGGGGATCCGCTGGGCGGTAGTGGGGGCGGTGGGCAGCCGGTTGTACATGCCCGAGCGGGCGACCGCGGACCTGGACGTGGTGGTTGCGTGGGAGGACGCGGGGGAGGTCCACCGGCGCCTGGTAGAAGCCGGCTTCCGTCCGGGGCCGGCGCTGGCCGTGGGCGGCCGCAGCTACACCAGCCCAGAAGGTGTGCCCGTGGACGTGATCGCATCCGAGGCACCGTGGATCCGGGACGCGCTGGCGCAGGTCCGCTCGGACCCGCAGGGCCTCCCCGTGCTGGCCCTGCCCTACCTCGTGCTGATGAAGGTCCACGCGGGCCGCACCCAGGACCTGGCGGATGTGGCCAGGATGCTGGGCGGCGCTTCAGAAGAAGCGCGCCAGGCTACCCGGGAGCTGTTCCGCCGCTGGCTCCCCGACGCCGTGGAGGACCTGGAAAGCCTGATTCAGCTGGGGGAGCTGGAGATGGGCGAGGGGGCGGGCCAGCAGCCCTAGGTCTACAGGGACCCCAGTGGGCGTGGGGGGTCCGGAGGAGGTGCTCGCCATGCCGGTCCGGGACGTGCGGGAGCAGTTCGGCCGCCACGCAGAGCTGTACGCCACGAGCGCGGTGCACGCCCGGGGCGAGGACCTGCAGGTCGTGGTCCGCTTCGCGGAACCGGGCAAGGGGGATGTGGCCCTGGACGTTTCCACCGGTGCGGGGCACACCGCGATGGCCCTGGCGCCGTACGTGGCCAGGGTGGTGGCCACGGACCTGACTGCGCAGATGCTGGTGGTGGCCGGACGGCTCGCGAGGGAACGGGGGTTCCGGAACGTGGTCTTCCAGGAGGCAGACGTACGGGCCCTCCCGTTTCCCGATGGGACCTTCCACATCGTCACCTGCCGCACCGCGGCACACCACTACCCCGACCTGCTGGGGCCGGTGCGGGAGATGGCGCGGGTGCTGAGGCCCGGCGGCCGGTTGGTGGTCTCGGACACCGTTTCACCCCCGGACGAGGTGGCGGATCGGTTCCTCAACGCGGTGGAGGTCCTGCGGGACCCCACCCACGTGCGGGACTGGACGTGGCGGAGTGGCGCCAGGCGCTGTGTGCGGCGGGACTCGTGGTGGAGGCGGTACAGGAGATGCGGCTCGAGCTGGACTTTCCCTCGTGGGTGGAAAGGGCGGGCACTCCCCGGGAGCTGCGGTCGGTGCTGGTGACCATGCTGACCCGGGCGCCGAAGCGGCTGCGGGAGCTGTTTGAGATCCGCACGGAGCCCTTGCGGTTTGCCCTGCACAAGGCGCTGTTCCGGGCGGTCCGTCCGCAAAGCTCCCCGCGCAGCCCCTGAACGGCGGCCTACGGGCCCGCCACAGCCCCCTTGAGGCGGGCGGCGTGGCGTTTGCGGAACTTCTCCAGCTTGGGCGCGATCACCGCCGCGCAGTAAGCCTGGTCCGGGTGACGCCGGTAGTAGTCCCGGTGGTACTCCTCCGCGGGGTAGAAGTTGGTGAAGGGGACCACCTCGGTGACGATGGGGTCCGGCCAGACCCGCTGTCGCTCCAGCTCCGCGATGACCTCGCGGGCCACCTGATCCTGCTCCGGGGTGTGGGTGAAGATGGCCGACCGGTACTGGTGGCCCACGTCGGGTCCCTGGCGGTTCGGGGTGGTGGGGTCGTGGACGGAGAAGAACACCTCCAGCAGCTCCCGGTAGCTGATCCGGTCGGGGTCGAAGGTGATCTGCACCGCCTCCGCGTGGCCAGTGGTGCCGGTACACACCTGTTCGTAGGTGGGGCTGGGAACGTGGCCGCCCGCGTAGCCCGGCAGGACCTCCAGCACGCCTTCCAGCTCGTCGAACACCGCCTCCGTGCACCAGAAACAGCCGCCCGCGAGGGTGGCGGTCTCAACCCGTCGGCTCTGCATGAGGTACCTCCTCCCTCAAAGCATGCTACCAGGGGCCAGGTGAGCCCGCACCGCCCGGGCGAACTCCGCGGTGGTGGCCGACCCGCCTAGGTCCGGCGTCCGCACACCCGCGGAAAGCGCCGCGCCGACGGCTTCCTCCAGGCGGCGGGCGGCCTCGGTGGCCGCGGGGTCGTCGAACCGCCGGCCCAGCCACTCGAACAGCATCGCCACGGACAGGATCTCCGCAGTGGGGTTGGCAACCCCCCGTCCCGCGATGTCCGGGGCCGATCCGTGAACCGCCTGGGCCATGGCGTACCCGTCGCCGGCGTTCAGGGACGGCGCGACGCCCAGGCTGCCCACCAGCCCCGCCGCCTGGTCGCTCAGGATGTCGCCGAACAGGTTGGTGGTGACCAGCACGTCGTAGCGCTGCGGCTCGCGCACGAGGAAATACGCGGCCGCGTCCACGTGCACGTGGTCGAACGCCACGTCGGGGTACCGGGACGCCACCGACCGACAGCACTCCAAAAACAGCCCGTCGCCCCGCCGGAGGACGTTGGCCTTGTGGACCGCGGTCACCCGGCCCGGACGGGCGCGGCGGCGGGCCAGCTGGAAAGCGTACTCTGCGATCCGCTGGCACGCGCGCCGGGTGACCACCCGGAGACTGACCACCACGTCGGGGGTCACCAAAAGCTCGGCGTCGCCCTCCAGGACGTTGCGGTCGGCGTAGAAGCCCTCGGTGTTCTCCCGCACCACCACGAGGTCCACACCCTCGTACCGGCTGGGCACCCCCGGGAGGTTGCGGGCAGGCCGCTCGTTGGCGTAGAGGTCGAAAAGCCTTCGCAGGGTCCCGCTGGGGTTACGCATGCTTGGAAGCCGGGGGTCATAGCGGTGGTGCTCCACAGGCCCCAGCACCCACCCGTGGCAGCCCCGGAGGGCTTCCACGGTCTGCGGCGGGAGGGTGTCGCCCAGCTGCCCGTACGCCTCCAGCCCCACGGGCAGCTCCACCCACTCCACGGAGAGGCCCGCAGCGCGGGCCGACAGGTCCGCCAGGTCCACCGCCGCGGGGACCACCTCGGGCCCGATGCCGTCGCCCTTCAGGACACCGATTCGGTACGCGGCCACAGGGGCTCTCGCGGACTCATGCCTCAGGCAGCGGCTCCAGAAAGCCCACCAGAGCCGCAGCCCGCCGGACCTGCGCCACCACCTCCTCCGGCACCTCCACCACCTCCGCCTGCTCGGAGGTACAGCGCGCCTCCCGCTCGCCTGGTAGGAGGACCTCCCCGAAGCCTGGGGCCAGGGCCGTGCCCTTCACCATCTGGACCAGCCGCTCCACGTCCGTCAGGAAGTCGGAAGGTTCCCGGAGCTGCCGCACGTCCACCGCGAAGAAGGCGTGGCTGGCGCCGAAGCGGCTCCCGCGGCGGGGCGCGACGTCCCGGCCGAAGCTGCCGCCACACAGCACGCCCGTGAGCACGTCCACCACCAGGGCCATGCCGTACCCCTTGTAGCCTCCCACGGGGAGGAGCGTCCCGGCCAGGGCCTGTTGCGGGTCCTCCGTGGGGTTGCCCTGCGGGTCCAGGGCCCATCCCGGGGGTAGCCGCTCGCCGCGCTCCGCGGCCAGCCGGACCCGGCCCTGGGCCGCGACCGAGAGGGCCATGTCCAGGACGACAGGAGGCCCGTCCCTGCGCGGGAGGGCCACCGCCACCGGGTTGTTGCCGAGGATCCGCTCCCGTCCGCCCCACGGGGCCAGGCTGGGCGCGGCGTTGGCCAGGGCCACACCCACCAGCCCTTCTCGGGCAGCCATCTCCGCGTAGTGGCCCGCCCGTCCGAAGTGGCCTCCGCTGCGCACCCACACGCCCGCGAGGCCGCTCTGCCGAGCCTTCTCCACACACCGCCTCATCCCGTCCACCGCGGCCACCGGACCGGGGCAGCCCTCCGCGTCCAGCAGGAGGAAGGCGGCACCTTCCCGGACCAGCCGGGGCCGAACCCCGGATCGCCAGATCCCGCCGCGTACCAGCTCCACGTACGCACCCACCCGTACCACGCCGTGGGAGTGCACTCCGGCACAGTCCGCACTCACGAGAACGTCGGAGATGACCCGCGCGTCTTCGGCGTGGAGCCCCGCGGCGTGGAACAAGCGGGCCACCCAGCCGCCCAGCTCCCCCACCGGGTAGCGGGGCACGGCTACGGCTCCGGATGGCCTACCGCGGGCACCGGTACCCCGGGCTGCGGCAGGGTGTGGCCGGCGGCCATGCGCATCCGGATCATCTGCGCCCTCGCCATGTGCTGGCGGGCCAGCTGTTCCGCGCGGTCCGCGTCCCCACACCGGATGGCGTCCAGCAGGGCCCGGTGCTCGGCCAGGGCCTCGCGGGCGCGGCCCGGGTAGCTCAGGGTGGTGACGGGCTGCCGGGTGATCAACAGCCAGATCCGCTGCAGCTCCCGGGCCAGGTAGCGGTTGCGGGCGGCGCGCCAGATCACCGCGTGGAACTCCGCGTTCAGCCGCGCCAGGGCGTGCAGGTCGCCCTGTTGAAGGGCGCGCTCCATGTCCTCGCACAGCTCTTCCAGGAAGTACACCTCGCTGGTGGTGATCCCGCGGGCCGCCAGGCGCGCTGCCAGCCCCTCCAGGGTCTCTCGCACCACGCAAAGGTCCACCAGCTCCTCCTGGGTGGGCTCCGACACCGCAAGCCCCCGGCGCCGGCCCCGCTCCAGGTAACCTTCCGCCCGCAGGCGCTGCAGGGCTTCCCGCACGGGGGTGCGGCTGCACCGGAGCTGGCGCGCCAGCTGCTCTTCTCGCAGGGGGTCTCCCGGGCGCAGGCGCCCACTGCGGATCGCAGCCACCACCCACTCGTACACCGCCCGGGATGCGCCCACCCGCCTCCTGCCGGAGGTCCTGCTGGTCATCGAGCAAATTGTATGCAAATGAACACAGGTTGACAACTCTTTCGAACGATGGTATGCGTTGTCCCGAGGCGTTGGGTGCAGGATCCAGGAAGGCTCCGTGGAAACTGCAGCGGAGGAAGACAGGGCCGTGGGCAACCAGCGGAGGATCCGGGCGGTGCTCATGCGGGGCGGGACCAGCCGCGGGGTGTTCTTCCTACGGCCCGACCTGCCGAAGGATCCCGAACTGCGGGATCGCGTGATCCTGAAGGTGTTCGGGGGCGGGGATCCCTACGGCCGGCAGGTGGACGGTCTGGGCGGTGCGGTGTCCACCACCAGCAAGGTGGTGATCGTGGGCCCTCCTTCCGTCCCTGAGGCGGACGTGGAGTTCACCTTCGGACAGGTGAGCGTCACCGAACCCCTGGTGGACTACGGGGGGACGTGTGGGAACCTCACCGCGGCGGTGGGGCCCTTCGCCATGGAGGAGGGGCTGGTGCGCGGTACGGACCCCGTCACCACCGTGCGGATCTGGCAGACCAACACGCGCAAACGCATCCACGCCCACGTCCCCACCCGCCACCGCCTGCCCGAGGTGGAAGGGAGCTACGCCATCGACGGGGTGCCGGGGACCGGAGCCCGCATCGCGCTGGACTTCCTGGACCCCGCGGGGTCGGTCACGGGACGGCTGCTGCCCACCGGGAAGGCCGCGGAGCTCCTGCACGTGCCCGGGGTCGGCAGCGTCACCGTGTCCCTGGTGGACGCGGTGAACCCAGTGGTGTTCGTCCGGCCGCAGGACGTGGGCCTGCGGGGTACGGAGGGCCCGGAGGAGGTGGACGGCAACTCAGACCTGCTGCAGCGGCTGGAACAGGTCCGGGCGCACGCGGCGGTCCGCATGGGCATTGCCGCCACGCCTGAGGAGGCCACCCGACGCAGCCCGGGGATCCCCAAGCTGGCCTTCGTCTCGTCTCCCGCCGCGTACCGGTCCACCCGCGGGGCGGTGGTGGAAGCGGCGGAGGTAGATCTGGTGGGCCGGATCCTGTCCATGGGCAGGCTTCACCGGGCGTTCGCGTTGAGCGGGGCGGCGTGCACCGCAGTGGCCGCTCAGGTGGAGGGGACCGTGGTGCACGAGGCCGTGCGGACGGGGCTGCAGGACGGCCGGGTGCGGATCGGCCACCCCGCAGGCGTGCTGGAGGTGGCCGCGTCGGTGGGCTACCGGGAGGGCCAGTGGGTGGTGGAAAAGGTCACCACCTACCGGACCGCGCGCCGGCTGATGGAGGGATACGCCCTGATCCCCTGGCCCGTGTGGCCGGCGTAGCCCGAAAGGGGGTGCTGGGATGATGAGCAGACTCCTGTGGGTCCTGGTGTTGGTGGCAGCGCTCGGTGCCCTGCCCGCCTCCGGCCAGCAGCCGTACTACGCGGGCAAGACGGTCGAGATCATCGTACCCTTCGCCCCGGGCGGAGGCAGCGACATCGACGCCCGGTTCTTCGCCCCGTTTTTGGAGAAGTACGTGCCGGGCAACCCGCGGGTGATCGTCCGGAACATGCCGGGGGGAGGCAGCATCCTCGGCGCCAACTTCTTCGCGGAGAACGCGCGCCCGGACGGCACGCAGCTGCTGGTGACCTCCGGATCCACCATGATCCCGTACATCCTGGGGGTCCCGCAGGTCCGCTACGACCCCGCGAGGTGGGAACTCATCAAGGTGAACGGGGTCGGCGGGGTGCTGTACGTGTCCCCGCGCACCGGCGTCCGGAAGCCCGAAGACCTGGCGCGGCCCGCGGAGCGGCTGGTCTACGGCGGGATCAGCGCCACGGGGTTGGACCTGGTGACCCTCCTGCTGTTTGAGGTCCTGGGGCTGGACGTGCGGGTGGTGATGGGGTTCGAGGGCCGGGGTCCCGCGCGGTTGGCCTTCGAGCGCGGGGAGACCAACATCGACTACCAGACCACACCAGCCTACCTGTCCCAGGTGGTCCCCCTCGTTCGGGAGGGGAAGGCCATCCCGATCCTGTCCATGGGGTTTGTGAACGAAAAAGGGGTGATGGTGCGGGACCCCAGCGCTCCGGACCTGCCCAGCGCGTACGAGGCGTACCAGGCCCTGTTCAAGCGCAAGCCGGACGGCCTGCTGCGGTGGAAGGCCTACCAGAGCATGGTGGCCGCGGCGTTCACCTTCCAGAAAGCCATGTGGGCGCCGGGCGGGACGCCGCCGGAGGCGCTGCAGGCCCTGCGGACCGCGGTGGAGCGCATGAAGACAGACCCCCAGTTCCGGGAGCAGGGCAGGCAGGTACTGGAGGGCTACGAGGTGCTGCGAGGGGACCTGGCCAAACCCGCGGTGCTTCGGGCCACCCGGGTGACCCTGGACGTCAAGAAGTACATCACCGACCTTCTGCGGAGCAAGTACCAGGTGCGGCTGTAGGGACGTGAAGGGGCTCCCCCGCGGGGCCCGCGACGGGCCCGCGGGGGAGTGCCCTTTTTCGGGCAGCGACGATGGCGGAAGCGCTGAGCGCGGCAGCGGGGCTGTTCCTGAACCCCACGCGGCTCGGGATGCTGGCCCTGGGCAGCGGGGTGGGTCTGCTGATCGGGATCCTGCCGGGCATGGGCGGGATCGTGGCCGCGGCCATCCTGCTGCCCTTCATGCTGAAGCTGGAACCCGCGGCGGCCCTGGCCATGGTGACGGGTGCCCTCGCGGTGGTTCACACCTCCGACACCATCACGTCGGTGTTGATCGGCGCGCCGGGTTCCGCGGCCGCGGTTCCCACCATGATCGAGGGTCACCCCATGGCCCGCCGCGGGGAGGCAGCACGGGCGCTGGCGGCGGCCTACCTGTCCAGTCTGGTGGGCGGGATCATCGGGGCCCTGGGTCTGACGCTGTCCATCCCCCTCGCGCGGCCGCTGGTGCTCTCCTTCGGGTCCCCGGAGCTGTTCATGCTGACCGTGCTGGGAGTTTCCTTCGCAGGTAGCCTGCTGGGTCGGGAACCCCTGAAGGGACTCAGTGCGGGCCTGCTGGGTCTGCTGCTGGGTACCGTGGGGCCCGCGCCCGCGGCCGCGGAGGTCCGCTTCGCCTTCGGTCAGGTCTACCTCACCGACGGGATCGACCTGGCCCTGGTGGCCCTGGGCCTGTTCGGGGTGGCGGAGGTGGTGTCCCTGCTGGCCCGGGGTGGCGCGGTGGCGCAGCGGACGGAGCTGGGCCGCGGGTGGTGGGAGGGCGCGCTGGACGTGTGGCGGCACAGGTGGCTGGTGATCCGGGGGGCGCTCATCGGCATGTGGGCCGGGGTGCTGCCCGCCATCGGGGCCACCGCGGGTACCCTGATGGCCTACGGCCACGCAGTGGCCACTAGCCGCGACCGGTCGCGCTTCGGCAAGGGGGATGTGCGCGGCATCATCGCCCCGGAGGCCGCCAACAACGCGGTGGAGGCCGGGGACCTGGTGCCCACCCTCCTGTTCGGCGTCCCCGGCGGGGCGCCCTCGGCCATGATCCTGGGCGCCCTGCTGGCGTACGGGATCCTGCCGGGACCCCGCATCGTCACCCAGCACCTGGACCTCATCTACACCGTGGTGTGGTCTTTCGCGCTGGCCAACGTGCTGGGGGCCGGCGTGATGTTCGCCGCCAGCCCCCTGCTGGCCCGCCTCACGTACGTGCCGTTCAACCGCATCGCACCGCCCATCGTCCTGGCCATGGTCCTCGCTGCCTTCCAGGAGACGCAGCACTTCGGGGACCTGGTCTCCCTGGTGGCCCTCGGGGTGGCGGGCTACGCGCTGAAGGTCACGGGCTGGCCGCGCGGCCCGCTGCTCATCGGGTTCGTCCTCAGCAACCCGCTGGAACGCTACTACTTCCTCACGGTGAACCTGTACCCGCGGCCGGAGGACTGGCTGTTGCGGCCCGGGGTCGTGGTGATCGGCCTGCTGGTCGTGGCCCCGTTTGCGTGGGGCGCCTTCCGGTGGCTGCGCCAGCGGACCCGGACCGAGCCAGAGGCAGCCCGCCAGCCGATCGGAGCATCGGCGGTGGCGACCGCGGCGGTACTGGGGGTGTTCGGGTACGCCTGGTGGACCGCGCGGGGGTTCTTGGCGAACGCCGCCCTGATGCCCGTGTCCGTGGCCGCAGCGGGTACGGTGCTGACCGCGGTGCAGCTGGTCCGGGAGCTGCGGGGCCGCAGCAGTCCCCTGACGGACGAGGACGAGGTGGAGGCCGAACCCCACGCGGTACGGGAGCGCGTGCGCCGGGGCGCCGCGTACCTGGCGAGCCTGGCGCTCTACGTGGCTGCCACGTGGTTTGTGGGCCTGCGGTGGGCGTCCGTGCTGTGGAGCCTGTGGGTTCTGGTGGGCGTGGCCCGAGTCCGCTGGCCGACAGCGGTCGCCTACGCCGCGCTGATGGTGGCGGGCCTGGAGCTGCTGGCCTCCGTGCTGGGCGTGCACCTCCCCCAGGGTCGGCTCCGTCTGTAGGCTCAACTCTCCCACGCACGTCGGAGGGGACCATGGAGGTGGTCTGGCACGAGTTCGACGCGGTGGTGGTGGGCGGTGGCGGAGCGGGGCTGTACGCGGCCCTGGAGCTCTCACGCCACCCGGACCTTCGCGTGGCGGTGTTCAGCAAGGTGCACCCGTTGCGCTCCCACACGGGCGCCGCACAGGGCGGCATGGGCGCGGCCCTGGGGCACGCGGAGGAGGATCGCCCCGAGTGGCACGCCTTCGACACCGTGAAGGGCGGGGACTACCTCGCGGACCAGGACGCGGTGGAGATCCTGTGCTTCGAGGCCATCCGGGTGGTGTACGAGCTGGAGCACATGGGCTTTCCCTTCGACCGAGCCCCGGACGGCCGCATCGAGCAGCGGGTGCGGGCCGGGGGACACACCCGCAACTTCGGCGAGCGACCCCTGGCACGGTCCGTGTACGCCGCGGACCGCACCGGGCAGATGATCCTGCACACCCTGTACCAGCAGTGCCTGCGGCGGGGGGTGCGGTTTTTCGACGAGTTCCTGGTGGTGGACGTGTGGGTGGAGGAGGGAGCGTGCTCGGGGGTTCTGGCCTGGGACGTGCGGCGCGGGGGCCTGCACGGCGTACGGGCGAAGGCCGTGCTGCTGGCCACGGGTGGGTGGGGCCAGATCTACCGGACCACCACCAACGGGGTGACGTTGACCGGGGATGGGCCGGCGCTGGTCTGGCGCCGCGGGGTGCCGCTGGAGGACATGGAGTTCTACCAGTTCCACCCCACGGGCATCTACGGACGGGGGATCTTGCTGTCCGAGGCCTCCCGCGGAGAAGGTGCCTACCTGGTCAACGGGCTGGGCGAGCGGTTCATGGACCGGTACGCTCCCAACCTCCTGGAGCTGGCGCCCCGGGACGTGGTGAGCCGGTCCATCTTCCGGGAGATCCAAGCGGGCCGGGGAGGCGGGAAGCGGGGCGACTGCGTGTTTCTGGACTTCCGCCACCTCCCGGAGGAAGTGCGGCGCACCAAGCTCCCGGAGGTCACCGCCCTGATCCGCACGTACCTTGGCCTGGACCCTGCCCAGGACCTGGTCCCGGTTCGGCCCACGGCCCACTACGCGGTGGGCGGGATCCCCACGGACACGTGGGGGCGGGTCCTGTGGGACGGCCGGCGGCAGGTGGTGGAGGGGCTGTACGCAGCGGGAGAGTGCGCGTGCGTGTCCGTGCACGGGGCCAACCGACTGGGGACCAACTCCCTGGTGGACATCCTGGTGTTCGGCCGGCGCGCGGCGCAGGGCATGGCGAAGGTGGCCCGTTCCCGAGCCATGCCCGCTGCGCCCTCCGCGCCCCTGGACGGCCCCGCTGAGCACTTCCTGCGGCTGTTGGGAGCCCGGGGTCAGGAATCCTGCACGCGCCTGCGGCTGGAGCTCCAGGACCTCATGGAGCGGCACGGTTCGGTGTTCCGCAACCGCGGGGGCCTGCAGCAGGCCCTGCAGGGCCTGTGGGAGCTGCAGGAGCGGTACCGCCGGGTGGGCCTCGCGGACCGGGGGCAGGTGTACAACCAGGAGCTGGTGGAGGCCTTCGAGACGGGCTGCCTGCTGGACGTGGCGGAGGCCACCGCGGCCAGCGCCCTGCACCGTACCGAGAGCCGCGGGACCCACTTCCGGGAGGACTACCCCGAGCGCGACGATGCGCGCTGGCTGCGCCACACCCTGGTGTGGCGGGCTGCGGCCCGCGAGCTCCGGCTGGAGGACAAGCCCGTGGTGATCACGCGCTTCGAGCCCAAAGAGCGACGGTACTGAGGAGGTGTGGCGTGTTCGTGGTGATGAACCGGATCCCGGTGAGCCCGGGGTTCCAGGAGGCGTTCGAGGAGCGCTTCCGCTCCCGGGCCCGGGAGGTGGATCGCATGCCGGGCTTCGTGCGGAACTGGGTGTTGCGGCCGGTGGACCCGGAGGATCCCTACGTGGTCCTCACCGTGTGGGAGACTCGGGAGGCTTTCGAGGCGTGGACCCGCTCGGAGGCGTTCCAGCGGGGGCATGCGCGGCCCGACACCCTCCCCCGGGAGGCCTTCCGAGGGCCCTCGAAACTGGAGCGTTACGAGCTGATTCTGGACTCCGCCGCGGAGGCGACACCGTGACCTGATGTCACCTGTCCCGGGGCTTGCGCCAGGGCTGAGTTCGAAGACCCGGGATCAACGCCAGGCGCCCGGAGAACTCCAGAGCTGCCACGGGCCACGCTAGCAGCCCAGGAGCCGGGAACTCCAGGTTCGCCAGGAACCCGGCGAACCCAGAGACTCCGCCGGCCACCTCGGTCAAAAGCCTACCGCGACGCCGCCACGGCGCGGGACTGGCCTGCGGCGGGCGGGTTCCGTATCCTGGGGAGGAGCGGGCTCAGGAGGTGGGATGTGGGCGAGCCGGTGATCGTGGACGCACTCCGCACGCCCATCGGCAAGCGGGGCGGACTTCTGCGGGCGGTACGGCCCGAGGTGCTGTACGCCACGGTGCTGGACGCCCTGCTGCAGCGCAACGGGATCCCGCCGGAGTGCGTGGACGACGTCATCACGGGCTGCGTCACCCAGGCCGGGGAGCAGGGCATGAACGTGGGGCGGCTGGCGGTCCTGTGTTCCTCCCTGGGCCACCGGGTCCCTGCGGTCACCCTGAGCCGGATGTGCGGGAGCAGCCAGCAGGCGGTGCACTTCGCCGCGCAGGCCATCGCCGCCGGGGACGCCCGGGTGGTGATCGCGGGCGGGGTGGAGTCCATGACCCGGGTCCCCATGTTCCTGGATATCGGGGACCTGCGGAATCTCAGCCCCGCGGCCCAGGAGAAGTACGAGCTGGTCCACCAGGGCGAGTCCGCGGAGCGCATCGCGGACCGGTACGGGCTGTCGCGTCGGGAGCTGGACGAGTTCAGCTACAGCAGCCACGTGCGGGCCGCGCGGGCCACCCGGGAGGGGCGGTTCCGCCAGCAGCTGGTCCCCGTGGAAGGGCAGGACTCCGAGGGGCGGCCTGTGCGGGTGGAGCACGACGAGGGGATCCGGTTCGAGCCGTCCCTGGAGCGCATGCTGCAGCTTCCTCCGGTGTTCCGGCCCGACGGGCGGGTGACCGCCGGGAACAGTTCCCAGATCTCGGACGGCGCGGCCGCGGTCCTGGTGGCGGACCGGGAGTTCGCGCGGGCCCACGGCCTCCGGGTACGGGCGCGGTTCCGGGCGCGGGTGGTGGTGGCGGGTGACCCGACCCTGCAGCTGATGGAGGTCGTACCCGCCACCCGGGCGGCGCTAGAACGCGCCCGCCTGAGCCTGAAGGACGTGGACGTGGTGGAGATCAACGAGGCGTTCGCCAGCGTGGTGCTGGGCTGGACCCGGGAGCTGGAGCCGGACCTGGAGCGGGTGAACCCCAACGGCGGAGCCATCGCGCACGGCCACCCCCTGGGGGCCACGGGGGCGGTCCTCATGGCCAAGCTGGTGGATGAGCTGGAGCGCCGCGATGGACAGTTCGGGCTGCAGGTGATGTGCATCGGCCACGGGATGGCCACGGCCACCGTGGTGGAGCGGGTGAGCTGACCGCCCGATGGCGCACGCGCACCGGCCAGCACCCGAGGGGCTGGATGCTTTCTTCGCGCCGCGGGGCGTGGCGGTGGTGGGAGCCTCCGCAGAGCCCGGGGGTCCCGGCCACCAGGTCGTAGCCCAGCTGCAGCGGACCCACTACGCGGGCGGTATTTACCCCGTGAACCCGCGCGCCACCGAGGTGCTGGGGCTGCCCTGTTACCCGAGCATTCTGCAGGTACCCGGCCCGGTGGACCTTGCGGTGGTGGTGGTCCCAGCACCCGCGTGCCTGGTGGTGGCCGCCCAGCTGGCGGCCCGCAGGCAGCAGCGGGGGGACGCCGCTGCGGCGGTGGTGGTCTCGGGTGGCTTCGCGGAGGTGGGGGACGCGGGGCGGCAGCTGCAGGACCAGCTGGTCCGCACGCTCCGCACCGCGGGCATCCGGCTGGTGGGGCCCAACTGCGTGGGTGTGGCGGACGCCCACGTGGGACTTACCACCAGTTTCGATTTGGGTCCGTACCCTGCGGGAGGGGCTTCCCTGCTGAGCCAGAGCGGGGCCTTCGCCATGTCCTTCCTCCAGTGGGCGCGGCCGTTGGAGATGGTGGGCCTGTGCAAGCTGGCGTCGGTGGGCAACATGGCGGACGTCTCCCTCACCGAGCTGCTGGCGTACCTCGCCCACGACCCGTGCACGCGGGTGGTGGGCGTCTACCTGGAGGGCGTGGCAGATGCGCGGGCGTTCGTCCAGACCGCCGCGCGGGTCGGACAGGACAAGCCCGTGGTGGTGCTCAAGCCCGGGCGCACGGAGCAGGGTGCCCGGGCGGCCCGAAGCCACACGGGCTCCGTAGCCAGCCCCGACGCCGTCTACGAGGGCGCCTTCCGGCAGGCGGGCGTGGTGCGGGCCCGGACCGTGTCGGAGTTCTACGGCGTGGTCCGGGCCTTCGAACGGCTACCCCTGCCCCGGGGTGACCGGGTGGCGGTCCTGAGCGCGGTGGGCGGGCCCGGGACCATCTGCGTGGACGAGGTGGCCGCGCAGTCCCACCTGCGCTTGGCCCACTTCTCCCCCCGGACACGGGAGAGACTCCGGGCGGTGCTGTCGGATCTGGCTGCGGTCGGGCAGCCAGAAGGCTACGTGGACATGACCGGCGCGCTGGTGGCCCGCACGCACGGGGACGCGCTGCGGATCCTCCTCGAGGACGACGGGGTGGACGCGGTGGTCCTCCTCACTCCTCCCCCGGCGTTCCTGGAAGAGGAGGAGGTGGCTCGCTCCGTCCTCGAGGCGTACCGGGACCAGCCCGAGGGCCGGCGGAAGCCCGTCCTGGTGGTGATCACGTTCGGCGACGCGGCCCTGGCGGCGCGCCGGCTTTTGGAGAAGGGAGGTCTGTGTAC
Organism: uncultured bacterium; assembly: GCA_938028835.1. Taxonomy (GTDB): domain Bacteria; phylum Sysuimicrobiota; class Sysuimicrobiia; order Sysuimicrobiales; family Sysuimicrobiaceae; genus Tepidifontimicrobium. Next base: position 180,643 of record CALIMJ010000006.1, on the reverse strand, counting down.
CTTCGAGTTCCCCGAGGAGGCGGTGCGGGTGCTGGCGCGGATGGTGGCGTACGCCCGCGCTCGGGAGCGGCTGCGGTCGTGAGCCACCCGGTGGTGGAGCGGGCGCTCCGGGAAGGGCGGGACGCCCTGCGGGAGTGGGAGGCGTACGAGCTGTGCGCGGCGTACGGGATCCCGCATCCCCGGTGGGAGCTATGTAACAGCGAGGAAGAGGCCGCGGCGGCGTCCCTGCGGTTAGGGAACCCCGTGGTCCTTAAGGTGTCCAGCCCGGACGTGTTGCACAAGTCGGACGTCGGGGGCGTGCTGGTGGGCCTGCGGGGCGAGCAGGAGGTCCGGGAAGGCTTCCGCCGGCTTCGGGAGGAGGTGGCGCGGCGGGCCCCCCACGCCCGGTGGGAGGGCGTGCTGGTCCAGCCCCTGGTGGGGGGCTCCGCGGAGGTGGTGGTGGGAGGGCTGCGGGATCCCCAGTTCGGTCCCGTGGTGATGGTGGGCTCGGGCGGCGTGCTGGTGGAGGTCCTGCGGGACGTGGCGTTCCGCCTGGCCCCCCTGGACCGGGCGGAGGCGTTGCGTCAGATCCAGGAGACCTCGTGCTACCGGCTGCTACAGGGGGCGCGGGGCCGGCCGCCCGCGGACCTCGAGGCGGTGGCGGACGTGCTGGTGCGAGTCGGACAGCTCCTCCTGGCCGAAGCCCGCGTGCGGGAGCTGGACCTCAACCCCGTGGTGGCGGGCCCCGACGGCTGCTGGGCCGTGGACGCGCGGGTGCTCCTGGACCGCTCCGGCTACACGTCGTAGTACAGGTAGAACTCCGACGGGTGCGGCCGCAGGCGGATGTAGTCCACCTCCCGCTTGCGCTTGTACGCGATCCACGTCTCGATGAGGTCCTCCGTGAACACCCCTCCCCGCAGGAGGAACTCGTGGTCCTCTTCGAGGGCCCGCAACGACTCTTCGAGGGACCCGGGCACCTGCCGCACGTGCCGGGCCTCCTCAGGAGAGAGCTCGTACAGGTCCACGTCCATGGGGGGACCGGGGTCGATGCGGTTGAGGATGCCGTCGAGCCCTGCCATGAGCATGGCCGCGAACGCGAGGTACGGGTTGCAGCTGGGGTCCGGGGGCCGGTACTCCACCCGCTTGGACTTGGGGTGGGTGGAGTACACGGGGATCCGGATGGCGGCGCTCCGGTTCCGCTGCGAGTAGACGAGGTTGACGGGGGCCTCATAGCCCGGCACCAGCCGGCGGTAGGAGTTGGTGGTGGGGGCGCAGAAGGCCAGCAGGGCGGGGGAGTGCCTCAGCAGGCCGCCGATGTAGTACAGGGCCAGCTCGCTGAGCTGCGCGTAGCCGCGGGGGTCGTAGAACAGGTTGCGCCCCTCGTACCACAGGCTCTGGTGGGTGTGCATGCCGCTCCCGTTGTCGCCGAACAGGGGCTTGGGCATGAAGGTGGCGGTCTTCAGGTGCTCGCGGGCGAAGGTCTTCACCAGGTACTTGTACACCTGGACCCGGTCCGCCATGTCCGTGAGGGTCGAAAAGCGCAGGTCGATCTCGCACTGTCCCGCGGTGGCCACCTCGTGGTGGTGGACCTCCACCTCCACTCCGGCCTCCCGCATCTTCCGCACCAGCTGGGACCGGAACTCCTGCAGGCTGTCCGTGGGCGGGACGGGGAAGTAGCCCTCCTTGTACCGGGGCTTATAGCCCAGGTTGGGGCGTTCGTCCCGCCCGGTGTTCCACGCGCCCTCTGCGGAGTCCACGAAGTAGTACCCGCAGTGGACGTTCTGGTCGAACCGCACGTCGTCGAACACGAAGAACTCCGCCTCGGGGCCCCAGTAGCTGGTGGTGGCGATGCCGGTGCGCACCAGGTAGTCCTCCGCCCGCTGGGCCACCCCCCGCGGGTCTCGGCTGTAGCGCTCCCGGGTCACGGGGTCGTACACGTCGCAGACCAGGATCAGGGTGGGGGTCTGGGTCATGGGGTCCACCCGGGCGGTCCGCGGATCGGGGAGGAGGATCATGTCGCTCTCGTGGATGTCCTGGAACCCTCGGATGCTGCTGCCGTCGAAGCCCACCCCCTCCACGAACAGGTCCTCCGAGAGCTCCTCCACGGGCACGGAGAAGTGCTGCCAACCGCCCACCAGGTCCGTGAACCGCAGGTCCACCATCTGGATCCCGCGGCGCTCGCACAGCTCCAGCACGTCCTCCGGGGTGGCGACCGGCTGCTCGCGGACTCGTTGACGGACCACCGCCATGGCGCCCTCCTTACGACTGCGGTGCGGCGGACGCAGGTTCGGATGCGGGCTGCGCGCGGTGGAGGTCGGGGACCCGCTCCAGCAGCTGCTCCAGCTTCACCCCGGTGAGGGACTCCACCAGGGTCGGCAGCTGGGCCACCACCCGGGCCACGTCCGCGGGGATCCGGGACACCCCGGCGCCGGAGGCGTCCGCGTTCACCACCACGATGCGCTCGGTCTTCGCGAGGGGCTCGGACACCGCCCGGGCCAGCTCGGGCAGCACCCGCACGATGAGCTCCGTCACCGCCGCCTCGTTGTACTGGCTCCACGACTCCGCCTTCTTCCGCATGGCCTCCGCTTCCGCCAGGCCCTTCAGGCGGATGACCTCCGCCTCCGCGGCCCCCTGGGCCTTGATCTCCTCGGCTCGGCCCAGCCCCTCCGCCTCCAGGCGGTAACGTTCCGCCTCCGCCAGCACTTCCGTCCGCTGGCGCTCCACCTGGGCGGGCTTGAGGACGGTGGCCAGCAGCTCCTTCTCCTTGCGGGCCACCTCGCGCTCCTCCAGCTCCACCAGCTTCTCCCGCTCCACGATGCCCACCTGGATCTCCTCCGCTTTCACCCGCTGGGCGATGCGGTAGCGGTGGAGGTCGTAGCTCAGGTCCGCCTCCGCCCGCTTGGCCTTGACCTCCGCCTCGTACTCCGCCTTCTTGAGCTCCATGTCCCGCTGCGCCTGCGCGATGGCGGTCTCCGCTTGGAAGCGCGCCTGCTGCGCCTCCCTCTCCGCCTCCGCCTCCCCCTTCACCGCGTCCCGCTTCACCTGGGCGATGCGGGGTCGTGCCAGGGCCTCCAGGTAGCCCTGGCTGTCCGTCACGTTGCGGATGGTGAGGGAGACGATCTCCATGCCCATCTTGTGCAGGTCCTCGCTCGCGGCCTCCCGGACGCGGCGCGCCAGCTCCTGGCGGCCGCGGTAGATCTCCTCCACCGTGAGGGTGCCCAGGACCGCCCGCATGTGGCCCTCCAGGGTCTGCAGTACCGTCCGCATCACGTCGTCCCGGGAGCGGGAGAGGAACTGCTCCGCGGCGACCGCGATGCTGTCCTCGTCGCCCTTGATCTTGACCTGGGCCACGCCGTCCACGGTGACGGGGATGGCGTTCACCGTGTACACCTCCGGGGTGCGGACCTCCAGGGTCATGAGCTCCAACGACATGCGCTGGACCTTCTCCTTGATGGGCCACACGAAGGTGCCGCCGCCGTGCACCAGCCGGTAGCCCACGGTCCGCCGCCGGCCGTCCGGACCCGTCACCGTGCGCCGCCGCCCGGAGATGATGAGCACCTCGTTGGGGCCCACCTTGGTGTACCGGACCGCCCACACCACCCCGGCGGCGGTGGCCAGCACCGCCAGGACCACCCACCACAGCCAGGTCACGTCCACCACCTCCTCACGCGTGGGACGAAGCGACGCCCAGGCGTAGGCCCCCCGCGTCGGCGGTCTGGCGGGAAGAGGTGCCGTCCTCGTCCAGCGCCACGTCCTGAAGCCCCGCCACCGCCCCCGCTTGCGCCAGGTGCGCGGACAGGTACTCCCGCAGGGTCGCGGGGTCAGCCGCCACGTGCAGGCAGGACAGCTCCCCGCAGGTGGCGAACACCCGACTCCCCAGGCGCAGGACCGGCAACGTTACGCGGGCGGCACCCGACGGGTGGAAGCGGACGAAGCGCAGTACAAGCCCCGTGGGCTGGCTCGAGGCCAGCAGCGCCGATCGGGTGGATTCGCTGACGTCACTGCCCCACAGGGCGGCGGGGTGCTGCAGGAGGCCCCGGGCCACTAGGTCGTTCCCCACGCGTTCCCACAGATCCAGCACCGCCCTGGGCCCGGCCGGCACCAACCAGGTTCGATCCCGCGGCCCGAAGGCGGCCAATCCGCCGTCCACTGCGAAGACCGGGATCCACACACCGGGACCCGCCCACACCAGCTCCGGCCAGTGCACGTCCAGGTCCGCGGGCGAGAACAGGGCCGCGGTGACCGGTGCGCACTGTCCGCCGTTGCAGGACGCCAGGTAATGGGCGTACCGGGCCACGAGTTCCCCCAAGTCCTTTCCCCACAGCCTGGGGCCGTCCGTGAGGGCCACGTAGGATTCCCCCTCGCGGTACACGGGGACCGCGGAAGTGCCGTTCACCAGCCAGAAGCGGGGCGGACGGCCGGTGGCGAGAAGGCTGCCCAGCGCGTCCCGGAGCTGGGCGCCCAGCACCTGCAGGTTACCCGCTTCCAGGGTGCGGCCGGCCACCCGCACCCGATAGACCTCCCGCACCAGGGGGTCCCGGGAAGTGGGCCGCGGCTCCCAGTACACGGGCAGGCGCGCCTCGCTGTCGCCGTTGTGCACCACGTAGAAGTACCGGGGCAGACTGCGGTCCGCACCGTGCCCGAACGCGGGGTTGCGGACCAGCCCGAGCTCCACCGCCGCGGCCTGGCTGGGCCGGGCCCGCGCCGGTGCCGCGGCTGGCTGGAGGGGCGTCGACGGAACCGTCCTCGTCTGTTTTTCGCTGGTCGTGGTGCGTTTCAGGAACCGGCTGGGTAACAGCGACCACAGGCTGAACAGGATCACGAAGGCCGCTACGCCGAGCCACGCTTCCCACGTCACAGCGCCCACCTCCTTCCCTCAACCTCACGCGCGGCCCACGGGGCCCGCCAGCGGCACCAGCTCCTCCGGGTAGCAGAGGGTACCGTGCTCCGGGAGGTCGAGCCCGCTCAGTTCCTCCTCCCGCGGCGCCCGCAGACCCATGGTCTTCTTCAGAGCCCAGAACATCAGGAATCCGGTGCCCAGGGACCACACGGTAACCGCCACCACCGCCACCGCCTGGGCTGCCAGCTGGCCCCACTGCCCGGTAACGAGCCCCGCCACGTTCCCGTACGTGCCGTCGGCGAAGATCCCCACGGCCAGGGTTCCCCACAGGCCGCCCCCGGCGTGCACCGCCACCGCCCCCACCGGGTCGTCCACCTTGAGGATCCGTTCCACGAAGGCGGCGGTGAGCATCATCACCACCGTGGCCAGGGCCCCGATCACCACCGCGGCCCATGGGGCCACGTACGCGCAGGGCGCGGTGATCTTCACCAGGCCCGCCAGGGCTCCGTTGCAGCTCAGGGCCAGGTCCGCCTTGCCGGTCCGGGCGAGGCTGTAGTACACGGCCACCACCGCACCCGCGGCCCCCGCCAGCAGGGTGTTGGTGGCGATGGCGGCGATGCGCAGGTCGGTGGCGGCGAGGGTGCTGCCGGGGTTGAACCCAAACCAGCCGAAGAAGAGGATGAAGGTGCCCGTGACCACGTACGCCATGTTGTGGCCCGGGATGGGGTTGGGTGAGCCGTCCGGGTTGAACTTGCCGATCCGCGGGCCCACCATGGCAGCTCCCGCCAACCCCACGAGGCCGCCCACGGCGTGCACCACGCTGGATCCCGCGAAGTCGCGGGCGCCTGCGCCCAGGGGCAGGTTCGACAGCCAGCCCCCGCCCCACATCCAGTGTCCGTAGACGGGGTAGATCAGCGCCCCCACCAGGAAGCTGTAGGCCAGGTAAGCGGTGATCCGCATCCGCTCCGCCACCGCCCCGGCCACGATGGTGGCCGCGGTGGCGGCGAACACCATCTGGAAGAACCAGACCATCATCGTGCGCACGTCGTAGGCCTCGCCCGCCAGGAAGAAGCCCGACCAGCCCACCCACGGGTTGCCGCGCTCGAGCCCCGGCGCCGCACTCGAGCCGCCGAACATCAGGGGGAAGCCGAACGCCCAGAAGGACAGCGAGGCCATGCAGAAGTCCAGGAAGCTCTTCGTGAGGTAGTTGACGGTGTTCTTGGACCGAATCAGCCCCGCGCCCAGGAGGGCGAACCCGGCCTGCATGAAGAACACCAGGAAGGCAGCCACCAAGGTCCACGTGAAGTTGACGGGTGCCGTGGGGTCGGCCTTCAGGGTGGCGGTCTTGTGGGGTCCGGCGCCCACACCGGACCGGCCCCCGCCAACACACCCAGCACTGCTGCCACGCCGCGGGTGGCGCGCATTCCCGCTCCCCCAAAAAGCAAGCGACGCCCGCCACTTCGGCGGGCGTCGCGGCCCTGCCTACAGCGTAGCGCCGCCGTCTAGACTGTCAAGGGGGCGTAGTGGTGTCGTTGGCGAACCCGGAGGCGGTGGTGGTGGGTGCCGGCGCTGTGGGCCTGTGCTGCGCCTGCGCGCTGGCGGAGGCGGGCCTGCGTGCGGTGGTCCTGGAGCGGGACCGGCCTGGCGCGGGCGCGTCGTGGGGAAATGCGGGCTGGGTGGTGCCGTCCCACAGCGTGCCCCTGGCGGAACCCAGCGTCCTGCGGCGCGGCCTGCGGTGGGCGCTGGACCCCCACAGCCCCCTGTACGTGCCCCTGCGGCCGGACGCCAGCCTGTGGAAGTGGCTGTGGCAGTTTCGGAGGTCCAGCACGGAATCCCACGTCCGCCGCGCCGTCCCCCTCCTGGTGCGTCTGCAGCGGCGCAGCGTCGAGCTGTACGAGCAACTGGCAGCACGGGCGCCTGACTTCGGGTGGCGGCGGGCTGGCTCGCTCTCCGTGTTCCTCGAGCCTGCGGAGTACCGGGCGTTCCTTCAGGAGCTGGATTTGCTCCGCCGCGAGGGGGTCGCCGCGGAGGTGCTGGAAGGCCAAGCCGCCCGAGCGCGGGAGCCGCTGCTGCGGCGCGAGGTGACGGGCGCGGTGTACTTTCCGGAGGACGCGCACCTGGACCCTGCGAGGCTGGTGACAGGCCTTATGGAGTGGGCCAGGCAGCTGGGTGTGGAGGTGCGCACCCGTTGCCACGCGCGGCTGGTCCGCCACGGCACGTCCGTAGCGGTGGAGCTGGACGACCGGGAGGTCCGGCCGGCAGCGGTGGTGCTGGCCGCGGGGGCGTGGAGTGCGCTGCTCCTGCGGTCGGTGGGGGTGCGCTTTCCCTTGCTGCCTGCCAAGGGGTACAGCGTGACCCTGCCCGGCCGGTCCACACCACAGATCCCCCTCATGCTGAGCGAGGCACGGGTGGCGGTGACCCCGCTTCCGGACCCGGAGGGGCCTCCAAGGGTACGGCTGGCGGGCACCCTGGAGCTGGGCGTGTGGAGCGAGGAGCTGAACCCAACACGGTTGTCAGCCATCCGCAGGGCGGCTTCGCGCTACCTGGAACTGGACCCCGAAGGCGGCGAGGCCTGGGCGGGCCTCCGGCCGTGCACTCCCGACGGGCTGCCGGCTGTGGGCAGGCCGCGCGGGCTGGAGAACCTCGTGGTGGCTACCGGCCACGGGACCCTGGGGATCTCGCTGGCGCCCGTCACCGGGGAGCTGGTGGCACGCGTGGTCGCCGGGGAGGAGCCCGCGGAGTTGGAGCTGTTGAGGCCTGACCGGTTCGGCCCGCGGACGGGCTAGGGGCCCGCACGGGCCATCCGTGCGGCCAGGGAAGCCACCTTTAGCTCCACCTCCCGGGGCATGGGGTGCAGGCCGGGCGGGTACCGGTGCCCGTGCTGGAACAGGTGGTCCAGGCCTGCCAACATCAGGGCCGACGTGAGGTCGAAGGCGTCGTAGGGGTCGCCCGGGCCTGCGGCCAGGTTGAACATCGCCCCTCCCGCAAGGAGGTACACCCGCCGGCCCGGGAGGCGGACCTCCTCCACGTGGGTGCGCAGCCGGCGGGTCGGGTGCCGGCGGAGGGCGTCGGTGTCCAGCTCGCGGTTGGAGTGGCCCACGTTGAGGAGGAACGCACCGTCCCGGAGGAGGTGGAAGTGCTCTTCCCTGAGGACGCGTTCCCGCCCCGTAGCGGTGACCACCACGTGCGCGGTGGGAAGGGCGTCTTCGAGGCTGGCCACCTCGCACCCCGCGTGGCACGCCAGGAGCTGGCGGTCGGGCGCGAGTTCCGCGACCACGGGAACGGCGCCGAGCAACCGGGCGTACTCGGCCACGCCCTGGCCCACGGGGCCGTAGCCCACCACCAGCACCCGCTTGCCGTACAGGGTGACGCGGGCCACCTCCAGGAACGTGGTCCACGTCACCAAGCCCACCAGGTATCGGTTGTGAAGGCCCTCTTTCAGGGAGAGGGCGTTCCAGTCCAGCACGGGGAACGTCAGGTTCAGCCCCCGGAGGCGCTGGATGCCGGTTCCCGTGGCCTCCATGGCGGCCCGCACGGCTCCAGCCAGGGACGGCTGGCGGGCCGCGCGGGTCGCCAGCTCCGCGCCCATCTCGCACAGGTACGGGGGCCCTTGCTCCAACGCCCACCGGAAGCTGTCCTCCCAGTCACGGTCGGACATCCCCGCCCACGCGCGCACGCCTGCCCCACGCGCCCGAAGGTAGTCGCAGACCTCGTCGCGTACGGTGGCGGGATTGCAGGTGACCACCAGGATCTGTGCGCCCGCGTCCTGCACCGCCTCGAGGACGGGGACGGTCTTGATGTCCAGGTGCACCGAAAACGCCACCCGCAGGCCGTCCAAGCCCCGGGCACGCACGGACTGGGCCACCTGCTCGGTCAGCGGGGTCTGTTGCCGCAGGTACTCCAGCTCCTCCGGAAATCCCAAGCTTCGCTGCCCTCCTGAATCCCCACCGGGTCCGGGCCGGATGATACCACGCCGGCGGCTTCGCACCGGGGAGCAGGAATCCGGGCTGGCGGTCCCGTACCACCGTCAAAAACGACCGGAGGGGGTGGTGGCCGTGTGCGGTCCCGTGGTGATGGAGGCGGTGGCGGAGGAGGTGAGCCGGAGGAGGTTCCTGAAGTCCCTAGCCGGGGTGGCCGCGGGCGCGGTGGGCTCCCGCCTGCTGGGGCCTCGAGAGGTTCTGGCGGCGCCCCGGATGCCCGGGTTCCGCAGGGTCCAGGACCTCACACCCTCAAGCCGACGTTCCCGTCCTTCTCCGGCCAGCCGGTGTTCAGGACGGAGGTAGCGGTCACGGTCCAGAAGGACGGGTACTACGGGCTGAACATCAGCTACTTCGAACACATCGGCACCCACATGGATGCGCCCGCCCACTTCGGGGAAGGGGCCCGCACGGTGGAACAGCTGGCCCCTGCAGTGCTGGTGGCACCCGTGGCGGTGGTGCACATCCACGAGCGCGCCGCCAAGGATCCCGACGCGCGGGTGATGCCCGACGACATCCGGGCCTGGGAGCGCCGGTACGGGCGCCTCCCCCGCGGCGCCGCGGTGTTCATGCACAGCGGTTGGGAGTCCCGGGTGGGAAGCTCCCAGGCCTTCCGCAACCCTGACAGCTCAGGGGTGATGCACTTCCCGGGGTTCCACCCGGACACCGTGGAGTTCCTGCTCCGGGAACGCGACGTGGTGGGAATCGGGGTGGACACCCTGAGCCTGGACTTCGGGCCCTCCAAGGACTTCAAGACGCACCGCACCTGGCTTCCGGCCAACCGCTGGGGACTGGAGAATCTAGCCAACCTTGCCCGGATCCCGCCCGCGGGCGCCTGGGTATTCGTGGGCGCCCCCAAGGTGGCGGGAGGGTCTGGGGGCCCGTGCCGGGTTTTCGCCCTGTGGTGAGGCCGCAGGTCGGCTCCGGGGAAGGGAGGGAGAGGAGGGACCGCGTAACCGAACCGTGAAGGCGCTGCGGGGAGGTGCGGCCCATGAAGATCACCTACTTCGGGCACGCCTGTTTCCTCCTGGAGAGCCGGGAAGGCAAGCGGATCCTGATCGACCCGTTCAACGACCAGGTGGGCTACCCCGTGCCGCGGGTGGCGGCCCACCTGGTGCTCGTGAGCCACGAGCACTTCGACCACAACTACGTGGAGGCGGCCACGGGCTCGCCCCGGGTCATCCGCGGGTTACGGGACGGCGGCAGGGAGCACGCGGAGGTGCGGGAGACGGTGGAGGGAGTCCGGGTGGTGGCCATCCCCACCTACCACGACAACGCGCACGGCGCGCAGCGGGGCAAAAACGCCATGTTCCGCATCGAGGTGGACGGCCTGAAGATCCTGCACTGCGGGGACCTGGGGCACGACCTGGAGGGCACCAACTTCCACGAGGGTGCCTACAAGGGCGCCCTCAGGCCCGACATCCTCATGGTGCCCGTGGGCGGCCACTACACCATCGACGCCCGGACCGCGGAGATGGTGGTCAACCGCCTCCAGGCGCGGGTGGTGATCCCCATGCACTACCGCACGGAGGCCAACCCCACGTGGCCCCTCGCGCCCGTGGAGGAGTTCCTGGCGGGCAAGCGCAACGTGACCCGGGTGGGCCACCGGGTGGAGGCCACACCCCTCCCCAGCTACCGCGAGGTGTGGGTGATGGACTGGAAGGAGAAGAGCCCGTGAGCGGCCGCAGCGTGCTGGCCCGGGTGGAGATCCCGCGGGGCAGCCGGAACAAGTACGAGTGGGACCCGGTCCGGGGCGTACGGCTGGACCGGGTCCTGTACTCTCCCCTCCACTACCCCGCGGACTACGGCTTCCTGGAAGACACCCTGGCGGAGGACGGCGACCACCTGGACGTCCTCGTGTTCACCTTCGAGCCCACCTTTCCGGGGTGCCTGGTGGAGGTCCGTCCCATCGGCGTGCTGGACATGCGGGACGAGAAGGGCCGGGACCAGAAGATCCTGGCAGTCCCCGTGGCAGACCCCCGCTTCGACGGGGTGACAGACCTGCGGGGGGTGCCGGCCCACTTCCTGCGGGAGGTGGAGCACTTCTTCGCGGTGTACAAGGAGCTGGAGCGCAAGCCGGTGGAGATCTACGGGTGGGGTGGGGCGGAGGCAGCCTGGCGGCTGGTGGAGGAGGCCCAGGGGCGGGCGCGTCGTCGGGAAGGCACGTAGGTCCTCCTCCTCAGTGCGCCGCGGGCTCCCGGGCGCCCCGGAGGGCACCGTAGATGGCGATGGCCAGCCACACCACGTTCACGAAGGCCGAGGGGACCGCGCCGTAGTACAGGCTGTTGACGCCCAGCAGGACGCTGCCGGCCGCGTTGAGCCCCTGGTAGACCAGGCTCCCGCCGTGCGCCCGCCGGCTGGACACCAGGAAATAGGCGCACAGCAAAAGCGCGGCGCCGAGCCAGCCCACCGCGTCCACCGCAAGGTTCCGGGGCACCGCTATCCCTCCGCGAGCCACCGCAGCAGGGTCCGGACGCCGAAGCCCGTGGCCCCCTTGGGCAGGTGCGGCGCCTGGCCCTCCTGTTTGTCCAGAAAAGCGACGCCTGCGATGTCCAGGTGCGCCCACGGGTGGGGTCCCACGAAGGCGCGCAGGAACGCCGCTCCCTTTTGCGCTCCTCCGTAACGGCCACCGGAGTTCTTCCACTGCGCCACTTCGCCCCGCATGGCCTCCACGAACTCCTCGTACAGGGGCAGCTCCCACAGACGCTCCCCCGCTCGCTGCCCTGCTTCCACGAGACTGCGAACCAGGTCCCGGTCGTTGCCCAGGATGGCTGCCGCATGGTACCCCAGGGCCACGATGGCGGCCCCCGTGAGGGTGGCCAGGTCCACCACCGCGTCCGGACGGTAGCGGCGGGCGTAGGCCAGGCAGTCGGCCAGCACCACCCGCCCTTCCGCGTCCGTGTTGGTGATCTCGATGGTCTGACGGTCCAGGGCCCGGACTACGTCCCCGGGCTTGAAGGCCGCCTCCCCCAGCAGGTTCTCCACCGCACCCACCACGCCCACCACGCGGTGCGGGATCCCCAGGGCCGGCAGGGCCCGCAGGCAGGCCAGCACCGCCGCGGCGCCCGCCATGTCCGCCTTCATGGTCTCCATGCCCTCATGGGACTTGATGTTCAGCCCGCCGGCGTCGAAGGTGACCCCCTTGCCCACCACCACGTAGGTCTTCCGGGCGCGGGGCGGCCGGTAGTCCAGTACAATCATCTGCGGTGGCTGGCGGCTGCCGGCCCCGACGGCCAGGATGGCGCCTGCGCCCATCCGGCGCAGCTGCGGGGGCCCGAAGACCTGCACGCGCAGCCCCTCCTGGCGGCCCAGCTGGCGAGCGATGCGGGCCAGGGACGCTGGGGTCACTTCGTTGGGCGGTCCGTTCACCAGGTCCCGGGCGAAGTACGTAGCCTCCGCCAGCACCCGTGCGCGGCGCACCGCGGCGGCGGCACCGCGCACGCCCACCACCTCCACGGACTCCAGGCTGGGGGTCGGGTCGGGTTTGTAGCGGGTGTAGCGGTAGGCGCCCAGCAGGGCCCCCTCCACCAGGGCAGCCGCCACCTCGGGGGTCGGTGGGAAGGCTCCCGGCCAGATCCCCAGCCGCTTGGCCCGTAGCGCCTGTGCCTGCCGGGCCGCGGCCGCCGCGGCCCGGCGACTGGCCTCCGCGAGATCCTCGGCGGCGCCCGTCCCTACCAGGAGGACCCGCGCGGTGGGAAGGCGGCCGTGGGTGAGAACCTGCAGGACCGTGTCCCTTTTGCCCTCGAAGTGGTCCAGCGCCACGGCGTCGCGCAGCCAGCCGCCCAGGGCGTCGTCCAGGGGCTGCAGGCCCTCCAGGGGCTTTCCGGATCTCACGGGGATCGCCAGCACGTCGCAGGCCAGCCGGTCCCACGGTCGGTCCGAGGCCGACACCTTCACCTCGTTCCCTCCTCCTTGCCCCTTTTCGGGCAGGTTTTCACCCTTGCTCCAGCACCAGACACGTGCCGACACCGTGACAGTGCGACGCCGTGAGGACCGCGACCTGCTGACCCGGTGCGGCTCGATCCACCAGCCAGTGCAGCGCCTCCTGCAGGGACCGCAGCGGGATGGTGCCGACACCGTACGCGAAGTGCAGGCACGAGAAGTGCAGCACCGGCAGGTCCGAGTACTGCAGCACGGTGCTGGCCAGGTCCCAGCTGCGCGGGCCCCGCGTGGCCGGGCACACCTCCGGCTCCGGACACGTGGCCGGGCACCGCCAGGCCGCCTCGCTCAGGTAGCGCCGGTCCTCCACGGTGACGTCGTAAGCCACCGGGTAAGACCCGGGCAGGGGACGCCGGGACACGCGCAGCTGCGGGCGCAGGCGCCGCAGGGAGGCCACCAGCCAGTCCGCCAACACGTGGGGGGCAAAAGGGGCGGGCACGAGCTGCGCGTCGGCGGGGGCGGCGGGCACGTAGTCCACCAGGAACGCGGCCCAGTCCGCGGTGACCACCTCCGCCTCGCCGGCCAGCTCAGCGTGGGCGCGCGCCTGCGGGTTGCGGTCCACCACCACCAGCCGCCGGTAGCGCAGCCGGCCCCGCTGTGCCGCCTTCACCAGCTGCCGGGCGTGAAAGCAGCCGTAGCAGCCGCCGCCGAGGACCACCACCTCGGAGGCTCGCGCCACCTCCAGCAGGGCGCCGGTCACGGTCCGTCCAGTCCCAGGTCCAGCTGGCGCCCGACCCCCCGGGCGCGGGCGCGCTCGTAGGCCAGGCGTGCCGCCACCACGTCCTCCAGGGCGATGCCCTGGGAGCAGAACAGGGTCACCTCCTGCGCGGATGCGCGACCCTGCACCTTCCCTGCCACCACGTCCCCCAGCTCCGCGGCGCGGTCCCACTGGAAGGCTCCCTCCGCGGCCGCCTGGATCAGGTCCCCGCACTCCACCCTGGCCTGAGGGAGGTCGTCCACCACCACCCGGTGTGCCTGGGCCACCGCCTCCGCGTCCAGTTCCCTGCGGTGGGCCCAGTTGGAGCCCGCGGCATTGACGTGCACCCCGGGCCGAAGCCAGCGGCCCAGCAGGACCGGGTCGCGGGCGGTGGTGATGGTGCACACCACGTCCGCCTCCCGTACCGCTTCCTCCGCGGAGGAGGCGGGGATGACGGGCAGCCCTAAGTGCCGGCTCATCTCCTGTACGAACCGCTCGCGGCGTTCGGGCGTCCGGCTGAACACCCACGCGCGCTGGATGGACCGTACCGCGCACACCGCCTCCAGCTGCGTGCGGGCCTGCCACCCAGCGCCGAGAACCGCCACGGTGCGGGCGTCCTCCCGGGCCAGGTAGCGGGTAGCAAGACCCGTGGCCGCGCCGGTGCGCCGCTGGCCCAGGGTGTCTGCCTGGAGGAGGGCCAGCAGGCGGCCCCGCTCGTCGTACAGCAGCACCAGGAACCGCCCGCCCTCCCGGGAGGTGGTGTACGCCTTCAGGCCGGTGACGCCCCCGGGGCCCCAGGCTGCGGACATCACGTGCAGCACGGTGCCTCCGGGCAGGGTGGCACGGCCCCTGGGTACGTTGGCCGCCAGCCCCGCCGCCTTGTCTCGGAAAGCCTGCTCCAGCGCGTCCACCAGCTCCGGGACCGACACCAAGGACGCCACTTCCGCCTCGGTCAGGAAGAGGGTCATCCTTCCACCAGCTGCTCCACCACGGCAGCCAGGCGCGAAGGCGCCGGACCGGTGACCTCCAGGTAGACGTCCCAGGCCGTGCGTAGCTCCGCCGCCTCCGGTGTCCACACTCCCAGCAGCACGCCGGTCCAGGGCGGGACGTCGGGGTCCAGGGCCGCGCGGTCCAGGTAGGCGAGGGCGTCGTCCAGGAACGCGCGTACGTTTTGCGCGTCCAGGCCCGGCGCGGAGAAGGGCAGCCCGGACAGCTCCTCGGATAGGGAGACCAGGATCCGGGCCGCGGCGGCCAGAACTGCCAGAGACCGTACCCCCTGCCAGCGCGCCTGGATGTTGGTGGACATAGGGTCCGCTTCCCGCGCGGCCCGCATCTCCGCCATCCACCCGTCCGCCACGCCCACCAGACGCCAGGCGGCGCGCCGCAGCACCTCTCCGGGATCGGGCCGCGTCAGAGCCGCCCGGCCCACCGCCACCACCACCTCGTGGACCTTGGCCGCGTACGGTGGGGTGACGATACGGGGCATCAGGACCTCCCGCTCGTACACCCCTTGGGCCACCAGCGGCAGGTTCGCTGGGGTGATGCGGTCTGGAAAGTGTTCCCGGTAGCTGGCGCGCACCTGCTGGCCACGGGCACCGACGAGCTCTACGCCCAGGCGGAGGGGCACGAAAACCCCAGCCCCCCACAGCATGGCCCAGAAGAACCACCGCTCCCAGCCCAGTGCGGCCCCGGTGGCGAGGAAGCCCGCGGCGCAACCGGCCAGGAGGTAGCGGCCGAAGCGCCGACGGCTGTCCCCGGTGGCCAGCCGCGCCAGCCACAGCCCCGCGCCGGACGATGGAGAGGGCATCAGCTGACCAACCGTTCCAGGGTGGCGGCGTCCAGCCGGCGGATCACCGCGGTCACCAGCCGCACGGTGGCCTCGAAGTCGTCCCGGTGCAGGACCGCGTTGTGGCTGTGGATGTAGCGAACCGGGGCTCCGATCACGATGGACGGCACGCCCACGCCGAAGGTGTGGATGCGGCCCGCGTCCGTGCCGCCCCGCGCCACCCGGTCGAACTGGTAGGGGATCCCCTCCGCCTCCGCGGTCTCCACCACCAGGTCCCGCAGCCGCACGTGGGGGATCAGGGTGGCGTCGTACAGCAGGATCACGGGGCCCTTGCCGAGCTTGGCCTGCGCCTCGTCCGGCTTCACGCCGGGGGTGTCGCCCGCGATCCCCGTGTCCAGAGCGATCCCCACGTCGGGCTGCACCAGGTGGGAAGCGGTCTGGGCGCCCCGCAGGCCCACCTCCTCCTGCACGCTGCACACGCCGTACACGGTGTTGGGGTGCGCTTCCTCCTGCAGGGCGCGGAGGACCTCCACCACCACGGCGCAGCCGAACCGGTTGTCCCACGCCTTGGCCACCATCAGCTTGGGGTTGTGGAGGACCGTAAACGGCGAGTCGGGGACCGCGGGGTCGCCCGGGCGGATGCCGAACCGCTCCGCCTCCTCGCGGCTGGAGGCGCCCACGTCGATGTACATGTCCTTCACGTCCACGGGCTTCTTGCGCTCCTCTTCCTCCAGCAGGTGCGGCGGCTTGCTACCGATGACCCCCAGCACCGGCCCCTGACGCGTCCACACACAGACCCGCTGGGCCAGCATGACCTGCGACCACCACCCGCCGAGGGTCTGGAACTTGAGGTAGCCCTCGTCGGTGATGCGGGTAACGAGGAACCCGATCTCGTCCATGTGACCGGCCAGCATCACCCTGGGCTGCGGCCGCGTCCCCTCCTTGCGCGCCACGAGGCTACCCAGGCGGTCCTGCAGGATCTCGCCCAGGGGGCTCAGGTGCCTGCGCAGGACCGCGCGGACGGGCTCTTCGAATCCCGGCACGCCCGGCGTCTCCGTGAGCTCGCGGAACATCTCCAGCACGCGGTCGGTCATCGCTCTCCTCCTCAGGGCTCCGGCGGGTTGAACCCCGCTGGCCCCGCACGTCTCGTGGCCTTTTCGCCGTCGGCCCGAACCACTCCCTCCAAGGCGGAGTTGGGCCCCATTCCGGGTTGTCCCTCTGCCCAGTTTATCGTCATCGCCCGCTGGCACCAGGCTTCCCCGAAGGGGGCGTCACGTGCTCGGGCTGGGGAAGCGGGCGGCGGTGAGCTCGCCCGGTCTCGGGCGGAAGGGTTCGGCTGCTTTGGAGTCGTACTGCTCCCTGGCGGCCCGTGAGAGGGCTGCGGGGAGGAGCTCATGGAACGCGCCATCGCCTACGCCAGAGAGCGCCGCGCGGGCTTTTTGGAGGAGCTCAAGGAGTGGCTGGCCATCCCCAGCGTGAGCACGCTGCCGGAGCACGGGCCGGACTGCGAGCGCGCCGCCCGCTGGCTGGCCGACCGCATGCGCCGGGTGGGCCTGCGCCGGGTGGAGGTGGTGCCCTCCCAGCGCCAGCATCCCCTGGTGTACGGGGAGTGGGTGGGGCTAGCGGGCGCGCCCACGGTGCTGGTCTATGGCCACTACGACGTGCAGCCCGCCGACCCGCTGGAGCTGTGGGAAAGCCCGCCCTTCGATCCCACCGTGCGGGGGGACAACCTGTACGCGCGGGGGGCGTCCGACGACAAAGGACACGTGTTCGCCACCCTCACCGCGTTGGAAAGCCTGCTGGCCACCGACGGGCTGCCGGTGAACGTCAAGGTCCTGGTGGAGGGGGAAGAGGAGAGCAGCGGGCTGGAGATCGCCCGCTACGTGCCCCGGCACCGGCGTCGCCTGCGGGCGGACTGCGCCCTGGTCATGGACTCGGGCTTCGTGCTGCCCGGTGTGCCGTCCATCACGGTGGGGCTGCGGGGGATCCTGTACACGGAGGTCGAAATCCGTGGGCCCTCTAGCGACCTGCACTCCGGGACTTTCGGGGGAGCCGCACCCAACCCCTTCCACGAGATGGTGCGGCTGCTGGCCTCCCTGCGGGACCGGCGCGGGAGGATCCGCATCCCGGGGTTCTACCGGCCGGTGCGGGAGCCGTCGGAGGCGGAGCGGGCCGCCTGGAGGGACCTGCCCATCCGGGAGGAGGACTTCGCCCGCAGCATCGGGGCGCGCGGCACGGTGGGGGAGGAAGGGTACTCCCTGCTGGAGCGGCTGTGGGCGCGGCCTACTCTGGAGGTGCACGGAATGGGCGGGGGGTTCAGCGGGCCCGGAGCCAAAACGGTGCTACCCGCCCGGTGCGTGGCCAAGGTGAGCATGCGGCTGGTGCCGGACCAGAACCCGGACCGGGTGTACCGGGCCTTCGAGCGGTACCTGCTGCGCAACGCCCACCCGGCTTACGAGGTGGCGGTCCGCAAGCTGCACACGGGGCGCCCCTGGGTCGTCTCGCCCGAACAACCCGCGGTGCAGGCCGCGGCCCGCGCGTGGTCGGCCGCCTACGGGGCGCCCGCCCGGTTCGTGCGCGCGGGCGGGTCGGTCCCCGTGGTGGACCTGTTCAGCCGGGTCCTGGGGCAGCCGGTGGTGGTCACCGGGTTCGGGCTTCCCGACGACAACCTGCACGCGCCCAACGAGAAGGTGAACCTCCCGCTGCTGTGGGGCGGGGTGGAGGCCGTCATCCGTTTCCTGCACGAGGTGCGCGGGCTGGCCTGAGCCGCTTTTCCCAGGCTGCACGGTGCGGGATACTGCTATCGGGATGCGGCGGCTGCGGGTGGCTTTGGCGCAGATCAACCCTGTGGTGGGGGACCTGGAGGGGAACGTCCGCCGCATCGCGGAGCAGATCCACCAGGCGCGCCAGCGGGAGGCCCACGTGGTGCTGTTCCCGGAGCTGGCGATCACCGGTTACCCGCCCGAGGACCTGCTCCTGAAGCCGGACTTCGTGGAGGCCAACCTGGCTGCGGTGCAGGAGGTGGCCCGCCACGCCACCGACGTGGTGGTCGTCGTGGGGTTTGCGGATCGGGCCAACTACCTGTACAACGGGGCGGCGGTGTGCGCGGGGGGTCGGGTGCAGGGCGTATACCACAAGCGACTGCTGCCCAACTATGGAGTGTTCGACGAGAAGCGGTACTTCGCGCCCGGCCAGCAGGCGCCCCTGTTCCTTCTGGGGGACGTGCCCGTAGCGGTGAACATCTGCGAGGACATCTGGTTCCCCGACGGGCCCTGCGCGGTGCAGGCGCGGGCCGGAGCCCTGGTGGTGCTCAACCTCAACGGCTCCCCCTACCACCGGGGCAAGTGGCGGGAGCGGGAGGAGATGCTACGGACCCGCGCCCGCGACTGCGGGGTCCTGCTGTGCTACGTGAACCTCGTGGGCGGTCAGGACGAGCTAGTGTTTGACGGGGGCAGCGTGGTGCTGGACCAGAACGGTCGGGTGCTGGCGCGGGCGCCGCAGTTCGAAGAGGCGCTGGTGGTGTGCGACCTAGATGTGGCCGCGGCGCGGCGCCACCGGGCGCGGCGAACCGGCGTGGACGAGTCGGAGCGGTTCCCCGTAGGGGACATCTCCCTGTGCCCTACGGTGGTGGTAGATGTGCCGCTGCGGGAACCCTCCCTGCCGGTGGCCCCGGTGGTGGCGGAACCCCTTCCAGACCTGGAAGAGGTGTACCGGGCCCTGGTGGTGGGCACACGGGACTACGTGCGCAAGAACGGCTTCCGCCAGGTGTTCGTGGGGCTGTCGGGTGGGGTGGACTCCTCCCTGGTGGCCACGGTGGCCACGGACGCCCTGGGCCCTGAGGCGGTGGTGGGGGTGTCCATGCCGTCCCCTTTCACCTCTTCGGAGAGCGTCCGCTACGCGGAGGAGCTGGCCCGCAATCTGGGGATCCGCCTGCTGACCCTCCCCATCCGGGAGCCCTTCGAAGCGTACCTGGAGGCCCTGCGGTCTGCGTTCCAGGGGCTGCCGTCTGACGTCACCGAGGAGAACCTCCAGGCGCGGATCCGGGGCAACTACCTGATGGCCCTGACCAACAAGCTGGGCGGGATCGTGCTCACCACCGGGAACAAGAGCGAGCTCAGCGTGGGCTACGCGACCCTGTACGGGGACATGGCGGGCGGGTTCGCGGTACTGAAGGACGTGCCGAAGACGCTGGTGTACGCTCTCGCCCGGTGGCGCAACGGGAAGGGCCCCGTGATTCCGGAGGGCGTACTCACCCGGCCGCCCACGGCGGAGCTGCGGCCCGGCCAGACCGACCAGGAGACCCTTCCGCCCTACGAGGTGCTGGACCCCATCCTCGAGATGTACGTGGAGCAGGACACCCCTCCCGAGGACATCGTCCGCGCGGGATTCGACCCAGAGGTGGTGGCCCGAGTGGTGCGGATGGTGGACCGCAGCGAGTACAAGCGGCGGCAGGCGCCGCCGGGCGTGAAGATCACCCCCAAGGCCTTCGGACGGGATCGCAGGCTTCCCATCACCTCCTGGTACCGGGCGTGGGCCCGGGTGGAGGCGGGCTCCGTGCGGAGCGGGGACGTCTTCTGAAGGCTCCATGATCCGCTCCCTGAGCGTGGCGCAGACCCGCGCGGAGACCGTGGAGATGGTGTTCCCCGAGCACACCAACGCCCGCGGCTCGCTCTACGGCGGCCGCATGATGAGCTGGATCGTCACGGTAGGGACCCTCGCGGCTTCCCGGCTGGCGCGGGGGTTGGTGGTGCTGGGCTCCATGGACGAGCTGGACTTCCTCCACCCCGTGCTGGCGGGGCAGATCGTGCAGCTGGCGGCCACGGTCCCCCTCGCGGGCCGCTCCTCCATGGAGGTGGACGTGGAGGTCCACGCGGAGGATCCCGCCACGGGGCTCCGGCGCCTGGCTACGCGGGCGTTTCTGGGATTCGTCGCCGTGGACGCCGAGGGCCGGCCGCGGCCCACGGGCGCGCAGGTGGTTCCCACAGACCCGGAGGAGGAGCGGCTGCAGGCCGAGGCCCGGCAGCGGCGGGAGCGACGTCTGAACCGCTTGTTGCAGCGGCGCCGGCCGGAAGCCGAAGAACCCCCGCCCCGCCACCACCTGGAGACGTGCCGGGTGGTGTTCCCGGAGGACGCCATCGTGGGCAACCTGATGTTCGCGGGCCGTCTGGTGATGGACCTGGACGAGGTGGCGTCCATGGTGGCCATGCGCTACGCGCGGGGGCCGGTGGTCACCGCCTCCGTGGACGCCCTGGACTTCGTGAACCCCATCCGGGTGGGGCAGATCGTCCACTACCGCGCTGCCCTCAACCACGTGGGATCCAGTTCCATGGAGGTGGGTGTGCGCGTGCTCAGCGAGGACCCGCTGTCCGGGGAGGTCCGCCATACCTGCAGCACCTTCGTCACCCTGGTGCACACGGATTTCGCGGGCCGGCCGCGGCCCCTCCCTCCGTACCAGCCGCAGACCGAGGCCGAGCGACGGCGGTGGGAACAGGCGGAGCAGCGCCGGCAGTCGCGGCGCGCCCGCATCCGGAGCGCCCGGTGAGCGACCTTTGGTGGGCGGCCGCCCTGAGCCTGGTCCCGTGGGTGGAGCTGCGGGGCGCCATTCCAGTGGCCGTGGCGGTTGGGCACCCGCCCGTGGTGAGCTTCGCGGTGTGCACCGCGGCCAACCTCCTGGTGGTGCCGGTGGGATGGGCCTTTTTGGACTGGTGCTACGCGCGGTGGCTTTCCCGGTGGCCCTGGGTGGGCCGGCAGGTGGAGCGGGTCCGGCGCCGCGGCGAGGGCTACGTGCGCGGTTACGGGGTGGTGGGCTTGGCGCTGTTCGTGGCGGTGCCGCTGCCCGGCACCGGAGCCTACGCGGGGACCCTGCTGGGCTGGCTGCTGGGGGTGCCGAAGCTGCGCGCCTGGGGCGCGGTGGCGCTGGGCGTGGTGGGGGCGGGAGTTTTGGTGACGGCGGTGAGCACGGGCGCGGTGGCCGGTTTCCGGTGGCTGGTCCGCTGACGCCTCACGGCCGCACCGCCACGCCCCAGGGCAACTGGAGCTGCGTCCGGGGTCCCGAGAGGGTACGGAGCGGAGGGGTATCGCCGGAGGCGGCGGGAGCGTAGATGGTGACCGAGTCACCTCCCGCGTTGGCCACCACCAGCAGGCCGGCGGGATCCACCACCAGGCCCCGAGGCGTGGAAAGGCGGGTGGCGGGGCCGGCGAGGCGCCTTTCCGGCGGGACGTTCCCGGATGCAGTCGACCGGTACACGGTCACCGAGTTTCCCGCCGCGTTGGCCACGTAGAGGAAGCCGAAGGTGTCCACGGCCACCGCGGCCGGCTCGAACAGCCCCGTGAGAGCCCCTGACAGTTGCCGCACGGGCGGGACGTCCCCGGAGGCCGAGGCGTCGAACACCAGGGTGGAGTTGGCCGAGGAGTTGGCCACGAACAGCTCCCCACCCGCCAGGGCGATCCCGCGCGGCGCCGCCAGCAGGGTCCGCCCTCCTTCCACCACCTGCACGGGACGGACGTTGCCGTTCGCGCCCGCGGGGTACACGGTGAGCCGGGACGGTGCGGCGTTCGCCACGTACAGACGGCCGAAGGCGTCCAGGGTAACGCCGGACGGACCTGAGAGGAGGGTGTCGGGTCCCTCCACCACCCGCACCGGACCGGCATTCCCCACCGCACCGGGACCGTACACGGTGATGCGGTTCCTGGACACGCTGGCCACGTACAGGTGGTCGGAGGAGTCCAGCACCAGGCTGACGGGCGTCTGCAGCCGGGAGAACGGCCCGGCGATGAAGCGCGCGGGGGGTGCGTCCCCGGACGCGTCCAGCGGGTACACGCTGACGGAGTTCCCTGCCGCGTCGGCCACGTAGATCCCCGAAAGGACCACCGGGCCGGTGCGCAGGGTCACCGCGCAGCCGACGAGGACAGCCACGGCCGTCGCGGCGAGGACGTATCGGTCCCCAGCCACAACCGCATTGTACGCGGCCGGTGTCACGACCTGCTGACCGGCTTCTTTGGGCGCGACCCCGTGGCTTCCGTACGCCTGGCCGTCGGCTGCGCGCTGGAGCTCGCCGCGTCGTCGCGCCAACGTTCCGGCGCTCTCTTGACCCCGGGCCCCACAGTCCCTAGCATGGGTGCTGATCAAAGCGAAGCGTCCCTGGGCGCGGCGGCCGCGGCGCCCGGGGACGTGTGCGTTTGGGGGTTGAGACCGCGACACGGAGGGCGCCGATGGACACGCTGGGACACCACTACATCGTGGAAGCCTCGGGGTGCGACCCGGAGGTCATCAGCAAGGTGGAACGGGTGGAGCAGATCCTCACCCGGGCCGCGGAGGTAGCCGGCGTGCAGATCTGGGCCATCTCCTTCCACCGGTTTTCCCCCGTGGGTGTGAGCGGCGTGGTGGTCATCTCGGAGTCCCACCTGTCCGTGCACACGTGGCCGGAGACGGGCTACGTGGCCCTGGATATCTACACCTGCGGCGAGGACGCGAAGCCGGAGGCTGCGGTGGAGTACGCCCTCGGAGAGTTCGGGGCCAAGAACGTCCACATCACCGAAGTGACCCGGGGCCTGGACGAGGGAGACCGGGTGTACTTCCACAGCATCGTCACGTGGGAGGAGGAACGGCTTCCCAAGGCGGCCGCGCCTGTGACGCGGCCGCGCGGCAAGCGCAGGGCCGCTTCAGGGCGGACCCGCCCGTAGCCGGACCCGCGGAGCGTGGCCGGCCGACCCAACGGAAAAACCCCAGACCCCGCCCGGGACCGCCTGGGTGGCGTGGCCGTGCTTGGGGCACGGCAGCGGGGGGACGTGCGGGATGCGGGGCTCAGGGTGCGGCGGCCGTGCTGCTGAACGTCGTCGGCCCTGTGCTCCTGCTGGTGCTCACCGGTTACCTGCTGGGGCGCTACCGGCCGGTGGAGGTCTCCTCCCTGGCGCCCGTCTCCATGTACCTGTTCGCGCCGGCCCTGGTGTTCCAGTCCCTCACGCGCTCGCCGCTCACCTCCGGTACCGCACCCCGTCTGCTGGCCGCGTGCGTGGCCCACCTCGTGGCCATGGTGGTGCTCGGCCTGGCGGTCTCGGCAGTGCTGGGCCTGCGGGGTGCCCGGCGGGCTGCCTTTGTGCTGCCCACCTTCCACTACAACGCGGGAAACTACGGACTGCCGGTGTCCCTGTTCGCCTTCGGGCAGCCGGGCTTCCAGGCCGCCACCCTGGTGTTCGTGGTGAACGCCACCTTGGGGAACTTCATCGCCGGGGTCACCGCCGCCTGGGCCAGCAGGGGCGGTCTGAGGCGCGCGGTGGCGGACATGCTGCGCCTGCCCCTGGTCTACGCGGTGGTGCTGGCCCTGGGGGTGGTGGCTACGGGCTGGAAGGTCCCCGAGTGGCTGGACCGCACGGTGGCCATCCTGGCTTCAGGAGCCATCCCCCTGCTGGTGGTGACCCTGGGAATCCAGCTGGCGCAGGGCGGCGGCGTACAGGCTTCCGGGGACCTGGTGGCCGCGGGCGCGCTGCGGCTAGGGGCCTCGCCGCTTCTGGCGGTAGGGATCGCATCCCTGCTGGGCCTGGAGGCCGTGGCCCGGCAGGTGTTCGTGCTGGTGGCCGCCATGCCGGCGGCGGTGAACACCTTCCTGTTCGCGTCGGAGTTTGACTGCGACCCCCGGTTCGTGGCCAGCGCGGTATTCACCACCACCCTGGTCAGCTTCGCCACCGTGAGCGCCATCCTGTGGCTGTTACTGTAAGCGAGGGAAGCGAACCGGGCGCGTCCCCGCGTGGAAGCTACAGGCCAGCCAGGAAGGTGACTGTCAGCCGCCGGACGACCTCCAGCAGGAGGAAGGCCACCACGGGCGAAAGGTCCAGCCCGCCGACCGGGGGGAGCGCGCGACGGAGGGGGGCCAGCACGGGTTCCGTAAGGCTGACGAGCAGCCGCACCGCGGGTGTCCGTGGGTCCAGTCCGGGGATCCAGCTGGAGAGCACCCGTGCGAGGAGGACGAGGCCGTAGAGGTAGAAGGCGTCGTTGACGAGCTCAGCCACCGGGCTCATGAGGGCTGCGCGGCAGAACGCCGTTCCCTGCGCGCCGGAGAAGGCGGGGGCCCCGGTCCGGGGCCCCCGCGCACCTCGGAATCCGTCGGGCCTACAGCGGCTTGACGTTCGCCGCCTGCGGACCCTTCCGGCCGTCCACGATGTCGAACTGCACCCGCTGACCCTCCTGGAGGGTGCGGTAGCCGTCCATGCTGATGGCGGTGTAGTGGACGAACACATCCTTGCCGCCGTCTACGGAGATGAAGCCGTAGCCCTTCTCCGCATTGAACCACTTGACCGTGCCGACTGCCATTCCCTTGCTCCTTTCGGCCTTGCCGTAGATTTTTGAGCTTCCCGCCCGGGCGAGGGCTCCGGCCGAGCGTATCACGCCGCGCCCCCGCTGTCAAAGACGGGCTAGCGGGCGGGGCTGTCGCCCGCGGTTGCGCGGGTGGGCGAATCCGCCGCGGGAAGCCAGCGCAGCGCGCCCCTGTCCAGGGCCCAGTTCAGCTCTCCTGCCTCCAACAGGTAGGTCAGGTGGGCCATCACCGTGGCGCGCAGCAGGAAGTAGGTGGACGGGTTGGTGGGCGGCGCGCGGAGCTGTGCGGCCACCCGGTGGACCACCTCGTCCGAGGTCGCGCCGGACCCAACCGCCCGGCGCACCCGTTCTGTGGCCTGCCGGACCGCCCGGACGTTGGCGTCCAGCACCGCGGGAAGGTCCGGACGCGGGACGGGCGCCCCGTGGCCCGGTACGAACCACTCGTACGGCCAGCCGCGCAGGCGTTGGAGGGTGTCCAACTGACCCGCCACGTCGTGGGTGAAGGGGATCTCGTACTTCTCCAGCACCTCCGGGCCGAAGAAGCTGTCCGCGGCGTAGCACACGGGCCCGAAGCCCACCGCCGCCTGGCGGGTGGCGTGCCCGTCTGCCCGGTGTACCCGCAGCACGAGACCGGCCACCTGGAGCTCGCCGTCCTCGGTCGGGTACACGTGGTGGACCGCGGAGGGCCTGGCCATGAGCCACTTGTTCTGGAGCGCCTCGGGCGGACGCGCGCCGTAGAGGTAGAAGGGCTCCAGGTAGGGGTTGCGCAGCACCGCCTCCTCGAAGACCGGCGCCCACACCTCCAGGTGTGGCACCTGCCGCAACAGGTAGTCGTTGCCGCCGTAGTGGTCCGCGTGGGAGTGAGTGTTCACCACCGCCGCCAGCCGCAGCCCCCGTGCCTGCACCGCCCGGAGCAGGTTGCGGCCCGCCTCCCGGTCTCCTCCCGTGTCCACCGCCACCGCACGGCCGTCCGGGGCCCACAGCACGCCCGCCTGGACCCCACCAGGCAGGTACCCGCACCCTTCTGCCAGCTGAACCAGTTCCTGCACTGCCCAGCCCTCCTTCCCCGGTTCAGTTCAGGGCTGTCCCGGGTCCTCCCTCCCGCCTTCGCGAAGGCGAAGGCCCACGGGTGTCGAACCCCCCCCAAGCGGGGGTGAGAGCGTGGCGTACTACCTGGTTCGGGCGAGGCCCCGAGAAGGACGGATGGCGGAGCTGGCGCGCAGGCTGTCCGCCGGGGAGTTCCTGCCGATGCGGCCGTTCGGCCGGGCGCTCACGAAAGCCCTGGAAGGCGCCAAGCTGGACCCCGCCACGGGGGAGGCGGTTTGGGAGGAGGAGGACTACTGCAGCCCTCCGCTGGCCATGGAGCGGGAGGCGGTGCTGGACCGCTACTTCGACGGCCTGAAGGTAGAGCCCGTGCGTCGGGGCGAGGGCTGGGCTCGCGTGGCGCACCTCCCGGGCCTGTGGGAGGTCCGGAGGGGCTGAGGCACTCGGGCCCCGCATCCGCAGAGCGGCTTCGGGTCGGGTCGCGTCCTACCGGGGTGGGGCGTGGCAGATCAGCACGGGGACCGGGCTGCGCTGCAGCACGCACTCTGCCACGCTGCCGAGCAACACGTGGGCAACGCCGGTCTGCCCGCGGGTGCCCGTACAGACCAGGTCGGCATGGAGCTCCTCTGCGGCCCTCACCACCGCGTTGCCCGCGGCTCCCAGGCGTACCTCCGTGCGTTCGCCCTCCCGGGCTTGGGCCCGCAGCCTCCGGGTCGCCCGCTCTACCAGGTAGTCACGGATCCGCTCGCCCACCGCGGGGGCCATGATCTCCTTGGGGACTGTGGCGAAGGTTTCCGGGTCCAGCTCCACGACGTGCAGGAGGATCAGTTCGGCACCGCAGGCGCCCGCCACCGTCCGTGCCCACTCCACCGCCTCAAGGGCGGGCGGGGAGAAGTCCGTGGCGGCCAGCACCCGGTGCACGCGGGGCTCACGCCCCGGCCGCACCGTGAGGACCGGCACCGGACTGGTGCGGGCCACCTGTTCGGCCACGCTCCCGAAAACTACGCGCGCCACGCCGGTGCGCCCGTGGGTCCCCACACACACCAGGTCAGCTTTCAGCTCGTGGCAGGCCCGCGGGATCGCCTCGCGGGGCGAGCCCTCCAGCACCACGGTCTCACCGCCCCCGAACCGCTGGGCCCATCGGTCCAGTTCCTCTGCTGCCCAGCGCCCGGCAGCTTGCTGGAGCTCCCGGGCGCCGGGCGCCCGCGATACCAGCTCCCCCGGGAGCGCCCACCACTCCGGCTCCAGGGCGTGCAGGAAGGTGACGGTGGCACCGAAGCGCCCTGCCAGCCAGGTGGCCCACCGGGCGGAGGTCTCCGAGGCAGGCGAGAAATCCGTGGGCGCCAGAATGCGCTGGACCTTACGCTCCACCTGTTCCTCCTTTCGGCACCGGACCCGGAGACTGCGCGACCACGGTACCATGGTGAACGTGCGAGGACCGGGCCCAGACGCTCGCACCGCGCCCGCAGAGGTACCCTGGCACGCTCTTCCGCCGGAGGAAGTTGCCGTGCGGCTGGGCACCGACCTGAAGCAGGGCCTCAGCCCCGCCGAAGCCAGCCGGCGCGCCCACTCCCTGGGGCCCAACGCATTGCCCGAGGCTGCCGGCCCGAGCCCGTTGCGGGTGCTGTGGGCGCAGTTCCAAAGTGCGCTCGTGCTGGTTCTTCTCGCTGCCGCGGCGGTTTCCCTGCTCCTGGGCAACACCAAGGAGGCCGCCGCGGTGGGCGCGGTGGTCGTCCTGAACGCCGCCCTGGGTTTCGTACAGGAGTACCGGGCGGAGCGCGCGATGTCCGCCCTCCGGCGGCTGGTATTGCCCCGGGCTCGGGTCAGGCGGGCGGGCCAGGTCAGGGAAGTGACCAGCAGGGAGCTGGTCCCAGGAGACCTGGTTCTGCTGGAGGCGGGAGACCGTGTGCCGGCGGACGGCCGACTGGTGGAGGCCGTGGGGTTGCGGGTGGACGAGTCCACGCTGACGGGCGAATCTGTCCCGGTGGACAAGGACGCCCGCGCCCGGCTGACGGAGCGGGTTCCGCTGCCGGACCGGTCCACCATGGTGTACGCGGGGACCGTGGTCACCGCAGGCCGGGCCGTGGCGGTGGTGACCGCCACGGGACCGGCCACGGAGCTGGGCCGGATCGCCGGCCTGGTGGCCGTCACCCGACCCGAGGCGACGCCGCTGCAGCGCAGGCTCGAGCACCTCGCCCGCACCCTCGCAGGGGCCGCGGGAGCCGTGGTGCTGGCGGTGGCGGCATTGGGCTTCGTGCGGGGCGAGGACCCCGGGCAGGTGTGGCTGATGGCGGTGAGCCTGGCGGTGGCCGCGGTCCCCGAGGGGCTGCCCGCGGTGCTGACCGTGGCCTTGAGCTTGGGGGCGCAGCGAATGCTCCGCCGGCGGGTCCTGATCCGGAGGCTGTCCGCGGTGGAGACCCTCGGCAGCGTCACCGTCATCTGCACCGACAAGACCGGTACCGTCACGGAGAACCGTCTGCGGCTCGTGCAGCTGTGGACGCCGGGAGGGTCGGTAGAGCCGCCCGACCCGCTGCCGCAGAGCGCGCGCCTGGCGGCCCTGGTGGCCTGTCTGTGTGGCGACGCGGAAGTAAGCGAGGACGGACGGACCACGGGGGATCCTGTGGATGCGGCTCTGGCCCGCGCGGCCTCCGGGTGGGGTTTTCGCAGGCCCGAGTGGGAGGTGGTGCTCCCGCGGCGGGGCGAGTGGCCCTTCGACAGCGCGCGGAAGCGCATGACCACGGTGCACGAGGTGACCCATCCGGACCGGCTGAGGGAAGGGGGCGGCGCTGGATACGTGGTGCTGGTGAAGGGGGCTCCCGAGGCGGTGCTGCCGCGGTGCACGCGGGTTTGGGTGGAGGGCGCTGCGGAGCCGTTGGGCGGGGCTCGGCGCGGGGAGGTGGAGGAACGGGTGGAGGAGATGGCGCGGGGTGGCTTCCGGGTCCTGACCCTCGCGTGCCGGTTCTGTGCGACGTTGCCGTCCGGTGAGGAGGAGGCCGAGCAGGAGCTGGTCCTGGTGGGGCTGGCGGCGCTGGCGGACCCCCTGCGACCGGAGGTGCCGGAGGCTGTGGCACGTAGCCGGCGGGCGGGCATCCGGGTGGTCCTGGTCACCGGCGACCACCCCACCACAGCTCTAGCGGTGGCTCGGCAGGCGGGCATCGTGGACTCCCCCGGGGCCAGGGTCGTGACAGGTCCGGAGCTGGAGGCCCTCTCCGGGGACCAGCTGGGGCGGGTGGTGCGGGACGTGTCGGTGTTCGCACGGGTCGTGCCGGAGCACAAGCTGCTGCTGGTGCAGGCGCTGCAATCACAAGGGGAGGTGGTGGCGGTCACCGGAGACGGGGTGAACGACGGTCCCGCCCTGCGCCGTGCGGAGGTAGGGGTGGCCATGGGGAGCGGCACGGAAGTGGCGAAGGAGGCCTCCGCGGTGGTGCTCCTGGATGATCACTTCGCCACCGTGGTGGCCGCGGTGGAAGAGGGGCGTGTGGTGTTCGACAACGTGCGGAAGTTCGTCCGCTACCTGTTCACCACCAACGTGGCGGAGCTGTGGACGGTGCTGGGGGCTCTCGTGGGGGGGCTGCCGTTCCCCCTCTACCCGCTGCAGGTGTTGTGGATCAACCTGGTTACCGACGGGCCGCCCGCCCTGGCCCTCGGCGTGGAGCCTCCGGAGGAGGACGTCATGCGTAGACCCCCGCGTCGCCGCGACGAGCCCCTGCTGGCCGCGGGCCAGCTGCGGCAGGTGGTGGCGGTGGGGCTGCTGATGGGCGCTACCACCCTGACGCTTGGCGCCCTCTTCCTGAACCGGGGCCACCCGGGCTGGCAGACCATGGTGTTCTTGGCGCTGGGGGCGGCGCAGTTCTTCAACGTGTACGCGATCCGCACGTCCAAACCCATGTGGCGGCCTGGATCCCGCAACCCGGTCCTGGCCGCCTCCGTGGCCCTGGGTGCGGTCCTGCTAGCCGCGGTGATCTACATCCCGGCGGTTCGGCCCTACTTCCGGACGTACCCCCTGGGGGGTGTGGAGGTGGCCGCCTGCCTGGTTCCCGGGCTTGTGGCGGCCGCGGTGGTGGAGGCGGCGGAGCTGCGGGGGAGGAGGCGGAGGGGGGCGTGAGGGTGGAGTACGTCTGCCAGTCGTGCGGGTACCGCTCGCCGCGGTGGCTGGGCCGGTGCCCGAACTGCGACGCGTGGAACAGCCTGGTGGAGGAAGCGGGCGTCCCCCGCAGGCCTGCGGCGTCCCGCACCGCGAAGCCCATACCGCTTCCCGAGGTTTCCCCTCTGCCGGAGGACCGTTGGCCCACCGGGCTCGGGGAACTGGACCGCGTGCTGGGAGGAGGGTTCGTCCCGGGATCCCTCGTCCTGGTAGGCGGCGATCCGGGGATCGGGAAGAGCACCCTGGCCCTGCAGGTGGCGTTCCGGCTGGCCGAGGCCGGCCGCGGGGTGCTGTACGTGGCGGGCGAAGAGTCCGCACAGCAGACCCGCATGCGGGCGGAGCGTCTGGGCGCGGTGTCGCCGGGCGTGTGGGTGGTAGCGGAAACCGATCTGGACGCGGTGCTGGGTTCCGTGCGCGAGCTGCATCCGGCCCTGGTGGTGGTGGACAGCATCCAGACGGTGTACCGGCCTGACGTGCCCAGCGCACCGGGCAGCGTGGGCCAGGTGCGGGAGTGCGCGGCGGCGCTCCTGCAGCTGGCGAAGTCCGAGGGGACCGCGGTGCTGCTGGTGGGCCACGTGACGAAGGAGGGGATGCTGGCGGGCCCGAAGGTGCTGGAGCACCTGGTGGACACGGTGCTGTACTTCGAGGGCGAGCGCCACCAGGCGTACCGGATCCTGCGCGCTACCAAGAACCGGTTTGGCTCCACCAACGAGATCGGCGTGTTCGAGATGGGACCGGCTGGCCTGGTGGAAGTGCCGAACCCGTCCGCGGCGTTTCTGGGTGAGCGTCCTCCGGGTGCGGCGGGGGCGGCAGTGGTGTGCACCCTGGAGGGCAGCCGACCCCTGCTGGTGGAGGTTCAGGCGCTGGTGGCTCCTTCGGCCTTCGGCACGCCCCGGCGCGCCACGTCGGGGGTGGACTACAACCGGCTGCTGCTGCTGGTGGCGGTGCTGGAAAAGCACGCGGGCTTCGCCTTCTCCCAGGCGGACGTGTACGCGAACGCCGCGGGTGGGGTGAGGGTGGAAGAACCGGCCGCCGACCTGGGGATCGCCCTAGCCCTCGCCTCATCCTACCGCACCCTGGCCCTCGACGGCCGGACCGTGTTCTGCGGGGAGCTGGGGCTGGCGGGCGAGGTGCGTCCGGTCCCGCAGCTGGGCCGCCGGCTGGCAGAGGCGCGCAAGCTCGGGTTCGAGCGCGCCTTCGTGCCGCGGGGCGGGATCCCGGACGGTTCGGGGCTGGAGGTGGTACCGGTGGGGACGGTGGTGGAAGCCCTGGAGCTAGCGCCTTGGCGGTAGCTGGTCGGTTCCGTCCCGCGGACACCGGACGGGGGCCAGCTTATACTGGGCTCGAAGTGAGTACCGAGGGACGGACAGCGCGGCGTGCCGCTGCCTGGGCCGGCGCGGTGCTGGGCGGGGCCCTGGGCGTCCAGGTGGCGGTGGCCCTGGCACCCTTCGTGCCCATCGGGGGCTGGCCCCGGGTGGGCGCGGAGGTGGCGGGCGCGGTGGCGGGCGCGGCCCTGGGAGCGACCCTCGCGCCGCCTGCCTGGCAGGCGTTCGTACGGCTGATGGGCCGGGTGCTGGCCCGGCTGGGACGCGTGCCGTGGAGGGACGTGGAGATCGCCCTCGCGGGTTCCCTGGTGGGCCTGCTGGTGGCCACCGCGGTGGGCTACCTTCTGTCCGGGATCCCCGTGATCGGCGGCTACCTGCGGGTGGCGGCCCTGGTGGTGTTCGGGTACCTGGGCCTGCAGTTCGCCCTGCAGCGGCGGGAGGAAGTGGCGAGCCTGCTGGAGCGCCGCAGGCCGCGGGGTCCCGCCAAGGTGCTGGACACCAGCGCCATCATCGACGGCCGGATCGCAGACGTGGTGCGTTCGGGGTTCCTGGAAGGGCCGTTTTTGGTGCCGCGGTCGGTGCTGCGGGAGCTGCAAGCCATCGCGGACTCGCCCGACCCCCTGCGCCGGGCCCGGGGCCGGCGGGGGCTGGACGTGCTGCACCGCCTTCAGGAGGACTCGCAGGCCGTGCAGATCGTGGAGGACGACCCGGAGGGTGAGGTAGACGAGCGTGTGGTGCGGGTGGCGCGGGCCGCGCGGGCCAGCGTGGTCACCACGGATTTCAACCTGAACCGGGTGGCGCAGCTGCAGGGGGTGCGGGTGTTGAACCTGAACGATCTCGCGGCGGCCCTGCGGCCGTTGGTGCTGCCGGGTGAGGAGGTGACCGTGCAGCTTCTGAGGGAGGGCAAGGAACCGGGCCAGGGCGTGGGCTACCTGGAGGATGGCACCATGATCGTGGTGGAAGGTGGCAGGACGCTGGTGGGGACCACGGTGGAGGCGGTGGTGACCAGCGTCCTGCAGACCTCCGCGGGCCGCATGGTGTTCGCCAGGCCCAAGCAGGAATCCGCGGGGCGGCGCGGCGGCACGGGTGGGGCGGTGTCCTCCAGGTGAGCGGTCGGTCCAGACGGGGACGGGTGGCCGCCATCATCGCCGCGGCGGGGCGCAGCGCGCGCATGAGCCAGGGGACTCCGAAGGTGTTACTGTCCCTCCACCAAGTGCCCGTCATCGTGCGGTCCATCCTGCCCTTCCACCACAGCCCCCTGGTGGACGAGGTGGTGGTGGTGGCCACGGAGGCCTCCATCGACCGGGTGCGGGAGCTGGTGGGCCGGTACGGTCTGGGCAAGGTCTCCCGGGTGGTGGCGGGCGGGCTGAAGCGCCAGCAGTCGGTGGCGCTGGGGCTCCAGGCTGTGGGCCCGTGCGAGCTGGTCCTGGTCCACGACGGTGCCCGACCGCTGGTCACCGGCGAGATCATCGAGCGAGTCGTGGAGGCAGCCCGAGAGCACGGAGCCGCGGTGCCCGCGGTGCCCGTGCGGGACACCATCAAGCGGGTGGACGGCGACCGCGTGCTGGAGACCCTCAACCGGGACGAGCTGCGGGCGGTGCAGACCCCTCAGGGCTTCCGTTACGAGGTGCTGGTGGCGGCGCACGACCGGGCGCGGGCGGAGGGTTTCTACGGCACCGACGACGCCACTCTCGTGGAACGGATGGGCCACCCGGTGGCGGTGGTCGCCGGCAGCCCGGAGAACCTTAAAATCACCACGCCGGAGGATCTGGCGATGGCGGAGGCGCTGCTGCAGTGGCGGGAAGGGTGAGGGTGGGCATCGGGTACGATGTGCACCCCTTCGCGGACGGCCGCCCCCTGGTGCTCGGCGGGGTCAGCGTACCATACCCCCGCGGGCTTGGCGGCCACAGCGACGCGGACGTCCTGGCCCACGCGGTCATGGACGCGGTGCTGGGCGCCTGCGGCCTCCCGGACATCGGGACCGTGTTCCCCTCCCACGACCCGCGGTACGAGGGCGCGAACAGCCTCAGCCTGCTGGACGAGGTACTGCGGCGGGCCCGGGACCGGGGCTTCCGGGTGGTGCAGGTAGACTGCGTCGTGGTGGCGCAGGAGCCGCGTCTGGCGGACTTCTTGCCCCGTATGCGGCAGAACCTGGCCCTGCACATGGGCGTGGAGGTGGACGCAGTGGGGTTGAAGGCCACCACCCCGGAGGGGTTGGGCGCCCTTGGACGCGGGGAGGGCGTGGCGGCCCTGGCGGTGGCCCTCGTGGAACCGTTGGAGGGGTGAAGTCCCTGGTTGGCGGAGGAGCCCGGTGGCGTTGTACGTGACCAACACCCTGACCCGGCGCAAGGAGCCCTTCGAGCCGTGGAACCCGCCCGAGGTCCGCATGTACGTGTGCGGGGTCAACCTGCACGGTCCGGCCCACGTGGGCCACGCCCGCAGCTACCTGTTCTTTGACGTGGTCCGCCGGCACCTGGAGTGGTCCGGGTACCGGGTCCGCCACGTTCAGAACTTCACCGACATCGAGGACAAGATCATCGCCCGGGCCCAGCGCGAGGGGCGCACGCTGGAGTCCATCGCGCGGGAGTACATCGACCGGTTCCTCCGGGAGATGGACGCCCTCCACGTCCTGCGAGCCCACCACTACCCCCGGGCCACGGACGCGATCCCGGAGATCCTCCGCATCGTGGAGGGGCTGTTGCGGAAGGGGCACGCCTACGTGGTGGACGGCGACGTCTACTTCCGGGTGACTTCGGATCCGCACTACGGCAAGCTGTCGGGCCGTTCCCTGGAGGAGCTGCAGGCGGGAGCCCGGGTGGAGGTGGACCCCCGCAAGGAGCACCCCATGGACTTCGCCCTGTGGAAGGCCGCCAAACCTGGCGAGCCCTCGTGGCCCAGCCCGTGGGGCCCCGGCCGTCCGGGCTGGCACATCGAGTGCTCCGCGATGTCCATGAGCTACCTGGGCGAGCAGCTGGACATCCACGGGGGAGGGGAGGACGTGATCTTCCCCCACCACGAGAACGAGATCGCCCAGAGCGAGTGCTTCACGGGCAAGCCCTTCGTGAAGTACTGGCTGCACAACGCGCACCTGCGGATGGAGGGCCAGGAGGAACGCATGACCCGGTCCCTCGGGAACGTGGTGTGGATCCAGGACGCCCTGGCCCGCTACCGTCCCGACGCCATCCGGCTGTTCCTGCTGAGCTCCCACTACCGCACGCCCATGACGTGGCGGGAGGAAGCGGTGGCTGCCGCGGAGCGTGGCGCCGCACACCTGCGGGCCGCGGTGGAGGCGGCGGAAACCCTGCTGCGCCGCACCCGACCGTCCGGACGCAGCTCGGAGGCCGCCCGGCGGCTGAGCGAGGAAGTGGCCCGGCTGCGGGCGGCGTTCCGCGCCGCCCTGGACGACGACTTCGACACGCCCTCCGCCATCGCGCAGCTGCACGCCCTGGCTTCCGAGGTGAACCGCCTGACGGACGCCCTGGCCAAGCGGCAACCGGAGGCAGGCCAGCCGGAGGACGCGGTGGACGCGGTGGCGGAGGCCAGGGATAGCCTGCGGGAGCTGGCGGGCGTGCTGGGGCTGCGGCTTGCCGAACCCGTCCCCGAGTCGCTGGCTGCGGCTCTGCGCCGGCTGCTGCAGGAGGAGGAGGCGCTGCGCGAGGTGGACGGGGAGGGCTCGCCGGAAGCGGTCCTAGACCGCGTGCTGGAGGTCCGGCAGCGCGCCCGGGAGCGGCGTGACTTCGCCACCGCGGACCGCATCCGCCAGAAGCTCATGGATCTGGGGGTATCCGTGGAGGACTACCCTGGCGGAAGCCGGTGGCGCATCCGCGACGGAGCCTGACGGCGTGTCCGGACAGGCTGGGGACCGAACACCTGCGGCCGCAGGGTCCCCCAGGGCCCCGCAGCGCCGCGCCGACGACCTCGGGGGTGTGGTGGAGGGCCGCAACCCGGTTCGCGAGGCGCTGCGCGCGGGCCAGCCGATCCGCAAGGTTCAGGTGTCGAAGACCGCGCGCTTGCGCGGCGGGCTTCTGGAAGTCGTGCAGGAGGCGCGGCGGCGCGGCATCCCGGTGCAGTTCGTGGACCCCCGCCACCTCGAGCGGGTCTCCGCCACAGGTGCCCACCAGGGGGTGGTGGCGTGGCTGGCGGCCCGGCCCCTGGTGGACCTGGAAGCGCTGCTGGAGCGTGCCCGCAACGTCCCGAACCCGGTCCTGGTGCTGCTGGACGGGGTCGAGGATCCAAGAAACCTGGGCGCCATTTTGAGGACCGCGGAAGCGGCAGGCGCCGTGGGAGCCGTGATCCCCACGCGGCGGTCGGCGGGGCTGTCCCCCGCGGTGGCGAAGGCCTCCGCGGGTGCCGTGATGCACCTGCCCGTGGCGGGGGTGGTCAACCTGGCGCGGGCGGTGGAGGCCTGCAAGAACGCAGGGTTCCGTGTGGTGGCCGCAGACCCCCGGGCTTCCGTGGACTACGACGAGGCCCAGCTGGACCCGCCGCTCGCCCTGGTGGTGGGGGGCGAGGAGCGGGGGGTGCGCCGACTGGTGCGCGAGCGGTGCGACGCCACGGTCCGCATACCCATGCGGGGTAGCGTGGAGTCCCTGAACGTTTCGGTGGCTGCAGCCATCCTGCTGTACGAGGTGGTGCGCCGCGTGCGCGCCCGGCAGCGGGAGGCGGGGAGTCGGTGAGGAAGGTGCGGTGGGCCGCTGTGGCGGTGGCGGCGGTGTGTGCTGGGGCCGCGGCCTGGGACCAGGTCCAGCACGCGGGGCGGGTGCTTCCCGGCGTCTGGATCGGAGGGCTGCCCGCAGGCGGATGGAGAACCGCGGAGCTGGAAGCGCGCCTGCAGGGGGCGATGCAGGAGCAGCTGGACGGGAAGCTGGTGGTCCGCGCGGGCCCGTACCGCTGGGAGTTGCGGGCGCGGGAGGCAGGCCTGCGCGCGGACGTGCGCGAGGGGGTGCGTCGTGCCTATCGGGTGGGCCGCCACCCGAATCTTGTGGAGCGGGCGCGGGAGCGGTGGCGCCTGTGGCGGGGACCTGTGAGGCTGGAAGTGCCCCGGTGGGTGGACCGCGGACAGCTCCGTGCGTTCGTGCGCCTCGTGGCGCAGACCGTACACGTGCCCTCGAGGGAGGGAAGGCTGGTGGTGCGCTCCGGCCGGGTGGAGGTGGTCCCGGGATCGCCGGGTGCGGCGCTCGACGAGGCTCAAGCAGAGCGCGCGCTGCGGACTGCCCTGCTGTCCTCCTCCCGGGAGGTGGAGCTTTCGGTGAAGGTCTTGCAGCCCCGCTGGACCGCCGAGCGGCTGCAGGCCCTGGGGATCTCGGAGCGGGTAGCCAGCTTCACCACCCGATTCCCGCCCGACCCGGACCGCACGCACAACCTCGCGCTGGCGGCCTCCCGGCTGCGGGGCGTGCTGCTGCCCACGGGCTCGGAGCTGTCCTTTAACGAGGTGGTGGGACCGCGCACCAAGGGAGCAGGGTTCCGGGCGGCGCCGGTCCTGGTGGAGGATGAACTGGTGCCCGGCGACGGCGGAGGAGTGTGCCAGGTCTCCTCTACCCTGTTCAACGCAGCCCTGCTGGCGGACCTGGCGGTCACCCGCCGCGCCAACCACACGCGGCCGGTGACCTACGTCCCTCTGGGGCGGGACGCGACGGTAGTGTACGGTT
The DNA here is from genome assembly GCA_938028835.1 of uncultured bacterium. Taxonomy (GTDB): domain Bacteria; phylum Sysuimicrobiota; class Sysuimicrobiia; order Sysuimicrobiales; family Sysuimicrobiaceae; genus Tepidifontimicrobium. The sequence continues at coordinate 143,954 of CALIMJ010000006.1, read as the reverse complement.
CCCTGGACCTGCGGCTGCGCAACCAGGGCCCGCCCGTATTGCTGTGGGCAGAGCTGGCCGGGGATCGCCTGACCGTCAGCTTCTACGGGCGGCCGCGGCCCCACCGCCGGGTCCGGGTGCTCGTGGAAGGGGTAAATGTCATCCCGGCGCCGCCGGGCCAGGTGGTCCGGCTGGATCCCGCGTTGCCCTCGGGCGAGGTGCGAGTGTTCCCGCCGCAGCCCGGGTACCGCGCGGCGACGGTCCGGGAGGTGTGGGAGACGGGGGTGTTGGTGCGGCGGGAGGTGGTGGCCTGGTCCGTATACCGCCCCGTGCCCCGTACCGTGAAGGTGGGGGCCCGCCGGACGGCGGATTTCCGTCCGATCCGTCCTTGACCCGTGGATAGACCGTCTCTATAATGTGCCTAGTTTCCGGGCAATGGCGGTCTGGCAACATTCGAGGCGTGGAGGCGGTGCCGGTGGCGGTGGCGCGTAAGGAAGCGACTCCGTACCCCGAAATGCTCGATGAAGACCTGGTGGAGGCCGCCAAAGCCGGAGACGATCGCGCGTCGGAGTTCCTGATCCACAAGTACCGCAACTTCGTCCGCGTCAAGGCGAAGGCCTACTTCCTCGTGGGGGCGGACCGAGAGGACATCATCCAGGAGGGAATGATCGGCCTGTACAAGGCCATCCGGGACTTCCGGCGGGACAAGCTGAGCAGCTTCCGGGCGTTCGCGGAGCTGTGCATCACCCGGCAGATCATCACCGCCATCAAGACCGCCACCCGCCAGAAGCACATCCCCCTGAACTCCTACGTCTCGCTGAACAAGCCCATCTACGACGACGACTCCGACCGGACCCTCCTGGACGTCATCGGGGGGCTGAAGGTGGCGGACCCCGAGGAGCTGGTGATCAACCGGGAGTCCTCCGCCCGCATGCGCCAGCGGATCCGCCAGAACCTCAGCGAGCTGGAGCACCGGGTCCTGAACCTCTACCTGGACGGGAAGTCCTACCAGGAGATGGCCAACGAGCTCCAGCGGCACGTGAAGTCCATCGACAACGCCCTCCAGCGCGTGAAGCGAAAGCTGGAGAAGAACCTGGAGCAGGACGACTAGCTCGTGGCGGCGAAGGCCAGCACCCGCGGAGGCGATCAGGGTCGCCAACCCGCTGCCCGGACGTGATCCGCATCCCCTGCCCTCGCTGCGGGACCGACCTCCTCCGCCTGAAGCCCACGGAGCCGGGAGAGCGAGTCACCTGCCCCCGCTGCGGTCACCGGTTCGAGCCGGAAGAAGAGTCCTGGGTGGATCCCGAGGATGCGTGAGAGGGGAAGACCCGGGGTGACGCGGCGACTCGGTTAGCCGCCGATCTGGATCATCGCCCGCCGGCGGGGAATCAGGCGCTCCGCGAGCGCGTGGCCGAAGGGTCGACGGTAGGCTGCGGCCCGGAAGATCTCCCGCAGCTCCTCGTAGCTGGCGCCCCGGCGCAGCGGGGTCAGCAGGTCTTCCTCGTCGTCCCGCAGCAGGCACAGGCGGAGCTTGCCGTCCGCGGTCAGGCGCAGACGGCCGCACTTGCTGCAGAAGGGGTCGCTGATGGGGCTGATGAACCCCAGGGTCCCCGCAGCGCCGCGGATCCGGTAGGTACGCGCCGGCTCCTCCCCGGACAGGTCCAGGGGCTCGAGGGGCCCGAAAGCGTCCTCCACCCGTCGCAGGGTCTCCTCCGTGCGCACCACCTGTCCCTCCGCGAAGTCCGCCACCTCTCCGAAGGGCATCATCTCGATGAACCGGACCTCCCAGGGGCGGTCCAGGGTCAGCGCCGCCAGGGGGACCACCGCGTCCTCGTTGAACCCGCGCACCACCACGGCGTTGAGCTTGACCGGACGCAGGCCCGCTTCCTCCGCGGCGCGGATCCCGTCCAGCACGTCCTGGAGCCGGCCCCCTCGGGTGATGCGCCGGAACTGCTCGGGGTCCAGGGTGTCCAAGCTCACGTTGACCCGCCGCAGACCTGCCTCCGCGAGGGGCCCTGCCAGGTCCCGGAGCCGGACCCCGTTGGTGGTGAGGGCCACGTCCCGGATCCCTGGGATGGCGGCAATGCCTCGGACCAGGTCCACTAAACCCGGCCGGACCGTGGGCTCCCCGCCCGTGAGCCGCACCTTGCAGACACCCAGCTCCGCGGCGATGCGGGTGAGGAGCAGGATCTCGTGGTCCTGGAGCAGCTCCGCGGGCGGGCGGAACGCGATCCCGTTCGCGGGCATGCAGTACACGCACCGGAGGTTGCAGCGATCGGTGAGGGAGATCCGCAGGTCCCGAAGAGGACGGCCGTACTGGTCCCGCAAGGCGGCCTCCGCTGGTCCGTCGAAGGCCATTATAGCAGGGGAACTGTCTCGACCGGAGGACGCCTATGGGAGGGGTCATGCTGCAGGTGGAGGGCAGGACCGCCGTGGTCACCGGTGCAGGGAGTGGGATCGGCCGTGCCATCGCCCTCACCCTGGCCCGGGCCGGTGCCGGGGTGTGCGTGGCGGACGTGGACGGACAGGCGGCTTGCCGGGTGGCCGCGGAGATCGCGGGGGCACAGGGCCGGGCGCTGGCGGTCACCGTAGACGTGCGGGACCCTTCGGCGGTGCGGGCCATGGTGGACGAGGCCGTACGGTCGTTCGGGAGCCTGGACATTCTCGTGAACAACGCCGGGCTGCAGTACGTATGCCCGGTGCACGAGTTCCCCGAGGAGAAATGGGAGCAGCTGGTGGGCGTGATGCTCACCGGGACGTTCCTGTGCACCAAGTACGCGCTGCCGCACATGATGAGCCGCGGCTGGGGGCGGGTGGTGAACATCAGCTCCGCCCACGGGCTGGTGGCCTCCCCCTACAAGAGCGCGTACGTGGCGGCCAAGCACGGGGTCGTGGGGTTCACCCGGGCGGTGGCCCTGGAGGTGGCCCGGTACGGGATCACCGTGAACGCCGTCTGTCCGGCGTACGTGCGGACCCCGCTGGTGGAGGGGCAGATCGCAGACCAGGCGCGGGTCCACGGGATCTCGGAGGAGGAGGTGGTGGAGCGGATCCTGCTGGAGCCGGCCGCGGTCAAACGCCTGCTGGAGCCGGAGGAGGTGGCCAGCTTCGTCCTGTACCTGTGCACCGACCTCGGAGGCGGCATGACGGGAGCCGCCTACCCCTTGGACCTGGGGTGGACGGCCCGATGAGGCCCGTACCCTTCTCCCCGGGGCAGCGGGCCGAACTGCGGCGGACCGTCACGGAGGCGGACCTGGTGAACTTCGCGGGGGTGTCGGGCGACTACAACCCGCTCCACACGGACGCGCTGTACGCGCAACGGACGCGGTTCGGCCAGCGGATCGCCCACGGCCTGCTGCTGGGTAGCTGGGTATCCGCGGTGCTGGGGACCCGGCTTCCCGGCCCCGGGGCGATCCTGATGTCGTGCAGCCTGCGGTTCCTCCGGCCCACCCGCATCGGGGACACCGTCACCGCCTGGGCCGAGGTGGCCGCGGTCCGCACCGACAGGCCCGTGGTCACCCTGCGGGTGGGCTGCACCAACCACCACGGGGAGGTGCTGGCGGAAGGGGAGGCGGTGTGCTACTGGGAACCGGTGGAGGGAGCGTGATGCGGCGCCTTGTGCTGACCTCCCTGCTCCTGGCCCTCGCCCTGGCCGGACTCTCGGACCCTGGGTCCGGATTCGAGCGTGCGCTGCTGTACGAGGTCCTGCCGAACGGTCTCCGGGTGGTGGTGGCGGAGCAGGCCCACTCCCCTGCGGTCACCGTGGACGTGTGGGTGCGGGTGGGCTCGCGGGACGAGACCGACGAGACGAACGGCGCTGCCCACTTCGTGGAGCACATGCTGTTCAAGGGCACCCGCCGGCGCCCCGTGGGCCAGATCGCCCGGGAGGTGGAGAGCCTGGGAGGCTGGACCAACGCGTCCACTGGCTACGACTATACCCACTACTACGTGGTGGCGCCCGCGACGGCCGTGGACCGCGTGTTGGACATCCAGGCGGACGCCCTCACGGACCCCACCTTCGACCCGGGGGAGGCGGAACGCGAGCGGGCGGTGATCCTCCAGGAGCTGAGCCTGATCCACGACACCCCGGCTCGGTACGCCTTCTTCAAGCTCTTCAGTACCGCCTTCACCGTGCACCCGTACCGCCGCCCCGTGGGCGGTTCCCCCGAGGCGGTGCGCGGGATGTCCCGCGACCAGTTGGCGGGCTTCTACCGGGCCCACTACGGACCCGGCAACGTCACCGTGGTGGTGGCGGGCGGCGTGGCACCGCGAGCCACCCTGGAACGGGTCCGCGAGCGGTTCGGCAGGTGGCGGCGGGAGGTGGCGCGGCGTCCTGTCCCGCCGCGCGAACCGCCCCTGGACGGCGTGCGGCGTGCGGTGGAGCTCCGGGACGTGCAGGTAACGACGCTGGCCATGGGGTGGCTGGGGCCGGCCGTGAGCGACCCCGACCACTATGCCGTGGACGTGCTGGTGTACGCCCTGGGGCGAGGACGGGCCGCGCGCTGGGTGCGTAATCTCAGGGACCGGCAGCGGGTGGTGCAGACCCTGTCCGTGGGCTTCCCCACCGCGAGGGACCCCTCGTTAGTTTTCGTGGTGGCGACCACCGCGGACCCGGACGAGTCGCGCGCGGAAGCCGCCGTGCGGGAAGAGGTCCGTCAGCTGCGCCGTGACGGCATCACGGAGGAAGAGCTGCAGCGCGCCAAGACGCTGATGGAGGCCGAGGCCCGCACCGAGCAGCACACCAGCCAGGGGCTCGCAGCTAGCCTCGGGTTCGCGGCCACGGTGGCGGATCTGGACCACCACCGCACGTACCTGGAGAGTGTGCGGGCGGTCAGCCGGCAAGACGTTCTGGAGGTCGCGCGGCGGTACCTGGACCCGGACCGGTACGCCGTGGTCGCCATCCGGCCCAGGAGGAACCCGTGAGGATCGCCGCGGTGGTGCTGGCGGTGGGGTTGGTGGCGGGGCTGCCCTCGCCCGCGCTCCCCCAGCTTCCGGAGCCCGTTTTCTGGCGACTGCGCACCGGACTCCGGGTCCTCGCGCAGGAGCTGCCCGCCAACGGTCTGGTGGCCGTGTCGGTGCTGGTGGGCGCGGCGCCCAGGGTGGAGGAGCCGGGGCAGGCGGGGATCTCCATCCTGACCCGGGAGGTGATGCTGCGGGGCACGGTCCGGAGGACCGGGGAGGAGGTGGCGGAAGCCCTGGACGCTTTGGGCGCGAGCCTGCGGGCGCTGACGGGGCCGGACCACACGGAGTGGACCCTGCTGGTTCCCGCCGAGCACCTGGACCCCGCCCTGGACCTGCTGGTAGAGGTCCTGACGCAGCCCAGGTTTGCGCCGGAGGACGTGGAGTCGCAGCGCCGGATCAGTCTCGTCCGCCTGCGGCAACAGCGGGACCAGCCGCAGGCGCGGGCTGTGGAGCTGGTGAACGGCCTTCTGTACCGGTGGCACCCGTACCGAAACCCCCTGCTGGGCACGCCGGAGACCTTGACCCGCCTCCGCCGGGACGACCTAGTCCGCTACCACGCGGCCTTCTACACCGCGCCCAACGTGGTGGTCTCCGTCGCCGGGGAGGTGCCGGTGCCGGTTGGCGTGGCGAAGGTTCAGAGGGCATTTGCGGGTCTGCGCAGTGACCCGGTGCCGGTCCGGGTCCGCCTGCTGGACGTCGCTGAGCGCGCCCTTGCAGAACAGCCCCTGTCGCGGCGGGACGTCCGGGAGCTGCAACAGACGGCTTCCGCGTGGATCGCGGCGGGCTACCTCGGCGTCGGAGTGGGGCATCCGGACTGGCCAGCGCTGCGGGTGACCGCCACCCTGCTGGGCGGAGGGATGGCCTCCCGCCTCTTCCGGTCGGTGCGGGAACGCGAGGGGCTGGCGTACGCGGTCGGTGCTGGGCTTCCGACCCAGCGGGGCCCCGCGGCCCTCCTCCTCACCGCGGGCGTGGACCCCCTCAACGTGGACCGGGCGCTGGCGGCCATGCTCCGGGAGGTGGAAGAGCTCACGACCCGCCCTGTCCCGGACGACGAGGTGGCGAGGGCCCGCAGCCGGGTGGTAGGCCTGCACCTGCTGGATCACGAGGACCTGCGTCGCCGGGCCTTCTACCCGGCCTGGTACGAGCTCCTGGGGGTGGGCTATCGCTTCGACGCGAGACTGGAGCAGCAGGTCTTTCGGGTGACCGCTGCGGAGGTGCGGCGGGTGGCGCGGCGGTACCTCGTACACCCGGCGGTGGCGGTGGTGGGCCCGGCCCGCTAGGTCGCTCTGTGGCCGGACCCACGCGCCCTGACTTGTTGCGGCTGCTCGACCGGATCGAGCAACAGATCCCCGAAGCCCGCCGGCTCCACGAGCGCCTGCGCGGCCGCCGGCGCGCGCCTTTGCTGTGGGTGCTGGTGCACACCATCCTGTCGCACCAGAGCACCGGGGACCGCACCTACCGGGCGAGCCGTCGGGTGTACGCCCGCTACCGTTCCCTGGACCGGCTGGCTGGGGCCCGCCCGGCGGAGCTGGAGCCGCTGGTGCGGGAAGTGGGTTTGGGCCGCCTGAAGGCGGCCCGGCTGGTGGCCCTGGCGCGCGCGGTGCGGTCCCGGTGGGGCGGTCTGAGCAGGCTTTCCGCGGTCCTGCGCTCCGCGCCCCTGGAGGAAGCCTGGTGCGCCCTGCTGGAACTGCCCGGGATCGGTCCCAAGTCCGCAGCGGTGGTGCTGTTGTTCCGCTACGGCCGGCCCAGGTTCCCCGTGGACACCAACATCCTGCGGGTCGCCCGGCACCTGGGCTGGGTGCGCGGACGGGATCCGGAGGTCGTGCGCTACCAGGTGGAGCGGGCCCTGGGACCGGACCCCGAGGCCCTGCTGCGGGCCCACGCGTACCTCCTGGCGCTCGGCCGGGCCACGCAGCGGGGTCGCGGGCGGAATCTCTGGGAGAAGCTGGGGTGCGGCGGTTGAAACCGTCGGCTCCGGGTGGGTAGGATTTAAACAGATTTCGAAGCGCAGGTGTCCGGTGGACCGGCTGGCCGTCCGCGTGTTCCGCGCCCTCGGGGACCCCACCCGCTACCGCATCGTGCGGCTGCTGGCACAGCGGGAGGAGGTGGCGTGCCGGGAGCTGGCCAAGCGCTTTCCGCTCAGCGCCCCGGCCCTGTCGCACCACTTCCGGGTGCTCCAGGAATGCGGGCTGCTGCGCGTCCGTAAGGAGGGGCCGTACCATTACTTCCGGCTCAACCGCGCGTTGCTGGACCGCGTGCTGGGCCGGTGGGGGAGGTGGGAGCGGGACTGACGCCCGGGGCTAGCTGCACGGCTTTATTTCCAGGTTTTGCGAATTCTGGAATCAGGAAAGGAGGAATCGGGGTGGACGCGCTCTTCTTGATCGGTCGGGTCGTGGTGGGGGGCTTCTACCTGTTCAACGCGCTGAACCACTTCAGCCGGACGGAGATGCTGTCGGGGTACGCGGCCAGCAAGGGGGTGCCGTCGCCACGGGCCATGGTTCTGCTGACCGGGCTCCTGCTGCTGGTGGGAGGACTATCCTTGCTGCTGGGCGTCTACCCAAGACTGGGTGTGGCCGCCGTGGTGGTCTTCCTGGTGCTGGTGGCCTTCTGGATGCACAACTTCTGGGCGGTGCAGGATCCCATGCAAAAGACGGTGGAGATGGTGAACTTCACCAAGAACCTGGCCCTCGCCGGAAGCGCGCTGATGTTCCTGGCCATCCCGGAGCCGTGGCCCTTGAGCGTGGGGTGGTGACGATGGCGGGATCCCTGTCTGCGGGAGGGGTGGTGCGGGCCTGGGCAGGGGCCCTGCTGGTCTCCGCGGGAGTGAACGAGCTGCTGCGGTCCGCCCTGTGGGGGCTGCTGGCCGTCCCGGAGACCTTTTTGCCCTTCACCCGGCCCGCGGTGCTGCTGTGGACCACGGTGGGCGTCACCGGGGCCGCGGTCGCGTTCGTGCTGGTGGCGCGGTGGACGCGGGAGCCCGTGCGCGCGTACCGGCGGCTGGCCGTGGTGGCCCTGCTGGTGTCGTGGGTGCCGAACGCGTTCCTGCCGGGCTCCCCGAGGTTCCCGGAAGCCACGTGGCAGCTTGCGATGGGCCTTGCACTGCTGCACGTCCCGCCGGCGCTTCTCAGCGTGCTGCTGTTCCCGAAGTGGGGTCTGCGGACCGGCGCGACGCCCGGCGCGTGGTAAGCTCGAAAGGGAGCCGGCGTAGCTCAGCGGCAGAGCGGCGGATTTGTAATCCGCATGCCGGGGGTTCGAATCCCCCCGCCGGCTCCAACCCAAACCGAGGCAGGGCAATTTTTCAGACGTTCCGGGGCACGTGAGCCGGTCTGTCGGGCCCGGCAAATTTTCGTGGGGGACCGGGGGCTAAACGGAGGTCGTCCCTGGCGCGCCTCCTACCCGGTGGGCGGTTGCCGCCGCAGCTGCCCCGGGCTAGTCTCTACTCGTACTGGCTCACCACCACGTCCGTCACCAGGACGTATCGCTGGCGCTCGATGTCCACGCCACGGATGTACACCGTGACCTGGCGCGCCTGCCGGCCCAGGGTCAGGGAGTCTACGGGATCGGACAGCGCGCGCTGGCCGTCCACGAACACGTGCAGGACGTCTCCCTGTTTCGCGAGGGCGACCTGATGGGGCGCACCGTGCAGGGCGCCTGCCACGTCAGGCAGGGGTTTGCCTGCCCAGAAGCCCCGCCACCCGTTTTCCCAGTTCAGCCGGAAGGCGAACGGCGAGTCCCGACGGCCGAGGTGCACGCGGAGCTCTGGGCTATCGCCGCCGCGGATTTCCACGCGGAAGGTGAACTCGACCGCGAAGTTGCGTGCGGGATCGAGTTCCGGGACCTCACGCTCGAGCCAGACCTCACCGCGAACGCCCGCGACCCAGGGCCGCCCCTCGAATCGGACACACTCGGCAGTCGTCCCGGAGACCCGCCAGCCCGTGGGCTGAACGGAACACCCGGAGAACGTCTCATGGAGCAGCACCCGGTTGCCCCGCTGGAAGCCGACCGTCGGCCGCTCCAGTCCCCCCGAGGGCGCGCCGGGCTGGGGCGGTTGGGCTTCCCGTGGCCGGCCCGGTTTGGGACGCAGGGCAGGTTTGGCCTTTGAGACGAACTGGCCCACCGCCTCGAGGGTGACCTTTCCGATCAACTGCGCGTCGAAGTTGCTGACGGACACATGGGTCCACCAGGGTCCCACCCACACGGAAGCCGAGGTCTGCTGGCCCCGGGCCTGCCCGTCCGGTCGGGCCACCACGGTGGCGGTCTCCGTGTCCACCACCACGCCCCGCAGGCGTGCGGTGGCGGTGATGGTGTACACGCAGCCCACGATGGGCAGGCACCCTCCCGTGTGGCTCTGGTCGAGTTGTTCGACCTCACCCATGATGACGTAGTCCGCGCCGGCCCGGGCGGCGGCGCGGCTGACGTCGGCCACGTCCAGCATCCCGCGCGTGTCCAGCCGTGCTGCTTCCAGAGCCGAGCGGGTCTGCGCCCGAGCCAGGACCCTCACGGAGCCCTCTTCCCTCAGGCGCGCGACCACACGGTCCGTGACGATTTCCGAGGCGGACGGCCAGCCGATGGATACCGCGAAGTCCACCACCATGACGGTGGGCCGGTCCTCCTGTCCGGGCGTGGGGCTTTGCAGGCTGGCCAGCAGCACAGTCACCAGGACCGCCAGAACCGCTGCGCGCATGGCGACCCCTCCTGACTCTTGTCAAACCTTGGGCTAATACCCCTCGGGTGGAAGTATACTCCGCGGGAAGGGAGGCGTAGCTAAGGCGGTTGTCAGCGGACCCCCAGGAGGTTGGGGAACCACAGGGACAGGGCGGGCCAGTACGTGAGGAGCAGCAAGACCACCACCAGGGACGCCAGCAGGGGAAAGGCCGCCCGGGCGATCTGGCCCAGGGGGGCTTTGGCGATGTGGGAGGCCACGTACAGGTTCAGGGCCACGGGTGGGGTGAGGGTACCGATGGAAGGTTCACAGCCATCACCACCCCGAACCAGACCGGGTCCCAGCCGAACTTCGCCATCACCGGCATCAGGATGGGAAGGAACACGTAGAAGATCGAGATGGCGTTGTGGTTTGGGACTAGGCCTTTTTACGCTGCTTATTCTTGGCCCTGGGCCCGCCTCCTCCTGCGTCTGACACCGCCGCCGCCGCCCGCTACACTGGGTGTGAAACCCCCGGGACAGGAGGGGAGCCGATGCGCAGGTGGGTCTACATGTTCTGGGAGGGCAACGCCCAGATGAGGGACCTGCTGGGTGGAAAGGGGGCCGGTCTTGCGGAGATGACCCGGATCGGGGTCCCCGTCCCCCCGGGTTTCACCGTCACCACGGAGGCATGCCGGGAGTACTACCGCCTGGGCCGTGAGTTTCCCCCGGGGTTGTGGGAGGAGGTCCAGGATGCCCTTCGGGAGGTGGAGGAGCGCATGGGACGGCGATTCGGGGATCCGGACCAGCCGCTGCTGGTCTCCGTGCGCTCCGGGGCCAAGTTCAGTATGCCCGGCATGATGGACACCGTCCTGAATTTGGGCCTCAACGACCGGACGGTGGAGGGTCTGAGCCGCATGGCACAAGACCCGCGTTTTGCGTACGACGCCTACCGCCGCTTCCTCCAGATGTTCGGACGGATCGTCCTCGGCGTACCGGGCGAAAGGTTCGAGCAGGTTCTCGAGGCGTACAAGCAGCGGGACGGCCAGCGCCGGCACGACACGGATCTAACCGCGGAGGAGCTGCGGGAGATCGCGGAGCGCTTCAAGGCCATCATCCGGGAACACACCGGCCAGGACTTCCCGCAGGACCCCTACGAGCAGCTGCGCCTGGCCATCGGCGCGGTGTTCGGGTCGTGGATGGGCCGGCGGGCGGTGGACTACCGGCGGGTCCACCGGATCCCCGACGATCTGGGTACCGCGGTGAACGTGCAGGCCATGGTCTTCGGCAATCTGGGTTGGGACTCCGCCACCGGGGTGGCTTTCACCCGGAACCCCGCCACGGGGGAGAAGCGGCTGTATGGGGAGTACCTCCCCAACGCGCAGGGGGAGGACGTGGTGGCCGGGATCCGCACGCCCAAGCCCCTGGACGAGCTGGCCCGGGAGATGCCGGAGGTGTACCGCGAGTTCGTGGAGGTGGCGGAGCGCCTGGAGCGCCACTACCGCGACGTGCAGGACGTGGAGTTCACCATCGAGCGCGGCAAGCTGTGGATGCTGCAGACCCGGGCCGGGAAGCGGACGGGAGCCGCCGCGGTGCGGATCGCCGTGGACATGGTGCGGGAGGGGCTGATCGACGAGCGCACCGCGGTCCTGCGGGTCGAGCCGGAGCTGCTCGCTCAGCTCCTGCACCCCACGGTGGACGAGCACGCCCGGGAGCACGCGCACCGAAACGGCCAGTACCTCACCCGGGGCCTGCCCGCCTCTCCAGGGGCCGCCAGCGGCCGCATGGTGTTGGACCCCGACCGCGCGGAACAGCTGGCCGGTTCCGGCGAGCGGGTGATCCTGGTCCGCAGCGAGACCACCCCCGAGGACTTCCACGGGATGGTGGCGTCCCGGGCCATCCTGACCGCCCGGGGGGGGATGACGTCCCACGCTGCGGTGGTGGCCCGCGGCATGGGCAAGCCGTGCGTGGTGGGGGCGGAGGAGCTGGTGGTGGACCCGCAGGCGCGCCGCGTACAGGTCAACGGCCGGGTGCTGGAGGAGGGCACGTGGATCACCGTGGACGGCAGTACGGGGGAGGTGTTCGTGGGCGAGCTGCCCACCCGGGAGCCGCAGCTGGCGGGCGAGTTCGCCGTCTTCATGGAGTGGGCGGACCGGTTCCGCAGGCTGGGGGTGCGAGCCAACGCGGACACGCCCAAGGACGCGCGCAGGGCGAGGGAGTTCGGGGCCGAGGGGATCGGCCTGTGCCGCACGGAGCACATGTTCTTCGAGGGCGACCGCATCTACGCCATGCGGGAGATGATCGTGGCCACCAGCCCTGAGGAGCGGCGGGCGGCGCTGGCGAAGCTGGAGCCCCTGCAGCGGCAGGACTTTATCGAAATCTTCCGCGCCATGGACGGCTACCCGGTCACCATCCGGACCCTCGACCCGCCCCTGCACGAGTTCCTGCCCGCGGACGAGGAGGCCGTTCAGGAGACCGCGCGGCGGATCGGGGTGAGCCCAGAAGTGCTGCGCCAGAAGGTGGCGCAGCTGCGGGAGTTCAACCCCATGATGGGCCTGCGGGGCTGCCGGCTGGGGATCCTCTACCCGGAGATCACCGAAATGCAGGCACGTGCCATCTTCGAGGCCGCGGCGGCCTGCCAGGCGGAGGGCGTGCACGTGGAACCCGAGGTGATGATCCCGCTGGTGTCGGACGCGAACGAGCTCCGGCAGCAGGCGGAGATCGTGCGGCGGGTGGCGGAGGAGGTCCAGCAGCGCACCGGGCAGCGCATCCACTACAAGGTGGGGACCATGGTGGAAGTCCCGCGGGCGGCTCTCCTGGCGGACCGGGTGGCGGAGGTGGCGGAGTTCTTCAGCTTCGGCACCAACGACCTCACCCAGTTCACCTTCGGGATGAGCCGGGACGACGCGGGCCGGTTCCTGCCCCGCTACCTGGACACCAAGCTGCTGGCGGAGGACCCCTTCCAGGTGCTGGACACCGATGGGGTCGGACAGCTGGTGAAGCTGGGGACCGAGCGGGGGCGCCGCACGCGCCCGGACCTCGTGGTAGGCATCTGCGGGGAGCACGGGGGAGAGCCGGCCAGCGTGAAGTTCTGCCACGCCGCGGGGCTGGACTACGTGTCCTGCTCGCCCTACCGGGTGCCCATCGCGCGCCTGGCCGCCGCGCAGGCGGCCCTGGGCGACCAGCTGCGGGACGTGTAGGTCTTTGGTCCGCCTCCCCCTGCCCCGTCCTCTCGCGCCGGGTGTGTTCGTACGCCGGGTGAACCGCTTCGCGGCGGACGTACAGGTGGGGTCGGAGGTGTGGCCGGTGCACCTGCCCAACTCCGGCCGTATGACGGAGCTGCTGGTCCCGGGGGCTGCGGTGCGGGTCGCCATATCCCGGGCGGCTTCGGGGAGTACCCGAGGAAGGCTGCTGCTGATCCGGCATGCGGGGCGGTGGGTGGGGGTGGACAGCCACTTCCCTAACCGGCTGTGGGAGCTGGCCCTCCAGCAGGGAGGGCTAGCGCCTGTGGTGGGCGCGCGGTCCTGGCAGCGGGAGGTCCGGGTGGACGGGGAGCGGGTGGACTTCTGCGTCCACACCCGGTCCGGCGACTGGCTGGTGGAAACCAAGTCCTGTAACCGGGTGGACGCCGGAGTCGCCCTGTTCCCGGACGCGCCCACCGCCCGCGGCGCCCGACACCTGCACCTGCTGGCGGAGGTAGTCGGCAGGGGCGGGCGGGCGGCGGTGGTGTGGTTCGTGCAGCGTGACGACGCCCGTTGTTTGCGGGTGGACTGGCAGGCAGACCCAAAGTTCGCGGAGTCGGCTCACCGGGCGCGCCGTCGGGGGGTCAGGCTGGTAGCGTACAGGTGTGCGGCATCTCCGGCTGCGATAACGGTCCTGGCGCGGGTTCCCGTGCTGACCGCAAGACGGCACGGGAGTTGCTGAAGGTGCGATTCGGTATGGACCGTTCCACCCTGCACCATAGCAAGCCGCGGGTCCCCAGGGACCGCAGCCGGCTGCTGCTGGAAGTCGTCCGGGTGCTTCACGAGGGCGTCGTGGACGCCTCCTCGCTGCCGCAGCGACTGGCGGACACCCTCTGCCGGGAAGGCGGGTTCGCGGGTGTGGCCCTGCTGCTCCTGGAGCCCTCCGGAAAGGCCCTGGTGGGAGTGGGGCACTCCGGGATTTCCGCCCGGTACCCGGCCGGCCGCGTGCCGCGGGGCCGGGGAGTGAGCTGGGAGGCAGTCGCCAGGCGGCAGCCCGTGTACGTGGCGAACCTGGTCGAAGACCCCCGGGTCTACGTGCCGGGCGGGGATTTGAGGGATGCCTTAGCCGGCCTGTTCCTGCCCCTGCTGGGGCGGCTCGGCCCGGTAGGCGTGCTGGTGGTGCACGCTCCCGGTGGGGAGGGGATCCAGCCGGAGGAACGCTCCTTCCTCGAACAGGTGACCTCTCCGGTAGCGCTTGCGGTGGAGAACGCGCTGCTGTACGAACGGCTGGGACGGGCGGTAGCCCTGCGGGACGAGCTCCTGGAGGTCACGCGGGCACTGGCGGGGGCGGAGCTGGACGTCGGAGCCCTGTGCCAGAGGATGGTCCACGAAGCCGTTCGCCTGGTCCCCGGAGCGGAGAGGGCTAGCCTTTCGGTCCGAGAGGGCGAGGAGTTCGTGTTCGTGGCCGCAGTGGGCTACGACCTCGCGGGCCTGCGGTGCGTGCGGTTCACAGAGCAGGACCGGCTGTGGTGGTACGGACTGGACGAAGCTTCTCTGCTGGCGGGCAGGCCGAGGTTGTTGTCCGGTGAGGAAGCCCGGCGGCGGGCTGCGGCCACACGGCCGGTCCACGGCGCGGAGGCCATGGACCGCCACGGAGACATGGAGACCCTGCAAGTCACCCTGGGGGTACCCATTGTGCTGGACGGCAGTCTGGAAGCCTTCCTCAACCTGGACAGCCACAGCGATCCCGACGCCTTCGGGGAGGAGTCGGTGGAGGTGGCCACCATGTTCGGCCACCAGGTGGCGGCCATCCTGAAGGGCGCTCGGCTGCGCGCCCTACTGGCCCACCAGGCCACCACGGACTCCCTCACGGGCGTGTACAACCGTCGGTACATGGAGCAGCGGCTCCGGGAGGAACTGGCGCGGGCGGGACGCGGTGGAAGTCCCGTATCCTTCGCGCTGCTGGACGTGGTGGGGCTCAAGGGGGTGAACGACACCCTGGGCCACGCGGCCGGCGACCTGGTGCTGCAGGAGGTGGCACGGCAGCTCCGGGAGGCCGTGCGGGCTTCCGACGTGGTGTGCCGGTACGGCGGGGACGAGTTCGCGGTGCTGTTCCCGGACACGGGGCCGACAGAGGCTGCTCGGGCCCTGCGGAGGGCCCTGGGGACGCTGGCCCGGCGGGAAGGTGTGTGGGGGGAGGGGATTCCCGTGAACGCGGGGGTGGCGGCCTTCCCGCAGGACGGCCGCTCCGCGGAGGCCCTGGCCTCGGTGGCCGACCGGCGCATGTACCGGGCCCGCCAGGTGGGCGTGGACGTCTGCGAGGAGGGAGCCTAAGGAGGGCACTGCGGGCTGTTCGTCCGCGGGCGGGCTTTTCGCACGCGGTACTGCCGCTTAGCGGACGACCTGGTAGCGCGCCAGCAGCTCCCCGCCGTACTCCCTCAGCTCTCGCAAGGCCAGCCGCACCGGCCCGCCGACGGGGCCCGCCACGATCCGCCCCGCGGCCCCGCCCGCCACGAGGGGCGCCACCGTCAGGAACAGCTCGTCTACCACTCCGGCTGCCATCAGGTGCGCGTTCAGGCTGGGACCTCCTTCGCAAAGAACCCGCCTCACCCCGGTTTCGTACAGCCATCCAAGCGCCCCAGGTAGGTCCACCGAGCCCCGCCCGAAGGCCACCACCTCGGCCACCGCCTCCAGGGTCCGCCGCCGGAGGGGGGCGGCGTCCTCGGTGGTCACCAGAAGGGGGCGGTTGTGCGGGTCTGCGAACAGCTTCAGGGAGGGATCCAGGTGGATCCGCGCGGAAACCACGGCGAGCCGGGGTACGGGCGCCAAGCCGCGCCGGAGCCTGCGTTCCTGGGCCTCCGGGTCCAGCCGCGGGGGGCCGTAGCCCTCGGCCCGCACCGTGCCGGCGCCCACCAACACTACGTCGCAGTGCTCCCGGAGCCTGCGGAAGGCCACGCGGTCAGCCACCCCGCCCATCCCCCGGGTCCGGCCTTCCAGGTGCGCGGCGCCGTCCGCGGTGGCCACCATGTTCAAATAGAGGAAGGGGCGGGCTGACGGTTCCGGAAACTGGAGGTCCGCGTACAGGTCCTCCAGTGTCTCCTGCCGGCACTCCGGGAACAGCACCCGCACCGTGCGCTCCACGTTTCCCCTCCTACAGCTCTCCGGGCCAGGCGCCCCATCCTTGACAAGGGGGCGGTCCGATCCAGGATAATGCGTCCGCGATGACGAGCGGCAGTTCAGGTAGGCTGTCGAGATTCCGTCCCTCGCCTGCCTGGGGGTCGCCCGGCGCGACCTAAGCCCGGCCGCCCCGGCGCCCTTCGGCGGAGGGGGGCGCCTGGAGGCGAGCCGTGGTCACTGCCTTCCTCGACCCGCACACGGTCGACGTCGAGCAGCTCCGGTCCCTTTCCCCGCAGGAGCTCGCGGACTTCCTGCTGGGTCTAGACCCCCAAGGTCTCGCGCACCTCGTGTCCCGTCTGGGCGAGGACGCGGTGGCCGAGCTGGTGGCCGAGCTCGACTCCCACGACGCCGCGCGCCTGGTCCTCAAGCTGAGCCGCGCCCAGGCTGCGGACGTGCTGGAGGAAATGCCTCCCGACGACGCCGCGGACGTCCTGGAAGAGCTGGCTCCCCAGGAGGCGGAGACCCTCCTCACGGAGATGGAGAAGGACCGGGCGAGAGCCCTCAAGGGGCTGCTGGCCTACCCCGAGGGGACCGCGGGCAGCCTCATGACCCCGGAGTGCATCACCGTGAGGCCAGACCTTACCGCCGCAGAGGCGCTCGCGGTGATCCGGCGGCTGGCCGAGGACGCGGAGACCGTGCACTACGTGTACGTGACCGACCCCGAGACCCAGCGGCTGCTGGGCGTGCTGTCCCTGTACCGGCTCGTGTTCAGCCGGCCCGATACCCTGGTGCGAGACCTCATGACCCGCGAGGTGATCAAGGTCCGGGCGGACGCTCCGCAAGAGGAAGCGGCCCGGCTGGTCCAGCGGCACGATTTCGTTTCCCTGCCGGTGGTGGACGCTGAGGACCGCCTGCTGGGCATCATCACGGTGGACGACGTGCTGGATGTCCTGCAGGAGGAGTTCACCGAAGACTACGCACGGCTGGTGGGAGCCGACGCGGAGGCCATGGCGCGCCGGAGCCCCCTGCAGGCCGCGCGGCTGCGGCTGCCGTGGCTGCTGGTGACCCTCGTGGTGGAGCTGGGTGCGGGGTTCGTGATCGCCCGCTTCGACGAGGTCCTCAAGCAGGTGATCCTGCTGGCCTCCTTCATGCCCATCATCTCCGCCATCTCGGGGAACGTGGGCCTGCAGGCCGCGGCCATCGTGGTGCGCGGCCTGGACACCGGCCACGTGAGCCTCCGGCGCTGGTGGGCTGCGGTGCGCAAGGAGCTGGCCACCGCCTCGCTCATGGCCCTGGTGATCGGTTCCATCCTGGGTAGCATCGGCATGGCGTGGTCGGGCAAGGCGTCGTTCGGGCTGGTGATCGGTGCCGCCCAGGTGACGGCCATGCTGACTGCGGGGCTGATGGGGACCCTGTTCCCCCTGGTGTCCAAGCGGCTGGGGTTCGACCCGGCGACCACCGCCGGTCCCTTCGAGACGGCGTTCCAGGACGTGGTGGGGTTCGCGGTGTTCCTGTGGCTGGCCTCCCGGCTGTTGCACTTCCTCCAGTAGGGTGACCGCGGTGGCCGTGTACAAGGCGGAGGGGGTGGTGCTGGGCCGGCACAGCCTGGGGGAGGCGGACCGTGTGCTGGACCTGTTCACCCGGGAGTTCGGACGGCTGCGGGCGAAGGCCAAGGCCGTGCGGCGCACCACCAGCCGGCTGGCGGGCAAGCTGGAGCCCTTCAGCCACGCGCATTTCCTGCTCGCCCGGGGCCGGGCCCTGGACGTGGTGACGCAGGTGGAGGTGGTGGACAGCCACACAGGCTTGCGGGAGGACCTCAACCGGCTCGGCTACGCGTGGCTCGTGGCGGACCTCACCCTGCAGCTGGTACCGGAGGCCGAACCCCACCCGCCGGTGTTTGGGCTCCTGCTGGCCGGCCTGGAGCTGCTGCAGCACCACGACCCCGCGGTGGCCGCCAGCTGGTACGGGCTGAGGCTGTTCGGCGAGCTGGGCTACCGGCCCTCGCACGACCGTTGCCCGTCCTGCGGGGCGCCGGTCCGGGGGGACCTGTGGAGCCCCCTGCTGGGCGGGTTCTGCTGCGCCCGTTGCGGGGAAGGCGACCTGCGCCACGTGCGGCTCGGTGGGGAAGCCGCGGGGGCGCTCCGGTTCTTGGTTCAGGCCTCCGCCGAGGAGGTGGCGCGGCTGAGGGTGTCGGGCCGTGCGGCCGCGCGGCTGGTGGCGGCGGTGGTGTCGTACGCGGAAGCGAGGGCAGACCGTCCGCTGCGGGCGGCGCGGGTGCTGCAGGCGCTGGAGCGGTAGGGGGAAACGGGCAGGTGGCGTCGAAGCTCACCGCAGGAGGTGCTCGCATGGAAGTGGACCTGGAGCAGGCGAAGCGGGCTCTGGCGGTGGTGGCGGAGGCCCTCAGCCAGTGCCGAGGAGTGATCCGGCAGGACCGCAGCGGAATGCTGCGCATCCGCACGGAGGAGAAGACCATCGAGCTGCCGGTGCTGTGGGCGGCGGCGGGCCTGGTGGCCTTCGCGGTGGCGTCCGTGCTGGCCAGCTGGCCCACGGGCAAGGCGCGGGAGGAGGAGCCCCTGGGGATCGGCTAGGGGTGACCTGCCAGTGCGGCCGGCGTAGTTTGCACGCAGCCCCGAGGTCGTGTAAAGTCAGGGTCCGAAGGAGGCAAAGAGGGTGAGGCGCGGTGGAGGCGCCGCGCAGCGAGCCCGGGCGCGGTGGAACCGGGCCGGCGCGCTACCGCGTGGCGCACCCGAGCCGGAGGCTTCAAGCCAGAAGGCGTAGAGCCTCCCGGAAGCCCCCCGTGAGCAGGGCGCAGAGGGCCGGCCGCCGGGTCTGCCGGCGGGTCGGAACCAGGGTGGGACCGCGGAGACCCTCCGTCCCTGGGCGGAGGGTCTCTTCTTTGGTGGAGGGAGTCGGTGCTGTTCCAGGAACTGATCCTGGCCCTTGACCGTTTCTGGTCCGAGTACGGCTGCGTCCTGCAGCAGCCGTACGACGTGGAGGTGGGAGCAGGGACCAAGCACCCGGCCACGTTCCTGCGAGCCCTGGGCCCTGAGCCGTGGAAGGTGGCCTACGTGCAGTTCTCCCGCAGGCCGCAGGACGCCCGCTACGGCGACAACCCGAACCGCCTGGGAGCGTACTACCAGTACCAGGTGATCCTGAAGCCCTCCCCCGAAGACGTGCAGGAGGTCTACCTGCGGAGCCTGGAGCACCTGGGGGTGGACCTGCGGCGGCACGACGTGCGGTTCGTGGAGGACGACTGGGAGGACGCAAGCCTGGGCGCGTGGGGGGTGGGCTGGGAGGTGTGGCTGGACGGCATGGAGATCACCCAGTTCACGTACTTCCAGCAGTGTGGTGGGCTGGACTGCCGGCCCGTGTGCGCGGAGATCACCTACGGGCTGGAGCGGCTGTGCATGTACCTGCAGCGGAAGAGCAGCGTGTTCGAGCTGGAGTGGGCGCCCGGGGTCACCTACGGAGAGCTCCGCCGCCGGGAGGAGGTGGAGTGGAGCCGCTACGGCTTCGAGGTGGCAGACGTGGCCAGGCTGCGGACGCTGTTCGAGGCGTGCGAGCAGGAGGCGCGGGCGGCGCTGGAAGCAGGGCTGGTGCTGCCGGCGCACGACTACGTGCTGAAGTGCTCCCACCTGTTCAACCTGCTGGACGCCCGCGGCGCGCTGAGCGTGAGCGAGCGCGCTTCCCTGATCGGGAGGTGTAGGAGGCTGGCGCGGCAGGTGGCGGAGGCGTACGTGCGTCAGCGGCAGGAGGCGGGGTTCCCGCTCCTGCGGGAGGCGGTCCGTGCCTAGCCTGCTGGTGGAGGTCGGGACCGAGGAGCTGCCCGCCCGGTTCGTGGAGCCGACCCGAGCACAGCTGGAGGAGGTGGTACGGGCCGAGCTGGACCGGGAGCGCCTGTCGGCGCGGGAGCTGCGTACCTGGGCGACGCCCAGGCGCCTGGCGCTGCTGGCACAGGGCGTTCCGGACAGGCAGCCGGACACCGAACGGGAGGTCCGGGGTCCGGCTGCCCCCGTGGCTTTTGACCGGCAGGGCCGTCCTACGGCGGCCGCGGTGGGTTTCGCCCGCAGCCAGGGGGTCCCCGTGGATGCGCTGGAGCGGAGGTCCACCCCCGCAGGGGAGTACGTGTTCGCCCGCCCGCGGGTACCGGGGCGGCCGGCCCTGGAGGTGCTGAAGGAGCTGCTCCCCCGCGCCATCACCTCCCTCACCTTCCCGAAGACCATGCGCTGGGCAGGCCACGACGTGCGGTTCGCACGGCCCGTGCGGTGGATCGTGGCACTGCTGGACGACCAGGTGGTTCCCTTCGAGCTGGCGGGCGTGCGGTCCGGGAGGCTCACCTACGGGCACCGTCAGCTCAGCCCCGGACCCCACGAGCTGGCCCGCGCCGAGGAGTACGAACCGGTCCTGCGGCGTGCGTACGTCCTGGCCGACCGGAACGTCCGCCGCGCGGAGGTGGTCCGGCAGGTCCAGGCGTGCGCCCGAGAGGTGGGAGGGGAGGCGGAGCTCACGGACGACCTGGTGGACGAGGTCACGGACCTGGTGGAGTGGCCGACGGCGTTCCTGGGCCGGTTCGACCCGGAGTTCCTGGAGCTCCCCGAGCCGGTGCTGGTGACCGTGATGCGCCACCACCAGCGGTACTTTCCCGTCCGGCGGTCCGGGGGGCTGGTGAGCGCTTTCGTGGGCGTCCGCAACGGCGACGAGGTGGGGCTCGAGACCGTCCGGGAGGGCAACGAGTGGGTGCTGCGGGCCCGGCTGGTGGACGCGCGGTTTTTCTACCACGAGGACCGCAGACGGCCGCTGGAGGAGTGGGGCAGGCGGCTGGAGCTGGTGACCTTCCACGAGAAGCTCGGGTCCATGCAGGAAAAAGTCGGGCGGCTGGTGGTGCTGTGCGGCTGGCTGGCGCGGCACACGGAGCTAGACGCCTCGCAGGCGGAGTACCTCCAGAGGGCCGCGGCGCTGTGCAAGGCGGACCTGAGCACCCACATGGTGGGCGAGTTCCCGGAGCTGCAGGGCGTGATCGGTTCCCTCTACGCCCGCCTGGACGGCGAACGGGAGGAGGTCTGCCAGGCCATCGAGGAGCACCACCGCCCCCGGGGCGCCGGCGACCGGCTGCCCGCCACTGACCTGGGAGCTCTGCTGGCCGTAGCGGACCGGGCGGACACCCTGGCTGGGTTCCTCGGCATCGGGATCGTGCCCACGGGTTCTGCGGACCCCTACGGGCTGCGCCGCTCGGCTTCTGGGTTGCTGGACATCCTGCACGACCGGCTGGGTCGGCTCCCGGTGGATTTGGCAGCCCTCCTGGAGGTGGCCCTGCAGGGGTACGGCGAAAGGCCGGAGTTCGCGGGTGCCCACCGGCGGCTCGGGGAGTTCCTGGCGGACCGGGTGCGGGCGTGGCTGCTGGAACGGGGTTTCGCCCACGACGTGGTGAACGCGGTGCTGTCGGGGTATTCGGGCGTGCCCGACTTCGTGGACGCGGTGGCCCGTGCGGACGCCCTTACAGAGTTCCGGACGCAGCCGGAGTTCGCCTCGGCCTACGAGGCCTTCGACCGCGCCTACCGCATCTGGGACAAGCAGACCCGAAAGTCCCCCTCCCCGCTGGAGGAGCCCGCGGAGCTGGGGCTGGACCGCGCCCTAGCCCGCGCGGAGCCCCGGGTGGAGGAGCTGGTCCGTTCCAGGGCCTACCTGCAGGCTCTGGCACACCTGGGGGGGCTGCGACCCGAGGTGGCACGGCTATTCGACGAGGTCCTGGTCAACGACCCGGACCCGCAGCTGCGTGCCCGCCGCCACGCGCTGCTCGGCCGCGTGGTAGACCTGTTCTGGAAGGTGGCACACCTGGAGCACCTGGTGGTCACGCGGGAGGCCTGATTGGACCTCAGCCGGATCCGCCAGCGGATCGAGGAGGAAGAAGCCCGCCGGCTGTCCCGGTGGGCGACCCTGGCGCGGAACTCCCGGGGTCGGGAGCGGCCGGAGCCGGAGGACGACCTGCGGACGTGCTTCCAGCGGGACCGGGACCGGATCGTGCACAGCAAGGCCTTCCGACGGCTGAAGCACAAGACCCAGGTGTTCCTGTCCCCGGAGGGGGACCACTACCGCACCCGGCTCACGCACACCGTGGAGGTGGCACAGATCGCGCGGACCATCGCCCGCGCGCTGCGGCTCAACGAGGATCTCACGGAAGCCATCGTCCTGGCCCACGACCTGGGCCACCCGCCCTTTGGGCACGCGGGCGAGGAAGCTTTGGACCAGGCCATGACCGCGTGGGGAGGGTTCCGGCACTACGACCAGAGCCTTCGGGTGGTGGAGCTCCTGGAGCGCCGCAGGCGTTCGGACGGTACGTGGGAATGGGGCCTGAACCTCACGTGGGAGGTGCGGGACGGGATCGGAGCCCACAGCAAGGGCATGGCGGACCTGCGGGAGGAGGAGGCGGGCCTGCCGCAGACCCTGGAGGGCCAGGTGGCGCGGCTGGCGGACCGCATGGCCTACGTGCACCACGACATGGACGACGCGGTGCGCGCCGGCCTCGTGCGGGAGGAGGAGATCCCCTCAGACGTGCGGGAGGTGCTGGGCCCCACCCGGGGCCGGTGGCTGGACACCCTGGTCCGGGACGTGGTCACCCACAGCGAGGACCAGCCGCGGATCCACATCAGCGAGCCCGTCCGGCAGGCCCTCAACCGTCTGAAGGATTTCCTGTTCGAGCGGGTGTATCTGAACCCTCAGGCGAAGGGCGAAGAGCCCCGGGCCAAGCGCCTGCTCCGTATGCTGTTCGAGTACTACCTGGAGCACCCCGACGAGGTGACGGAGGAGTACCGGGAGCTGTTGGACCGCGGGGAGCCGGCGCACCGGGTGGTGTGCGACTTCCTCGCGGGCATGACGGACCGTTATGCGGTCCGGAAAGCGGAGCAGCTGTTCGTCCCGAAGAGCTGGCAACTGTGACCTTCGCGCCCTCGGGCGCGCGGCGGAGGTGATTGCGTTGGACGTGACGTGGTGGGCCCCCCTGACGGGGGTGGTGAGCCTGGCCTATGCGGGCTACCTGGCTGCCTCTGTGGCGCGGCGCGACGTGGGCACCCCGCAGATGCGGGACCTGATGGACGCCATCCACGAGGGCGCCATGGCGTTCCTGCGAAGGGAGTACCGGGCCATCGCGGTGTTCGTGGCGGTGCTGTTCGTCATCCTCGCCGCGCCGGGCCTCGTGCCGCAGATCACCCCGCAGACCGCGGTGTGCTTCGTGCTGGGCGCCGCCTGCTCAATCCTGGCGGGCTTCTTCGGCATGCAGATCGCCACCCGGGCCAACGCCCGGACGGCCAACGGCGCGCGGCAGGGACTGGCGGAGGCCATGCGGGTGGCCTTCCCGGGCGGCGCGGTGATGGGCATGACCGTAGTGGGCCTGGGGATCCTGGGGGTGGGGCTCCTGTTCTTGTGGCTGCGGGATCCCAACCAGGTCATCGGGTTCTCCCTGGGTGCCTCGTCGGTAGCCCTGTTCGCCCGCGTGGGCGGCGGCATCTACACCAAGGGCGCGGACGTGGGCGCGGACCTGGTAGGGAAAGTGGAGGCCGGAATCCCGGAGGACGACCCGCGGAACCCCGCGGTGATCGCGGACGCGGTGGGCGACAACGTGGGGGACGTAGCCGGGATGGGCGCGGACCTGTTCGAGTCCTACGTGGGATCGGTGATCGCGGGGCTGGCCATCGGGCTGGCGCAGCACGGCGAGCGCGGGGCGGGCCTGGCCCTGGCGCTGGCGGCGGTGGGGGTGGTCTCCGGCATCCTGGGGACCTTCTTCGTGGGAGCGGGTGGGGCACGCAACCCGCAGGCGGCCCTTCGGGCGGGCACGTTCGCGTCCGCGGCCTTCATGGTGGTGGGCTCCTACCTGGTGACCCAGACGCTGTTCGGCGACCTGCGGGCCTTCTGGGCCACCACGGTGGGTCTTTTTAGCGGGATCGTGATCGGGTTGGTGGCGGAGTACTACACGTCCGGGCGGGAGGTGCAGCGCCTCGCGGACTCCGCCCGCACGGGCCCTGCCACCGTGATCATCGCGGGCACCGCCCTGGGCATGCTGAGCACCGTGGTGCCGCTGGTGGTGATCGCCCTCTCCACCATCCTGGCCTTCCGGCTGGCGGACTTCTTCGGCATCGCGCTGGCGGCCATCGGCATGCTGTCCATCACGGGCATGACGGTGTCCGTGGACGCCTACGGGCCCATCGCGGACAACTCCGCGGGGATCGCGGAGATGGCGGGTCTGGGCCAGGACGTGCGGGGCATCGCGGACCAGCTGGACGCCGCGGGCAACACCACCGCGGCCATCGCCAAGGGCTTCGCCATCGGGTCCGCGGCCCTCACGGCCCTGGCGCTGTTCTTCTTCTACCGGCAGGCGGTGGGATTGGAGGCCATCAACATCATGGATCCCGACGTCACCGCGGGCCTGTTCATCGGCGGCATCGTGCCGTTCCTGTTCGCGGCCCTGGCCATGCGGGCGGTGGGCCGGACCGCGGAACTCATGGTGAAGGAGGTGCGCCGCCAGTTCCGGGAGATCCCGGGGTTGCTGGAGGGGCGGGCGCGGCCCGAGTACGCGCGGTGCGTGGACATCGCGACCGCGGGCGCCCTGCGGGAGATGGTGGGCCCGGGGCTGGCGGCGGTGGCCATCCCCCTGGTCGTGGGGTTCGCGCTG
Organism: uncultured bacterium; assembly: GCA_938028835.1. Taxonomy (GTDB): domain Bacteria; phylum Sysuimicrobiota; class Sysuimicrobiia; order Sysuimicrobiales; family Sysuimicrobiaceae; genus Tepidifontimicrobium. Next base: position 119,414 of record CALIMJ010000006.1, on the reverse strand, counting down.
GGCAAGGAGGCGTTGGGGGGTCTCCTGGGGGGCGCCATCGTCACCGGGGTCCCCCTGGCCCTGTACCTGGCCAACAGCGGGGGTGCGTGGGACAACGCGAAGAAGTTCATCGAGGAGGGCCACCACGGCGGCAAAGGCTCCGACGCCCACAAGGCCGCGGTGATCGGCGACACCGTGGGCGACCCGTACAAGGACACCGCGGGCCCCTCCCTTAACATCCTCATCAAACTGATGACGGTGGTGGCCCTGGTGTTCGCGCCTCTCTTCCGCTGAAGGCGGTGGGCCGGCGGCCGCCGTTGCCGGCCCACCCCCGACGGTGCGAACATAGATTCGACATGGCGGGCCAGGCAGCGCGGGAGCTGGTACGCGCCCGCACCGACATCGTGGATCTGGTGTCGGCGTACGTCACCCTGCGTAAGCAGGGCCGGCGCTACGTGGGCCTGTGCCCGTTCCACAGCGAGAAGACCCCCAGCTTCACCGTGGACCGCGAGCGGGGCCTCTTTTACTGCTTCGGGTGCGGGGCGGGTGGGGATGTGTTCGAGTTCGTCATGCGGGTTCACGGCCTTTCCTTCCCCGAGGCCCTCCGGGAGCTGGCACGCCGGGCGGGGATCCAGCTGGAGGAAGTCCCCGAGCACCGGAAGGGGGAATGGGAACGCTGGCTGCGGGCTGCGGACGGCGCCGTGGCCTTCTTTGAGCGCTCCCTGGCGCACCCCGAGACGGGCCGGCTGGCCCGGGAGTACCTGGAGCGGCGGGGCGTGGACGGTGCTACCATCAGGCGCTTCCGCCTGGGCTACGCCCCGGACGGCTGGGACTTTCTCCTCCGTCACCTCACTGCCCAGGGCTACGAGCCGCAGCTGCTGGAGCGCCTGGGGTTCGTTCACCCACGCGCAGAGGGCGGGTGGTACGACGCCTTCCGCCACCGGTTGATGTTCCCCATCTTCGACCCCCAGGGCCGCCCCGTGGCCTTCGGGGGACGTGCCCTGCGGGAGGCCGACCAGCCGAAGTACCTGAACTCCCGCGACAGCCCGTTGTTCTCCAAGGCCAGGACCCTGTACGGGCTGCACCTGGCGCGGGATGCCCTGCACCGGTCAGGCCGGGCCGTGGTGGTGGAGGGGTACATGGACCTGGTGGCGTGTCACCAGTACGGCATAGGGGAGGCGGTGGCCACCCTGGGCACGGCGCTGACCCTGGAGCAGGCCCAGCTCCTCCGGCGTCACTGCCCCGCCGCAGTGCTGGTCTACGACTCGGACGAGGCGGGACGGCGGGCGGTGGAGCGGGCACTGCCGGTGCTGGAACAGGTCGGGCTGGAGGGCCGCGCCGCGGTTCTTCCGGAAGGGCTGGACCCCGACGCCTTCCTGCGGGGGTACGGACGGGACGAGTTCCTCCGGCGGCTGGACCAAGCGGTTTCTCTCGTGCAATTCGCTCTGGAAGCCAGCGTACGCCGCCACCCGCAGACCCCGGAAGGAAAGGTCCGGGTGGTGGACGAAGTTCTCCCCTTGGTCGCCAGCATCCGCCACGACGTCGCTCGGTCCGAGCACATCGCCCAGCTGAGCCAGCGTCTGGGGATTCCGGAGGATGCGGTGCGGGCCCGACTGCGCGCCCTGCGGCGCCGCCAGGCCCGCCCCGGGCAAGGGCCAGACCCCGTGCGGGTGGCGGCCGAAGCGAGCGCCCAGCAGCTGGCCGAGCAGCACCTGCTGCAGCGGATGCTGGACGAGGAGGAAGCCCGGGTGCGGCTGCTCCAGATCCTCCGGGAGGAGGACTTTACAGATCCCCTCCACCGGGAGGTGTTCACCGCCCTCCGCCACAGCGGCGACGTGCACGTGGTACGGGAGGCGGTGTCCGAGGCCGCCCGACAGGTCGTCCACCGGCTGTGGTTCGGGCCCCGGCCCGCCCGGCCGGACGAGGACGGCTGGGTGGCCCGCATCCGGGCGGAGCAGCGGCGGCGCCGTCGGGCGGAGCTGGTGGCGGAGATCGCCCGGGCCGAGCGGGCGGGAGAGCTGGATCGGGTCCGGGCCATCCAGGAGGAGTTGAAGGCCCTGGTGGAGTAGCGGGAGGAAGTCAGGTCCGTCCGTCGTTGTAGCTGGAGGTGGGCGCCCAGAAGCCCCCAGCAAGGAGCGTCGGTTTCATGGCTCGGGAAAAGGCACAGCGCGCGGTCCCCCCGCGGAAGAAGCCCGTGGTGGACGTGCGGCCCATCAGCGAGGACCTCTCGCCGGAGCTGCGGGAGCTCATCGAGCTGGGCCGCAAGAAGGGCTTCTTGCTGTACGAGGAGATCGTCAAGGCCATCCCCGCGGTGGAGCAGAACACGGAGGAGAGCGAGCGGGTCTTCAACCTGCTCCAGGAGATGGACATCGCGGTCAAGGACAGCGAGGAGGAAGAGGAGGAGCAGGAGAAGGCCGCGGAGCTGGAGCCCCTGGAGGGCATCTCCATCGACGACCCGGTCCGGATGTACCTGAAGGAGATCGGCCGGGTGCCCCTGCTGACCGCACAGGAGGAGGTGGAGCTGGCCAAGCGCATGGAGCGCGGGGACGAGGAGGCCAAGCGCAAGCTCATCGAGGCCAACCTGCGGCTGGTAGTGGCCATCGCGAAGAAGTACGTAGGCCGCGGGATGCTGTTCCTGGACCTCATCCAGGAGGGCAACCTGGGCCTGATCCGGGCGGTGGAGAAGTTCGACTGGCGGAAGGGCTTCAAGTTCAGCACCTACGCCACCTGGTGGATCCGGCAGGCCATCACCCGGGCGCTGGCGGACCAGGCGCGGACCATCCGGATCCCCGTGCACATGGTGGAGACCATCAACAAGCTGGTGCGGGTGTCCCGGCAGCTGCTGCAGCAGAAGGGCCGCGAGCCCACCCCGGAGGAGATCGCGGAGGAGATGAAGCTGCCGGTGGAGCGGGTGCGGGAGATCATGAAGATCGCCCAGGAGCCCATCTCCCTGGAGACGCCCATCGGGGAGGAGGAGGACAGCCACCTCGGGGACTTCATCGAGGACGCGGACGCTCTCGCTCCCGCGGAGGCGGCCAGCTACACCATGCTGAAGGAGCAGCTGGAGGGGGTGCTGGAGACCCTCACCGCCCGGGAGCGGAACGTCCTGAAGCTACGCTTCGGCCTGGAGGACGGGCGGCCGCGGACCCTGGAGGAGGTTGGGCGGGAGTTCGGCGTGACCCGCGAGCGCATCCGGCAGATCGAGGCCAAGGCGCTCCGCAAGCTCCGCCACCCGTCCCGCAGCAAGCGGCTGAAGGACTTCATCGAGTAACCGGACCGCATGTTCGCGGTCGGGAGGATCCCTTGACGGGAGAGATCAAGGACGCCGCGCTGGCGCCCGCAGGTGTCCTGCGGGTGGAGTGGGCAGACGGGCAGATGCCTGTCCTCCGCCGCATCCGGGAGCGGTTCGCACGGGAGCGACCGCTGGAGGGGGTGCGGGTCGCCGCCTGCCTGCACGTGACCACGGAGACCGCCAATCTGGTGCGGACCCTGGTGGCGGGCGGGGCGGAGGTGGCGCTGTGCGCCAGCAACCCCCTCTCGACCCAGGACGACGTGGCCGCCGCCCTGGTGGGGGAGTACGGAGTGCCCACCTTCGCGATGCGGGGCGAGGACCGCGCCACCTACTACCGCCACATCCAGCAGGTGCTGGACACCCGGCCCCACCTCACCCTGGACGACGGGGCGGACCTGGTGACCACGCTCCACCGGGAGCGCACCGACGTGCTCCCGGGCGTGCGGGGCGGGACGGAGGAGACCACCACGGGAGTGGTCCGGTTACGGGCCATGGCCCGCTCGGGCGCCCTGCGCTACCCCATCGTGGCGGTCAACGACGCGAAGACCAAGCACTGGTTCGACAATCGGTACGGCACCGGGCAGTCCGCGGTGGACGGGATCCTGCGGGCGACCAACCTCCTGCTGGCGGGCCGCACCGTCGTGGTCTGCGGGTACGGGAGCTGTGGCCGCGGGGTCGCGGCCCGGGCGCGAGGCATGGGCGCCCACGTGCTGGTCACGGAGGTGGACCCTCTCGCCGCCCTGGAGGCGGTGATGGACGGGTTCCCCGTGGTCCCCATGGCCGAGGCGGCCCGGTGCGGTGAGGTGTTCGTCACCGTCACGGGGAACCGCGATGTCATCCGGCGCGAGCATTTCGAGGTCATGCGGGACGGAGCGGTACTGGCCAACGCGGGCCACTTCGACGTGGAGATCGACGTGGCGGGGTTGCGCGGGCTGAGCATCCGGGCGCGGCGGGTCCGGGAGCACGTGGACGAGTTCACCCTCCCGGACGGGCGGCGGCTGTACCTGCTGGCGGAGGGACGCCTGGTGAACCTCGCCGCGGCGGAGGGCCACCCCGCGGCGGTCATGGACATGTCCTTCGCGAACCAGGCGCTGTGCGTGGAGTGGCTGGCGCAGTCTGCGGGGGAGTTGGCCCCCCAGGTGTACCCAGTCCCGGAAGAGATCGACCGGCAGGTAGCCGCGCTCAAGCTGGAGGCCATGGGGGTGCGGATCGACCAGCTCACGCCCGAGCAGCGACGGTACCTGGAGTCCTGGGAGGAAGGGACGTAGGGAGGGGGCCCGGGGCAGCGGTGCGGCTGGGGGTGGTTTCCCCCAGACGGAGATCGGGAAGGACCCGGGTTCGGTTCCTGGCAGCCCCAACGTCCAGGCTGGAGCTCGCCAGGCGGGTTGCCAAGCGGTTCCCGCTTTTTATCCCATCAAGCTCTCCGACTGGGCCCACCAGAATCTGAACGACCCCGGGAAGTCGTCCGGGACGCCCTGTAGGGGCTCCAAAACCTCCTTCGGCCGCGTTCACTCCACGGATGGGTGACGCGGCGCGGGAAGTCCTCGCCGGGATCCTGCGGCCCTGGTGGATGGCCGCAGTGGACCTGCTGTTCCCGCCCCGTTGCCAGGTGTGCGGGACACCGGAAGCCTTTCCCCTTTGCGAGCGTTGCTGGCTGGAGTTCCCGCGTATCGAGCGACCGGTATGCCAGGTGTGCGGCCGGCCCCTGCGGGGGCCGCCCGATCTGCTGTTCGTGTGCGTGCCCTGCCGGCATCGCCGGAACCCCCTGCGGGTGCGCGCTTTCGGGCGGTACGAGGGCCGCCTCCGCGACGCGGTACACGCATTGAAGTACCGGGGCAGGCTGGCGCTGGCGGACCCCCTGGGCTGTGCCCTGGCCCAGCTGCTGGCGCAGGACGCACGGGAGGCGGCCCCGGACGCCCTGGTGCCGGTACCCCTGCATCCGCGTCGTGAGGCCCGGCGGGGGTTCAACCAGGCGGAGGAGCTGGCGCGGGCGGTGGGACGGTACCTCCACAGGCCGGCCCGCAGGGTCCTGGTGCGGGTCCGGGACACGCCGTCTCAGACGGAGCTGGACGAAGACGAACGTCGGCGGAACGTGCGCGGAGCCTTCGCGGTGCGGGAGTCCGTACGGGGGCTGCGGCTGGTGCTCGTGGACGACGTGGTGACCACTGGCAGCACCCTCGCGGAGTGCGCGGCAGCGTTGCGGGCCGCGGGCGCTGCGGAAGTGCTGGGGGTGGCGCTGGCCATGGCCCTGCCGCAGGACTGACAGGGCCGGCAGGTTACCCGCTGTACCGCAGGGGCGGGAGGTCCAGCACCGTGCGCAGGCCGGGCGGGGCTTCCCGCACCAGCGGTAGGGCGTTAGCCACGATGGCGCAAGTGGCCACGTCCCCGTGGAGCCCGCCGGGGATCTCCGCCACGAAGGACGGGTCTCCCTCCACGCGGACCCGGTCCACGGGGTCTTCCAGGTCCACGGCCATGGTGAGGTCCAGCCGGATCCGCTCCTCTCCCTCCACCACGCCCCGCGCCTCCTGTCGCAGTCCCTCCACCCGTCCGCCCCGCAGGACCGGGCGTACCTCGTCCGTGATGGCGTCCAGGGTCCAGCCCAGCGCCGCGGCGATCATCGCCACGGACTCGGGCAGTCCCACGTGGCCCACCAGCCCAGCCGCCACGCCCGCGTGGAACTCTTCCTCGGTGAGGCCCACGCCGACCTTCTGCTGCAGGGGCGGGCGACGGGTGCGCACGTCCACCCGCCGTTCCACCACCAGGCGGCGGAGGTGGCGGCACGGCGCGGTGAGCAGCAAAGGGAGCAGGTCCATGGCGAACCCCGGGTTGATCCCCAGACCGGTGACCGTGACCCCCGCCTCCTGAGCGACCTCGTGGATGCGCCGGGCGCTGCGGGCGTGGTGGAACCATGGGTAGCTGAGCTCCTCGCACGTGGACACCACGTCCGCCCCGCAGGCCACCAGCTCCAGCAGCTGGGGCTCCACCTGCGCCAGGCGGGACTGCGTGGCGTGCACCACCACGTCCGCTTCCCGGGCCACCTGCGGGTCCGGGGTCACCAAAACCCCCAGAGGATGGGTGTCCAGCAGCTCCCCCAGGTCACGGCCCTGTTTTTCCGGCGCCACGTCCACCGCGCCCACCAGTTGGAAAGCGGGCCGATCCAGGAGGATGCGGGCGACCCCCAGTCCGATGGGCCCCAGTCCGTACTGGACCACCCGAATCGTCCGCAAGGTCGACCTCCGACGCCCTCTGGGCCAGTATACCTGCAAGGGAGGACGGTCGCGTGCTGCGAGGGAAGACGGTAGGCCGCGCCGAAGCAACAGCGCGTGGGCGGACTTGCAGTGGTGGCGATCGGCGGCAACTCGCTGCTCCGGGATGACCGCGACGTGTCCGTGGCCGCGGAGCGCGAGACCCTGAAGGAGACGGCGGCCCAGCTGGCCGAGATGGTGGCGGACGGGTGGCGGCTGGTCCTCACCCACGGCAACGGTCCCCAGGTGGGGTTCAACCTCCTGCGGGCGGAGCTGGCGGCGAAGGCGGGCCTGTTGCCCCGCCTGCCCCTGGACGTGCTGGACGCGCAGACCCAGGGCAGCATCGGTTACCTGATCCAGGAAGGCCTGGAGCGGGCGTTCCTGCAGCCGGGGATGCGCCGGCCCGTGGCGGTGGTGGTGACCCGGGTGGTGGTGGACCCCCACGACCCGGCCTTTGAAAACCCCACGAAGCCCGTAGGGCCGTACTACACGGACGAGGAGGCGCCCCGACTCGAGCAGGCGGAGGGCTGGCGGATGGTGCGCCAGCCGCAGGGCTGGCGCCGGGTGGTGCCTTCGCCGAAGCCCCTGGAGGTCCTGGAGTTGGGCGCCATCCGGACCCTGGTGCAGGAGGGCTACATCGTGGTGTGTGCGGGCGGCGGGGGAATCCCCGTGGTACCGGAGGCAGACGGGACCTACCGCGGCGTGGAGGCGGTGGTGGACAAGGACCTGTCCTCCGCCCTCCTTGCGGAGGCGTTCGACGCCGACCTGTTCCTGATCTCCACCGCTGTGGAGCGGGTGGCCCTCGACTTCGGGACCCCCCGCCAGCGCTGGCTGGACCGGGTGCGGGCCGACGAGCTGGAGGAATACCTCCGGCAGGGACACTTCCCGCCGGGCAGCATGGGGCCGAAGGTGGAGGCGGTGTTGCGCTACCTCCGGGCGGGGGGCCGCCGGGCAGCCATCGCACCACCCCACCTCCTCCGCGCCGCCGCCCGCGGCGAGGCAGGTACGCAGGTGGTACCCTGAGTAGGCAACACCGCACACAGGAGGTTGCCATGGAGGTGGTGCTGTCCGCGGTGGCTTCCCGTCTCGGGACGGAGACAGCCTTCGAGGTGCTGAGCCGGGCGAGGGCCCTCGAGCGGCAGGGCCGGCACGTGGTGCACCTGGAGATCGGTGAACCCGATTTCGACACCCCCGCGCACGTGGTGGATGCAGCGGTGGGAGCCCTGCGGGAGGGTCACACGCACTACACGCCATCTCCCGGCGTCGCGGAGCTGCGGGAGGCGGTGGCGCGGTACGTGTCCCGCACCCGCGGGATCCCCGTGGACCCCGGGGAGGTGGTGGTGACACCCGGCGGCAAGCCCGTCATGGCCTTTACGGTCCTCGCCCTGGTGGATCCGGGCGACGAGGTGGTGTACCCGGACCCGGGCTTCCCCATCTACGAGTCACTAGTCCGGTGGGTGGGCGCGGTCCCCAGGCCGCTGCGGCTCCGGGAGGATCGGGGCTTCCGCGTGGACCCGGACGAGCTGGCAGCCCGGGTGGGGCCGCGGACCAAGCTCGTGATCCTGAACTCGCCCCACAACCCGTGCGGGTCGGTGCTCTCGCGGGAGGACGTAGAGGCCATCGCGGAGGTATGCCTGCGCAGCAGGGCCTGGGTGCTGTCCGACGAGATCTACAGCCGGATCCTGTACGACGCGGAGCACCACAGCATCGCCGCGGTACCGGGCATGCGGGACCGCACCGTCATCCTGGACGGGTTCAGCAAGACGTACGCCATGACCGGCTGGCGGCTTGGCTACGGGGTCATGCCGGCCAAGTTGGCAGAGGCGGTGACGCGCTTTGCGGTGAACGTGTACTCCTGCCCGGCCGCCTTCTCTCAGGTGGCGGGGATCGCGGCCCTGGAGGGCCCCCAGGACGCCGTGGACGCCATGGTGGCGGAGTTCCGGCGCCGCCGGGACCGGGTGGTGCAGGGGCTGAACGCTATCGACGGGATCCGGTGTACGACCCCGCAGGGGGCCTTCTACGCGTTTCCCAACGTGAGCGCGCTGGACCCAGACGGCAAGGGGTTCGCGGACTACCTGCTGGAGGAAGCGGGGGTGGCGGTGCTGAGCGGTACTGCGTTCGGCGAGGGGGGCCGAGGGTACCTGCGGATCTCGTACGCCACAAGCCTCGAGAACCTGGAGCTGGCGCTGGATCGCATCGCCTCTGCGGCTGCGACCTTCCGGCGTCGGTAGGTTGGCATGTGGAAGCCGGCCGACAGAAACCGTGGGGACGCCGCGGAGGGCACCGCGTAGGGGCTAGGCCTCGTGCACCACCCCCTCCGCCAGCTGCCGAGGCCAGCTGGCCTCCACCTCCCGGAACTGGCTCTCCGCGAACGGGTGGGTTCCAGCTTGTGCAGCCCGGCCGCCTTGTACACCGCGGAGAGGGCATCCTCCCGGGGCCGGTCCGCGTACACCACCAGTACGTCCGCGTCGCTGGCGGCGGTGAAGTCGCCCCGCGCGTAGGAGCCGAACAGGACACCCGCCGCAGGGACAGGAGGCCGCGCAGTCGTGGAAGGGCCGCCTGCAAGGCGTCTAGCACCTGCTGGCGGCTATAGCGCGGCGAGAAGATCCTCACAGAACCCGAGGATGCGCGCGGCGTATCCGACCAACCGTTCCGCTTCCCCCCGCGGGTACAGGTACCGGGAGCTCCACGCGGGTGGGCGTTTGGGGACCGAGTGGGGATGTAGGCCTTGTCCAGCTCCTCTAGCAGCCCGGCCACCGAGTGGCCCAGGCTTCCCTGCCCAGTTTCTGAAACACGGCCTTCACGGCTTTCGCAGCCGCCTGCTGAGCGGAGAGACAGGCCCACTCGCAAAACCGCCCTGCACGTCGGAACGTGCGTGGTCGAGGTCTCCCCGCGCCTGGTCCATCCAGTCCGCGCTGCGCTCCATCAGCCCCCGGTGACCCTGGACGGGGCGGTCTGCGTCCGACCCCATGGTACCTCGGCGGGCCCTGCGGGTGGTCCAATCCGTCCCCGTGCCGCGTTCATTCGGTGGAGGAGTCCAGTGCCGCGCGACTCCGGACCGCGGCCCGGTCGGGGAGGGAGGAGCATGCTGGCGAAGGTGCGGTCGAGCTCGGTGCTCGGGCTGGAGGCGTACCCCGTGGAGGTGGAGGTGGACGTGGCCACGGGGTTGCCGGGGTTCGCCATCGTGGGACTGCCGGACACCGCGGTGCAGGAAGCCAAGGAGCGGGTGCGGGCGGCCATCAAGAACGCCAACTTCGAGGTCCCCACCCGACGCATCACCGTGAACCTGGCACCCGCGGACGTACGCAAGGAGGGTCCCAGTTTCGACCTGCCCATGGCGGTGGCGGTTCTTGCGGCCACAGGCCAGCTGCCCGCGGAGGCGTGCGAGGGAACCCTGTTCCTGGGCGAGCTGAGCCTGGACGGGACCGTGCGGCCCACCAGCGGGGTGCTTTCGGCGGCCCTTCACGCGGCCCGCTCCGGGCTGCGGCGGATGGTGGTCCCCGCGGACAACGCCCGGGAGGCGGCCATCGTGCCCGGGGTGGAGGTGTACGGGGTGTCGCACCTCCTGGAGGCCGCGCGGTTTCTGTCCGGGGAGCTTTTGCTGGACCCCGTGACCTCCAACGGCGCCCACGAACCGGAGCCGGAGGAGGAGGTGGACTTCTCGGAGGTACGCGGCCAGGAACACGCCAAACGAGCCCTGGAGATCGCGGCCGCGGGCGGCCACAACGTCCTGCTGGTGGGCCCGCCGGGCTCCGGGAAGACCATGCTGGCGCGTCGCCTGCCCACCATCCTTCCGCCCATGACGTGGGAGGAGGCGGTGGAGGTGACCCGCATCTACAGCGCCGCGGGCGCGCTCCCGGCTAGGGGCGCCCTGATGCGTCGCCGGCCGTTCCGGGCCCCTCACCACACGGCCAGCTACGCGGCGCTGCTGGGCGGCGGGAACGTGCCGCGGCCGGGTGAGGTGAGCCTGGCGCACCACGGGGTCCTGTTCCTGGACGAGCTGCCGGAGTTCCACCGGGACGCCCTCGAGGCCCTGCGGCAGCCTCTGGAGGAGGGGCGGGTGACGCTGGCGCGCGCCGCGGCCACGGTCACGTTCCCGGCCCGGTTCACCCTGGTGGCCGCCATGAACCCTTGCCCCTGCGGCAGCCGCGGGGACCGGCTCCGCGAGTGCTCTTGCACGCCCTCGCAGGTACGCCGCTACCAGGCCAAGGTTTCGGGGCCGCTGCTGGACCGGATCGACCTGCACGTGGAGGTCCCGCGTTTGGACAGCCGCACGCTGCTGGAAGGGCAGACGGGTGAGCCCTCCTCCGCCATCCGGGATCGGGTGGTGCGGGCGCGGCGGCTGCAGGAGGAGCGGTACGCGGGCAAACCGTACCGCTCCAACGCCCACGTGCCCGGTCGGGTCCTGCGGAAGGTGGCTACCCCGGACGCCGCGGGGCGGGAGCTGCTGCGGGCCGCCATCGAGCGGCTTGGCCTGTCCGCGCGCGCCCACGACCGCATTCTCCGTGTGGCCCGCACCATCGCGGACCTGGAGGGCTCGGAGGGCGTGACCGCGGCGCACGTGGCGGAGGCCATCCAGTACCGTTCCCTGGATCGCACCCGATGACGGAACGGGAAGCGTGGCTCCTGCTGAACGCCGCTCCGGGCGTGTCCGTGCGGGCCAAGCACCGGCTGGTGGAGGCTGCCGGGGGCGTGCGGGAGGCGGTGGTCCTCGGCGAGCGGACCCTCACGGAGCTGGTGGGGGAACGTTGCGCCCGAAGGCTCGGGGAGTTCTTGCGGCGCGTCAGTCCTGCCGCATTGATGGAGGGCGCGGGCCGGTGCGGCGCGGAGGTGGTGACCCTGGCGGATCCCCACTACCCGCAGGCCCTCCGCCAGATCCCGGACCCGCCCCTCGCCCTGTACGTGCGGGGTCGTTTGCCCGACGGTATCTGCGTGGCGGTGGTCGGGACCCGCAACCCCTCTCCGGACGGCGAGTACGTGGCGCAGCGCATGGCCGCGGAGCTCGCAGCGGCCGGCGTGTGCGTGGTGAGCGGCCTGGCACGCGGGATCGACGCCGCGGCACACCGGGGTGCCCTAGAGGTCGGAGGGCCCACGGTGGCGGTAGTGGGCTGCGGGGTGGACGTGGGCTATCCCGCGGGGCACGAGTCGCTGGCAGACCAGGTGGCCGGCTGCGGGGCGGTGGTGAGCGAGTACCCACCCGGCACCGCGCCGGCCAAGCACCACTTCCCCCTGCGGAACCGCCTCATCAGCGGGCTGTCGCGGGCCGTGGTGGTGGTGGAGGCCACCCTGCGCAGCGGCGCCCTCATCACCGCGGACCTAGCTCTGGAGCAGGGTCGGGAGGTGTTCGCGGTGCCTGGCAGCGTGCTGAACCCGCGGTCTGCAGGACCCCATCGGCTGCTCCGGGAGGGCGCGGGGTGGGCGGAGTCCGCCGCGGACGTGCTGCAGGCCCTGGGCATGGCCCCGGGCCCGTCCCGGCAACACCCGGTGGGGCCCCTGGAGGCGCGAGTGCTGGACTGCCTGCGGGAACCGCGCTTCCCGGACGAACTGGTGAGCGCGGGGGTTGGAACCGCCGGCGCGGTGAACGCGCTGCTGGTGGCCTTGGAGGTGCGGGGCTTGGTGCGGCGCCTTGCCGGGGGCCGTTACGTGTCCCAGGTGGCGTGCCCGCCCGCGTCGGCACACAACCCAGCGCGGACCCCTTGACAAGCCTCGGTGCAAAGGGCCAAAACTAAACCAAAAGCCCGGAGGCCGGGATGGGGGGACCTACGCGTTACCCGCTGTGGATTTCCGGTGAGTCGGTTCCCGCGGCCTCCGGACAGATCTACACACTGGTGGATCCCGCCACGCAGGAGGCCTTCGCGGAGGTGGCCAGCGCGGGGCCCGAGGATGTGGAACGGGCGGTCGCTGCCGCCCACCGCGCGTTCACCGCGGGCCCCTGGCGCCGGCTGAACACCCGTGAGCGAGGCCGACTCCTCCTCCGCGTCGCGGACCTCATCCGACAGCACGCGGAGGAGCTGGCCCGCACCGAGAGCCGCAACGTGGGCAAGCCCATCCGGGAAGCCCGGGAGGAAGTCCAGCTGGCCGCGGACTGCTTTGAGTACTACGCGGGAGCGGTGAACAAGGTGGGCGGCCACACGGTACCGGTGGCCGCGCCGGGCGTCAGCCTGACCTTCCGCGAACCCATCGGCGTCTGCGCGCTGATCGTGCCGTGGAACTTCCCCATCGCCATCACCGCCTGGAAGCTGGCGCCTGCCCTCGCCATGGGCAACACAGTGGTGATCAAGCCCGCCACGCAGACCCCCCTCACGGCCCTGCGGCTTGCAGAACTGGCCGCGGAAGCCGACCTCCCGCCCGGTGTGGTGAACGTGTTACCGGGTCCGGGCGGGGTGGTGGGGGAGGCGCTGGTGCGCCACCCCTTGGTCCGCAAGGTGTCCTTCACGGGCTCCACGGAGGTGGGTCGCGAGATCCTGCGGTTGAGCGCGGACGGGATCAAGCGGGTGACCCTGGAGTTGGGAGGGAAGTCCGCCAACATCGTGTTCGCGGACGCGGACCTGGAGCGGGCGGTGCCTTCGGCGGCGTGGAGCGCCCTGGGCAACGCGGGTCAGGACTGCTGCGCCCGCAGCCGGCTGTTCGTGGAGCGCCGGATCTTCGACACCTTTGTGACCCGGCTGGCGGACTTGGTCCAGCGGATCCGGCTGGGCGCTCCCCTGGACGAGCAGACGGAGATGGGTCCCCTCGTGAGCCTCGCGCACCGCGAGCGGGTCCGTGGGTACGTGAGGGTGGGCCAGGAGGAGGGGGCGCGTCTTCTGTGCGGGGGAGACGTGCCGCACGACGATCCCTTGGGCCGCGGCGCCTACCTGCGCCCGGCCATCTTTGTGGACGTCCGGCCGGCCATGCGGGTCATGCAGGAGGAGATCTTCGGACCTGTGATCTGCGCCATGCCCTTCGACACCGAGGAGGAGGCCGTGGCCCTGGCCAACGACAGCCGCTACGGCCTCTCCGGCTCCGTGTGGACGCGGGATCTCGGCCGCGCCCTGCGGGTGGCCCGGGCGGTGGAGACCGGGGTGCTGTCGGTGAACTCCGGCCACAGCGTGCACCTGGAGGCTCCCTTCGGGGGCGTGAAGGAGAGCGGGGTGGGGCGCGAGCTGGGATTGGCGGTCCTGGACCACTACAGCGAGTGGAAGAGCGTGTTCGTGGATACGCGGCCTTGAAACGAGCCGGGCAAACCACGGAGAAGGGAGGGGGACGCATGGAGGGCAAGGGATGGAGCCGCAGGCAGTTCCTCAAGCGGGGAGCCTCGTCCATGGCCGCCACCATCGCGGCGGCCGCGCTCGCCCGCATGGGGATCGACCCCCGGGAGGTGCGGGCCCAGGAGCGACGGCAGCCCAGGATCAAGTGGCGCATGCAGACGTACGCGGGCACCACCCTGGGCCAGCATGTCATCAAGCCGTCCATCGACGCCTTCAACCTCGCGGCCAACGGGGAGATGGTGATCGAGCTGTACTACGCGGACCAGCTGGTCCCCCAGGGGGAGCTCATCAAGGCCCTGCAACGGGGGGTGCTGGACGCGGTCCAGACGGACGAGGACTCCGCCCAGTCGCCGGTGGACGTCTCGGTGTTCGGTGCGTACTTCCCCTTCGCCACCGAGTACTCCCTGGACGTGGCCACCCTGTTCCACTGGTACGGCCTGGACAAGATCTGGCGGGAGGCCTACGCGAAGGTCCCCAACGTCACGTGGCTCAGTGCGGGTTCCTGGGACCCGTGCAACTTCGCCACCACCAAGCCCATCCGCTCCCTCAAGGATCTGAAGGGGATTCGCGTCTACATGTTCCCCACCGGGGGCCGGTTCATGCGGCGGTTCGGCGTGGTTCCCGTCTCGCTGCCCTACGCGGACGTGCAGATGGCCATCCAGACCGGGGAGCTGGACGGCGTGGCGTGGAGCGGGATCACGGAGGTCTACACGGTGGGCTGGGCCGACGTGACCAAGTACTACCTCACGAACCCCATCTGTGGGGCCTGGGTCGGCTCGTACCTGGTCAACACCCGCAGCTGGGAGCGCCTGCCCCGTCACCTGCAGACCCTGTTCCGGCTGTGCATCGACTCCTCCCACTACTACCGCCTGCACTGGTACTGGTGGGGGGAGGCCCACTACCGGGTGAAGGGCGGCAAGTTGAAGCTCACTTCGATCCCGGAGAAGGAGTGGGAGACGGTCCGGAAGGAGGCGTACAAGTTCTGGGACGAAGTGGCCAAGCGCAGCCCGCGGACCGCCCAGGTGGTGAAGATCCTGCGGGAGTACGCGGAGGTCATGCGCAAGGCCGGCCCGCCCTACCGGTGCGGGTGAGGAGTCCGCGGCACAAAAACCTGCAGGGCGATGAGCCAGCCTTCCGAGGATCCCGTGGTGGAGCCCGTGGCCCGGGCCGTTCCCCGGATGCCCCGGCCCGTGGTGGTCTATGTGCGGCTGGTGGAGCGCCTGGGCCGGGCCGTGGGGGTGCTGGCCATGGTCCTCACCTTCGTCCTGGCGGCCATCCTCCTGGAAGCCTCCGTGGCGCGGTTGGCCTTCGGGACGTCCCACATCTGGAGCGTGGAGCTGGCCCAGTTCACCATGTCCGCCTACTACCTTTTGGGGGGCGCCCTGTCTGAACAGGACGGCGTCCACGTGCGGATGGATCTCTTCTACAGCCGGCTCAGTCCCCGCGGCAAACTCCTCATGGACTGTATCACCGCACCCCTGGCGCTGGTGTATCTCGGTTTCCTCTTCTTCGGGGGCATCCGTAGCAGCATCTGGGCGATCGAGAACAACCAGGTGAACTACACGCCCTGGGCACCGCCCATGGCTCCCATCAAGCTCATCATGACCGCGGGGATCGGGCTCATGCTCCTGCAGCAGCTGGCCATCTTCCTCAAGGACCTGGCACGCCTGCTGGGGAGGGCGATGGAGTGAGCCACAACGCCATTGCCCTCCTCATGTTCTTCTCCATGATGACCCTGCTGGCCACCGGCCAGCGGATGTACGCGGTCATCGGGTTCGTGGGCGTGGCGGCCGCGGTCGGCCTGTGGGGCCCGGAGACCGCGGAGATGCCCTTCGACGCCGCCATCACCACCCTGAACTGGTACCCGCTGCTTACCCTGCCCATGTTCGTGTTCATGGGCTACATGTTCGCGGAGACGGGGATCGCCAACGACCTGTACTACATGTTCCACGTGTGGTCCGGGCCCCTGCGGGGGGGGCTGGCGGTGGGGACCATCCTCATGATGGTCCTGATCGCGGCCATCAACGGACTCAGCGTGGCGGGGCTGGCCATCGGCGCCACCGTCGCCCTGCCGGAGATGCTGCGGCGCGGCTACGACAAGGTCATGATCACGGGCGTGATCCAGGCAGGCAGCACCCTCGGGATCATGATCCCGCCCAGTGTGGTCCTCGTGCTGTACGGCATGATCGCCCGGGTTCCCGTGGGGCAGCTGTGGTTCGCGGGGATCCTGCCCGGGCTGCTGCTGGGCGGGCTGTTCATCCTCTACGTGCTGGTCCGGTGCTGGCTGCAACCCAAGCTGGGCCCGCCCCTGCCGAAGGAGGAACTGGAGCGGATCACGTGGGGCGAGAAACTGCGGCTGCTCCGGGCGGGGATCATTCCCCTCGTGATCTTCGTGTCCATGACGGGGCTGTTCCTGGCGGGGGTCACCAGCCTCGTGGAATCGTCCGCGGTGGGGATGCTGGCCACCACCCTGGCGGCGGCGATCCGGCGGCGGCTCACCTGGCGGGCGCTGGTGGAGGCCACCCGCAAGACCCTGGGCGTGAGCTGCGTGTTCATGTGGATCATCCAGGCCGCCTTGCTGTTCTCTGCGGTGTTCGACGGGCTCGGCGCGAGCCGGGCCCTGGAGGAGCTGTTCCTGGGGCAGTGGCACCTGTCGCCCTGGGCGGTGATCGCCATGATGCAGGCCTCCTTCCTGCTCATGGGGACCTTCCTGGACGACACCGCCATGCTCGTCATCGTAGCCCCCCTGTACGTGCCCCTGGTGAAGAAGCTGGGGTTCGACCTGGTGTGGTACGGGGTGCTGTACACCATCACCTGCCAGATCGCGTACATGACGCCCCCGTTCGGCTACAACCTGTTCCTCATGCGGGCGATGGCGCCGCCAGAGATCACCCTGGCGGACATCTACCGGTCCATCACCCCCTTCGTCCTGGTGATGATCCTGGGGTTGGTCATCGTCATGCTGTTTCCGCAGATTGCCACCTGGCTGCCGGCGCTGTACTTCCGGCGCGGGGGCTAGCCGCGTGGAGGAGGTGAGCGGGTGGGATACGGGCAGAACGTCCCAGGCCAGATCGGGTTGGACGAGTTGCGGGAGCTGGTGGAGGCAGGGCGGGTGGACACCGTGCTCACGGTGTTCCCGGACCTGTACGGCCGGCTGGTGGGCAAGCGGGTCAGCGGCCCGTTCTTCCTGGACCACGTGGCCGCCGACGGCATGCACGCCTGCGACTACCTGCTGGCGTGCGACATGGAGATGGACCCGGTCCCCGGCTACGCCTTCACGAGCTGGGAGGCGGGGTACGGGGACATCCGCCTCGTTCCGGACTTCCGGACCCTGCGCGTGGCCTCCTGGTTGGACGCGAGCGCGGTGGTCCTGTGTGACGTCTACGAGGAGGAACGGGACGTGCTGGTGGAAGTGGCGCCCCGCACCGTCCTGCGCCGGCAGATGGACCGGGCCCGGGCCCTAGGGTACGTGGCCATGGGCGGGTCGGAGCTGGAGTTCTACATCCTGCGGGACTCCTACGAGGAGGCGGCGCGCAAGCGCTACGTGGGCCTGGAGCCCTTCGGCCGCTACATCGAGGACTACCACATCCTGCAGGGCACCAAGGAGGAGTTCCTCGTGGGGGCCCTCCGCCGCCACCTGGAGCGGTCCGGGATCCCCGTGGAGTTCTCCAAGGGCGAGTGGGGCCCCGGACAGCAGGAGATCAACCTGCGCTACGCGGACTTCCTGGAGACCGCGGACCGTCACACCCTGTTCAAGCACGCGGCCAAGGAGATCGCCTGGCAGAACCATGTGGCGGTGACCTTCATGGCCAAGTGGGACGAGCGCTACGCGGGCTCCAGCATGCACCTGCACGCGAGCCTGTGGGACGCGCAGGGCAGACCCTTGTTCCCGGGGGAGGAGGCCCTGGGCCCCCTGCACGTGTCGCCCCTGTTCCGCTGGTTCCTCGGCGGGTGGATGGCGCACCTAGCGGAGATCACCGCCTTCTACGCCCCCTACCCGACCTCCTACAAGCGATACGTGGCGGGCTCCTTCGCGCCCACCCGGATCGCCTGGAGCTACGACAACCGCACCGCGGGGTTCCGGGTGGTCGGGCATGGGCCCTCCCTGCGCATCGAGTGCCGGGTTCCCGGTGCGGACGCCAACCCCTACCTGGCTTTCGCGGCCACTCTGGCCGCGGGGCTGGACGGGATCCAGAACCGGATCGATCCGCCTGGCCCGTTCGAGGGCAACGCCTATGCGGCCGCGGACCTGCCTCAGGTTCCGCGGTCCCTGCCCGAGGCGGTGGAGCGACTCGACCGCAGCTCGTGGGCCCGGCAGGTCTTCGGCGACGCGGTGGTGGACCACTACACGCACTTCTTCCGCACCGAGCAGCTCAAGTTCGACCAGGTGGTGACGGACTGGGAGCGGGCGCGGTACCTGGAGCGGGCGTGAGGCGGCCGTGGAGGCGCCGAGGATCGGGATCACCACGTACGGCCGCAACGAACAGGGCCGGTTCTGCCTGCCCGCAGCGTACGTGGACGCGGTGCGGCAGGCAGGTGGCGTGCCCCTCCTCCTCCCACCGGGGGAGGAGCGGCCCGAGCGGGTGCTGGAGGTGGTGGACGGCCTGATCCTTGCCGGGGGAGGCGACATCGACCCCGCCTACTACGGCGGGCAGAACCACCCCACCCTGTACCTGGTGGACCCCGAACGGGACCGCTTCGAACTGCACCTGGCCCGGGCCGTGGTGGATGGGAACGTG
Source organism: uncultured bacterium (assembly GCA_938028835.1). Taxonomy (GTDB): domain Bacteria; phylum Sysuimicrobiota; class Sysuimicrobiia; order Sysuimicrobiales; family Sysuimicrobiaceae; genus Tepidifontimicrobium. The sequence goes on along the minus strand of CALIMJ010000006.1, from coordinate 100,912 downwards.
CCGGTCTTGGGGATCTGCCGGGGATCGCAGGTGCTCAACGTGGCGTGGGGTGGGGACCTGGTCCCGCACCTGCCGGAGGACGAGGACGCGCCGGTCCGGCACCGGCTTCCCCCTCGGGTCCCCACAGACCACCCGGTCCGCGTGGACCCCGGAAGCCGCCTGGCGGGCATCCTCGGAGAACGCGAGGTGTCGGTGCGGTCGTGGCACCACCAGGCGGTGCGGCGGGTGGCCCCCGGGTGGCGCGCGGTGGCGTGGGCGCCGGACGGCACGGTGGAGGCGGTGGAGTGCCAGCGGGAGTCGTGGGCCGTGGGCGTGCAGTGGCACCCGGAGCTTTCCCTGGACAGCCCGGTGCACCGGAGGCTGTTTGAAGCGTTGGTCCAGGCCGCGGCCCGTCGGAGGGCGGAGCGGTAGACGCAACGAGGAGGGAACCGGATATGCGGCTGCAGGACAAGGTGGCCCTGATCACCGGCGGGGGCAGCGGGATCGGCCGGGAATCTGCGAAGCTGTTCGCCCGGGAAGGCGCGAGGGTCGTGGTGGTGGACGTGAACCCGGACGCGGGCGAGCGGACGGTGGCGGACATCCGCGCCGCGGGGGGGGAGGCCACCTTTTTCCGGGCGGACGTCACCCGGACGGAGGACGTGCGCGCCATGGTGGCCTGCGCGGAGAGGACCTACGGACGGCTGGACGTTCTGTTCAACAACGCGGGCATCTTCCACCCGGAGGACGGGTCCGTGCTGGACACCGACGAACGGGTCTGGGACCTGGTGCTGAACGTGAACCTGAAAGGGGTGTTTCTGGGCTGCAAGTACGGGATCCCCGCTCTCCTGCGGGCCGGTGGGGGCTCGGTGATCAACACCGCCTCCTTCGTGGCCCTGATGGGGTCTGCGGTTTCCCAGGTGGCGTACACGGCCAGCAAGGGCGGGGTGTTGGCCCTGACCCGGGAGATCGCGGTGGAGTTCGCCCGGAAGAACATCCGGGCCAACGCCCTGTGCCCGGGCCCGGTGGAGACCCCGTTGCTGGCGGAGCTGCTGTCGGACCCGGACCGGCGCCAGCGGCGGTTGGTCCACATCCCCGTGGGGCGGTTCGCCCGCGCGGAGGAGATCGCCCAAGCGGCGCTGTTTCTAGCCAGCGACGAGTCCTCGTACGTGAACGGCGCGGTGTTCGTGGTGGACGGCGGGATCACCGCCGCCTACCTGACCCCCGAGTGAGGACGGGGGGAACCCAAATCCCAAGGGGGGTGACCGGGATGAGGAAGGACCAAGGGATGCGGCGGATGGCCGTGTGGCTGCTCGCGGCGTGTGCGGTGTTGCTGGCAGGTCTGGCAGCACCCGCGGCGACACCGGTAGTGGTGTACTCCGCCCTGGAGAACGACGAGATCGCCGAATACCTGAAGGTGGCCCGTCAGGACCTGCCGGACCTGGACATCCGGGTGCTGCGGCTGTCCACGGGAGAGCTGGCCGCGCGGGTGCTGGCGGAGAAGGGGAACCCACAAGCGGACGTGCTGTGGGGCGTGGCAGCCACCGCCACCCTCCCCCTCATGCGGGAGGGGATCCTGGAGCCATACGTCCCCAAAGGGGCCTACAAGATCCTCCGGCAGTTCCGCGACCCGAAGGGTTAGCGCACCTTCGTGCAGGTGGTGTTCCCCCTACTGCGGGTTGCCTTCTTCTCCTCCGCGGTGTACAGCTTCGTGCGAAGCATGGTGACCCTGAGCGCGGTGATCTTCCTCATCGCCCCGGGGCTGGAGCTCCCGGCCACCGCGGTCCTCACCCTGACCACCGACGGCAAGCTGAGCGGGGCGGCGGCCCTGTCCACCCTCCTGGTGGCGGTGATCGCGCTGGCAGTCGCCGCCGCCCGCCTGGTGCTCCGCGTGCCCGTGGTGTTGCGTTGAAAGGGCAACCCGAAAAGGGGGACCGCGGGGCGAGGGGGGTCGCCTCCGAGGGGACCGTAGACCGGCTCCTGAGCGCGGTGTTCGCGCCCGTGCGTTCCCGGAACGTGGTGGAGGAGACGGTGGAGCGCATCGCGGGGGTGATCAAGGCGCGCCTGGTCAAGGTGGGCGACCAGCTCCCGCCCGAGCGGGAGCTGGCCCGGCGGCTGGGGATCAGCCGATCCACCCTGCGGGGCGCCCTGCGGATCCTGGCGGACGCGGGCTACCTGGAGGTCCGCCGCGGGCGCACCGGCGGGACCTTCGTGGCCCGGTGGCCGGAGGTCCCACGGGCGCGGGAACGGCGGGCGGTGCTGAACCGCCTCCGGCACGACATCCCCGCCATCCTGGACTTCCGCCGGGCGGTGGAGCCCGCGGCCGCGGAGCTGGCCGCGGAGCGGGCGTCCGCCGTGGAGATCCGCGAGCTCGCGCAGCTGCTGTCCAGCATGCGGGGCGCGGAGCGCAACTTTACCGTGTACCGCGCCTACGACGCCCGGTTCCACGTGGGGATCGCGGCGGCGGCGAAGAGCCCGCTGCTTCTGGACAGCGTGGTGCGGCTGCAGACGTCCCTCACGGAGATCCTGGACCTCATCGTGCACCACTCGGAGGAGGTGTTGCGCCACTCCACGGAGTACCACTGGCGGATCCTGGAGGCCATCCGTGAGCACCGCCCCGCGCAGGCGCGCCAGCTGATGCTGGATCACATCCGGGCCACGGAGAACATCGTGCACGGGCTGGTGCCCGAGGTGGAGGTGCCGGCGCGATGACCCCCGGAGCGGTGCCGCCAGAGGGCGCGTCTTCCGGCGTGCACGTGCTGCTGTACGATGCGGACTGCGGGTTCTGCCGGTGGGCGGTGGGGAGGGTGGTGCGTTGGGACCGCGGAGGTCGGGTCCGCCCGTGCGCGCTGCAGGATCCCGAGGCGGCCCGGTGGCTGGCGGGGCTGCCGCAGGAGGTGCGGATGGCGTCCTGGCACCTGGTGGATCCCCAGGGCCGGGTAGCCTCCGGCGGCCGCGCGGTAGCACCCCTTCTACGCTTGCTGCCCTTCGGCGCCCCCTTGGCGGCGCTGGCAGACGCCTTCCCGCGGGTGACGGACGCCGCCTACGGGTGGGTGGCCCGCCACCGGTCCATGCTGGGGCGCTTCGTGCGCGGGGGCTCGTGCCGCCCGCAGCGTTGACCGCCCCGCGGCGAGCTCCCGGGCCGGTCCGGAGCACCGGACGGTCGGGCTCTTCCAGGACGCGGTGCCTCAGGCGGGCCGCAGCCGCAGCCCGGCCTCGCTGGGCTGCGCCTCGGTGCCGAGCTCCGCGCACAGCTCCCGCATGCGCTGACAGATGGCCTCCCGCTCCCAGCCGTGCGCCAGCCCGGCCCGGAAGTGTCGGATGGTGGTGGGCACCAGCTCCACCTCCACGCCGCCCGGCTTCCACTCCAGGAGGAAGACAAAGGACCAGTCGTTCCGCTCCACCTCGTCCACCGCGTAGTCGTCCACGAAGTCCCCGCAGCTATAGAGCACCACGCATCCGTCCACGAACTCCACGCCCCGGACGATGTGGGCGCTGTGGCCCCACACCACCCGGGCGCCCGCCTGGGCCAGCCAGCGTGCGGCCTCCCGGTGCTCCGGCAGGGGCCGGCGGCCCCAGTTGGGGCCCCAGTGGGCGGAGACCACCGCCACATCCACTTCCGCCGTCAGCTGGCGGGTGAGCTCCACCACCCGCTGGAAGCGGGGATCCTCGGGGTCTACGGGCGCGTAGAACACCCCGGGGCGGCCGGGCGCCGCTTCCCACTCGGGCTCGTTGTCGGTGAACGCGACCAGGCCCACGCGAGTCCGTCCGCACGTCCACCGGGCCGGACGCTGGGCCTCCTCCGCGTCCCTGCCCGCGCCCGCGTGGGCGATGCCTGCGGCGTCCAGCACCTGCAGGCAGTCCGCCAGGGCGTCCTCCCCGAAGTCCAGTACGTGGTTGTTGGCGAGGCTCACCGCCCGCACGCCCCCGACCTCGAGCACCCGCACGTTCCGGGCATCCGAACGGAACGTGAACAGCTTGCCGGGCCAGGGGGCCCCGCGGTCGGACAGGACGCACTCCAGGTTGCACACCACGCCGTCGGTGCCCCGCAGCACCGGCAGCACGTCTCCCCAGGGGTCCGTGGGCGGGCGGGCCTCTAGGGCGCGGTTCACCAGCCGGCCCAGCATCACGTCCCCTAAAAACGCCAGCCGCATGCTGCCCCCCGCGGAGGGAAGTCGGGCCTCTGCGCCGTAGCACCCTGCGTTGCGCAGGATACCACGCACGGGCGGGGAGGGCCGTGGAGATCTGGATGAAGGCGGTGCCGTGTGGCCGGCTGCGGCCGGGACAGGACCTGGGCGCGTGGGCGTCCGAGGCTCTGGAGCGGTCGGGGCTGCGGCCGCAGGACGGAGACGTCCTGGTGGTGGCCCACAAGGTGGTCTCGGTGGCGGAGGGGCGGCTGGTGCGCCTGGAGGAGGTGCAGCCTTCTGCGGCGGCCGTGCGCCTCGCGCAAGAAACGGGCAAGGACCCGCGGCTGGTAGAGCTGGTGCTCCGGGAGTCTGTGGAGGTCGTGCGGGCACGTCCGGGTCTGCTGATCACACGGCACCGGCTCGGATTCGTATGCGCCAACGGCGGCGTGGACCGTTCCAACGCAGGCCTGGGGTGTGCGGTTCTGCTGCCCGCCGACCCCGACGCATCCGCGCGGCGCCTGCGGGAGGCCCTACGGGCGCGCTTCGGCTGTCAGGTGGGCGTGGTGGTGGCCGACACCCACGGCCGGGCGCACCGGGAGGGCGCGGTGGGGGTGTGCGTGGGACTCGCGGGCCTGCAGCCGTTGCAGGACCACCGGGGGCGGCGCGACCTGTACGGGTACATCCTCACCAGCTCCGTGGAGGCGGTCGCGGATGAGCTTGCGTCCGCGGCCACCCTGCTGATGGGCCAGGCGGACGAGAACCGTCCCCTCGTCCTGGTGAGGGGGTGGCGCGCCTGGGGCGAGGGCAGCGCCCGGGCGCTGGTGCGGCCTCCAGAGCGCGACCTCTTCCGCTAGGCACCCGGGACGCAGTCGAACGAAGGGTGGGAGCTGCGCACGCTCGCGCCCCACCGGGTCCGTTGACTCCTCCCCAGAGTGCCGTTGACGCCCTGTGCTACCATGGGGCCGACCGAAGGGGGTTACGCGGCGGGGATCGCGGTGTCGAAGAAGAACCTGGTGATCGTCGAGTCGCCCACGAAGGCGCGCACCCTGAAGAAGCTGCTGGACCGCCGTTTCCGGGTGCTGGCGTCCATGGGGCACGTGCGCGACCTGCCCAAGTCGAAGCTGGGCGTGGACGTGGACAACGGGTTCGCGCCCCATTACATCGTGATCAAGGGCAAGGGTCCCATCCTGAAGGAGCTGCGGGAGGCGGCGAAGGACGCCGACACCGTGTACCTGGCCCCCGACCCCGACCGCGAGGGGGAGGCCATCTCCTGGCACCTGCAGACCCTTTTGAACGGGGTGAACCCCAACATCCGGCGCATCGAGTTCCACGAGGTGACCCGGGAAGCGGTGCGCCGCGCCCTGCAGCACCCGCGGGACATCGACCTGAACCGGGTGGCGGCGCAGCAGGCGCGGCGGGTGCTGGACCGACTGGTGGGCTACAAGCTGAGCCCGCTTCTGTGGCGGAAGGTGCGGGGCGGGTTGAGCGCGGGGCGGGTGCAGTCCGTGGCCCTGCGCCTGGTGTGCGACCGCGAGCGAGAGATCGAGGCCTTCACCCCGCAGGAGTACTGGACCATCACCGCGCGCCTCAGCCGCCAGGGCGAGGACACCCTCTTCGACGCCCGGCTGGTCTCCCGGGGCGACGCCAAGGTGGAACTCCCCCACGAGGAGGAGGCCCGGCGTGTCCTGCGGGAACTGGAGGCCGCGGACTACCGGGTGGCGGAGGTGCGCCGCCGGGATCAACAACGGCACCCCGCCCCGCCGTTCATCACCAGCACCCTGCAGCAGGAGGCCAACCGTCGGCTGGGCTACTCCGCCTCCCGGACCATGTCCCTGGCGCAGCAGCTGTACGAGGGGCTGGACGTGGGGGACGAAGGTACCGTGGGGTTGATCACGTACATGCGCACCGACTCGGTGCGGGTGGCTTCGTCCGCTCAGGAAGAGGCGCGCGCGTTCGTTCGGGAGCGGTGGGGGGAGGCGTACGTGCCGCCGCAGCCGCGCCGTTATGCCACCCGCCGGGGCGCCCAGGACGCCCACGAGGCGATCCGTCCTACGTCGGTCTTCCGCACGCCGGAGAAGGTGAAGCCGTACCTGCGGCCGGACCAGTACAGGCTGTACCGGCTCATCTGGGAGCGGTTCGTGGCGAGCCAGATGAGCTCCGCGGTGCTGGACACGCTGGCGGTGGACGTGGCGGCGGGTGACTACCTCCTGCGGGCCACCGGACAGCGGGTCAAGTTCCCGGGCTTCCTCGTGGTGTACCGGGAGCTGTCCGCAGACGGCGAGGAGCTGGCGGAGGGCTGGCTGCCGGAACTGGTGCCCGGGGAACCGCTGCGGCTGGTGGAACTGATCCCGCAGCAGCACTTCACGCAGCCGCCGCCCCGCTACACGGAGGCCACCCTCGTGCGGGCCCTGGAGGAAAAGGGGATCGGTCGGCCGTCCACCTACGCGCCCACCCTGGAGACCATCAAGAAACGCGGCTACGTGCGGGTGGTGGACCGGCGGCTGGTGCCCACGGAGCTGGGACGGCTGGTGAACGACCTGCTCCTGGAGCACTTCCCAGACATCGTGGACGTGGGGTTCACCGCGCACCTGGAGGAGGACCTGGACCGGGTGGAGGAGGGCCAGGCCGACTGGGTGGCCGTGGTGCGGGAGTTCTACGAGCCGTTCGAGCGGGACCTCCGCCGGGCCGAGGCGTTGATCGAGGAGGTGGACGCGAAGCCGGAACCCACGGGGGAGGCGTGCCCGGCCTGCGGCCGGGAGCTGGTACGCAAACAGGGCCGGTTCGGTGCCTTCATCGCGTGCAGCGGCTACCCGGCGTGCACCTACACGCGGCCCGTGGGCATCGGAGTGGCCTGCCCGAAGTGCGGAGGCGAGGTGGTGGAACGCCGGTCCCGTCGGGGCCGCATCTTCTACGGGTGTGCCACCTACCCGTCCTGCGACTTCACCTCGTGGGACCGGCCCACGGACCGGCGCTGCAGCCGCTGCGGCTACCCCATGGCGCTGCGTCGGTCCCGGCGGGGGGAGACGTACTACCGGTGCGTGAACACCTCGTGCAGGGCCACCGAGACCCAGCAGGTGCCGGAGCCCGTGGCGGCGCGTTGAGGCCGCTTTTACGGGACGTCCGGGGCTTCCTGCGCGTGCTGCGGGCGGAGCGGGGGGCTTCGCCCCACACCCTGGCCGCGTACGCCCGCGATGTGGCTCACTTTTTGGACTTCCTGGCGGTGGAGGGGGTCACCGACTGGTCCCAGGTGAACGTGACCCGGGCTCGACGGTACCTGGTGCGGCTGTCCGCCTCCCGCTCGCGGGCCACGGTGGCCCGGCGGCTCAGCGCCCTCCGGAGCCTGTTCCGGTTCCTGGTGCGCACCGGGCGCGCTCCCGCCAACCCCTTCCGCGGGCTTCGAGCTCCCCGCCGGGGTCGTCGGCTGCCCAACTACCTGAGCCTCACGCAGGTCCGAGCACTGCTGGAAGCCCCGGACACGGCCACGCCCCTGGGCCTGCGCGACCGGGCGCTGCTGGAGCTGCTGTACGGTTCAGGACTGCGGCTGCGGGAGGCGTTGGCGCTGCGGACCGAGGACGTGCGCTTCGGGCGGGAGGTGCGGGTGGTGGGGAAGGGGAACCGGGAACGGTTGGTGCTGCTGACGCGGGCCGCCCGGTCGGCCCTGGACGCCTACCTGCAGCAGGGTAGGCCCCGCCTGGCCAGGCCGGGAGTGGAAACCCTGTTTGTCAACCACCGCGGTCGGCCCCTTTCTGCCCGGGGAGTCCAGCTGGTGGTGGCCCGGTACGTGCGGGCGTCCCTGGGCGCGGTGCGCGCGACCCCCCACACCCTGCGGCACACCTTCGCCACCCACCTGCTGGATGGCGGTGCGGACCTGCGCTCGGTGCAGGAGCTGCTGGGCCACCGGAGCCTCCAGACCACCCAGGTGTACACCCACACCACCCGGGCGCGGCTCAAGGAGGTCTACGACCGCGCCCACCCGCGGGCCTGACGATCCGCCACTTTGGGGATTCGGGCAGACTGGCGCAACCCTGCGGCAGGGCGCTCCTGGTGGCGTGGACCCACCGCGCGGTAGACTGCCAGGTGGAGATGGCGCGGACGTCGCACACCACGGTGCTGGCGGTGTTGCGGGACGGGCGGGCGGCCATGGGGTCCGACGGCCAGGTCACCCTGGGGCAGACGGTGCTCAAGCACGGCGCCAGCAAGGTCCGCCGCATCGGGGACGACGTGTTGGCGGGGTTCGCGGGCAGCGCGGCGGACGGGCTCACCCTGTTCGAGCGGTTCGAGGCCAAGCTGGGCGAGCACCGCGGAAGCCTGCCGCGGGCTGCGGTAGCCCTGGCCAAGGACTGGCGCACCGACCGCACCCTGCGGCGTCTGGAGGCGGTGCTGGTCGTTTGCAACCGGGAGCACCTGTTGATCCTTTCGGGCAGCGGGGACGTGGTGGAGCCGGATGACGGGGTGGCGGGGGTGGGAAGCGGCGGCCCCTACGCCCTGGCCGCTGCCCGGGCGCTGCTGCGGCACACGGATCTGCCCGTGGAGGCGGTGGTACGGGAGGCCCTGCGGATCGCCGCAGAGATCTGCGTGTACACCAACGACCGGATCGTGGTGGAGACCCTGTAGTCGGCGTCGGTCGGGGGTCGAGGGATGGGTTTCCGGATGGAGGAGCTCACACCGCGTCGCATCGTCGCGGAGCTCGATAAGCACATCGTGGGCCAGCAGGCCGCCAAGCGGGCCGTGGCGGTGGCGCTGCGGAACCGGTACCGCCGCAGCCTGCTGCCCGAGCCCCTGCGCCGGGACGTGATCCCCAAGAACATCCTCATGATCGGGCCCACGGGGGTGGGCAAGACGGAGATCGCCCGTCGGGTGGCCCGCCTGGTGGACGCGCCCTTCGTGAAGGTGGAGGCCACCAAGTTCACCGAGGTCGGGTACGTGGGGCGCGACGTGGACTCCATGATCCGCGACCTGGTGGAGGTCTCCGTGCAGATGGTGAAGCAGGAGCGCATGCGGGCCGTTCAGCCCGAGGCGGAGCGTCTGGCCCGGGAGCGCATGCTCCGGATCCTGGTCCCCGACCCGCCGCGGCCGGCTTTTTCGAACCCCCTGGAGGCCCTACTCGGCCGCACCCCCACGGTTCCCGAGAGCAGCTACGGGCGGGAGCAACAGGAGGTGGAGGAACGGCGCCGGCTGCTTCGGCCCCGCCTGGAGGCCGGGGAACTGGACCGCGAGGTGGTGGAGGTGGAGGTCGAGGAGCAGACCTTCCCCACCATCGAGTTGATCGGCGCGCAGGGCGTGGAGGAGATGGGGATCAACCTGCAGGACCTGCTGGGCGGCCTGCTGCCCAAGCGGCGGAAGCGCCGGCGGGTGACGGTGGCGGAGGGGCTGCGGATCCTCGCACAGGAGGAGGCCAGCAAGCTCATCGACCATGAGGAGGCGCAGCGGGAGGGGGTCCGCCGGGCGGAGGAACTCGGGATCGTGTTCATCGACGAGATCGACAAGATCGCGGGCTCCGGGCCGTCCGTGGGCCCGGACGTTTCCCGGGAGGGCGTGCAGCGGGACCTGCTGCCCATCGTGGAAGGGTCTACGGTGACCACCCGGTACGGCCCTGTCCGGACGGACCACATCCTGTTCCTGTGCGCGGGCGCCTTCCACTCCAGCAAACCCTCCGACCTCATCCCCGAGCTGCAGGGGCGGCTGCCCATCCGGGTGGAGCTGGAACGGCTCACCCCCCACGACTTCGTGCGGATCCTCACGGAGCCGGAGAACAGCCTGACCAAGCAGGTGCAGGCCCTTCTGGCCACCGAAGGGGTGGACGTGGTGTTCACCCCCGACGGGGTGGAGGCCATCGCCCGCATCGCCCACGAGATCAACGAGCGCACCGAGGACATCGGCGCGCGTCGCCTGCACACGGTGCTGGAGCGGGTGACGGAGGAGATCAGCTTCGAGGCTCCGGAAGGACCCCGTCGGGTGGTGATCGACGAGGCGTACGTGCGCCGGCGCCTGGAGCCCTTCCTGCGGGACCACGACCTCAGCCGGTACATCCTCTAGACTCCCCGGAGTCCCTCGGCCGTTCCCCAGGGTGAGGTCCTTCGAGGAGGCCCCGGGTGGCCTGAGGGACCTCCGGAGCGTCGGCGCTGTGGTATACTACGGCGGGCGCGGGCCCGGCGGGCCCGCGTACTTTTGCACGCCCGCCTCCCGGGCCGCGCGGTCCGGGGTTCCGGTGCCCCACGGGGAGGGCGGGCGGAGGGCAACCGGGAGGGTGTTCCGTGCCGGTCGTCACCATGAAGCAGCTCCTGGAGGCGGGGGTCCACTTCGGGCACCAGACCCGGCGGTGGAACCCCAAGATGGCCCGCTTCATCTTCACGGAGCGCAACGGCATCCACATCATCGACCTGCAGAAGTCCGTCCCGCTGTTCGAGGAGGCGTACCGGTTCGTGCGGGACACGGTGGCCGAGGGGGGCTTGGTGCTGTTCGTGGGCACCAAGAAGCAGGCCCAGGACGCGATCCGGGAGGAGGCCCAGCGGGCGGGGATGCCCTACGTGAACCAGCGGTGGCTGGGCGGCATGCTGACGAACTTCCACACCATCCGCAAGCGGGTGGAGCGGCTGCGGGAGATCGAGCAGCTGCGGGACACGGGCCAGCTGGACCTGCTGCCGAAGAAGGAGCAGGCGAAGGTCCTGGACGAGCTGGCCCGGCTGGAGAAGTACCTGGGCGGGATCAAGACCATGAACCGCCTGCCCGGCGCGGTGTACGTGGTGGACACCCGGAAGGAGCGCATCGCGGTGCTGGAGGCCCGCAAGCTGCGGATCCCCCTGGTGGCCATCGTGGACACCAACTGCGATCCGGACGAGATCGACTACCCCATCCCCGGCAACGACGACGCCATCCGGGCGGTGCGGCTGGTGACCAGCCGTATCGCGGACGCCTGCCTGGAAGGGCTGGAGGAGCGGCGCAAGCGGGTCGGCGAGGTGGCTGAGGAGGTCCCCGGGGAGCCTGCGCCCGCAGCCGAGGCGGCGGAGGAGGAGAAGCCGGAGCCGGAGGAGCTCGGGATGGAGGAGGCAGCCTACGAGGCGTACGACGAGGAGGATGTGGAGGTCTAGATGGCGGTGAGTCTGGAGCTGGTGAAGGAGCTGCGGGCCCGTACCGGGGCGGGCATGATGGACTGCAAGGGGGCCCTGGAGGAGGCGGGCGGGGACCTGGACAGGGCGATCGAGCTGCTGCGCAAGCGGGGCCTCGCGCAGGCGGCGAAGCGGGCGGGACGGGCGGCCACCCAGGGGCTGGTGGACGCCTACATCCACGGGGGCGGCACCCTGGGGGTCCTGGTGGAGGTGAACTGCGAGACGGACTTCGTGGCCCGCACGGACGAGTTCCGACAGCTGGTGCGGGACCTGGCGCTGCAGATCGCGGCCCGGGACCCCCGGTACGTGCGGCGGGAGGACGTGCCGGAGGCGGAGCTGGAGCGGGAGCGGGAGATCGCCCGGGCCCAGCTGGCCCAGCAGCTGCAGGGCAAACCGCCGGCTGCAGTGGAGCGGGCGGTGGAGGGGAAGCTGGGGAAGTGGCTGGAGGAGGTGGTACTCCTCGAGCAGCCCTTCATCCGGGATGAGAGCAAGAAGGTGCGGGATCGCATCGCGGAGGTCGTGGCCCGCACCGGGGAGAACATCGTAGTCCGCCGGTTCGCCCGCTTCAAGCTCGGGGAGGCAGGCGAGTAGCTTGCCCGGCTCCGGGCTGGGGGAGCCTGCGGATCCAGGCGGCACAGGCGTGGCGGGGTTTCGGTACCGGCGCATCGTCCTCAAGCTCAGCGGGGAGGAGCTGAGCGGGGACGGTCGTTCCATCGTGGACCCCGAGGTCCTACGGGTGGTGGCTCGGGAGGTCCGAGCGGTACACGAACTGGGGGTGCAGGTGGCCCTGGTGGTGGGCGGCGGGAACATCGTCCGGGGAGCGGAGATGAGCCGCCTGCTGGGGATCGACAAGGTCACCGCGGACTACATGGGCATGCTGGCCACGGTGATCAACGCCCTGGCGCTGCAGGAGGTCCTGGAGGGGCACGGGCTGGAGACCCGGGTCCAGACCGCCATCGCCATGCACCAGGTCGCCGAGCCGTTCATCCGCCGGCGGGCCATCCGGCACCTGGAGAAGGGGCGGGTGGTGCTGTTCGCCGCGGGCACCGGCAGCCCTTACTTCACCACGGACACCACCGCGGCCCTGCGGGCCATCGAGATCGAGGCGGGGGCCGTGCTGATGGCCAAGAACCGGGTGCCCGGGGTGTTCGACAAGGACCCGCGGGTCCACCGGGACGCCATCATGTTCGACCGCCTGACCTACCTGGAGTACATCAACCGGGGGCTGCAGGTGATGGACACCACCACGGTGTCCCTGTGTATGGACAACGGCCTGGACATCTGGGTGTTCAACCTGCAGGAGCCCGGAAACCTGGAGCGGATCGTGCGGGGCGAGCACGTGGGCACCCTGATCGGAGGTGCGCCGTGATCCAGGACGTGCTCAAGGACGCGCGGGCGCGGATGCAGAAGGCGGTGGAGGCCACCGCGCGGGAGCTGGCCACCCTGCGCACGGGGAGGGCCAGCCCAGCGCTGCTGGAGCACATCAAGGTGGAGTACTACGGCACCCAGGTGCCCCTGAACCAGCTGGCCACCATCTCGGTGCCGGAGCCACGGCTGCTGGTGATCCAGCCGTGGGATCGCAACGCCACCAAGGCCATCGAGAAGGCCATCCTGCAGAGTGAGCTGGGTCTGGTGCCCAGCTCCGACGGGGTGGTGTTGCGGGTCCCCATCCCTCCGCTCACGGAGGAACGGCGGCGGGAGCTGGTCCGGGTGGCCCGCAAGCACGCGGAGGAAGGGCGGGTGGCGGTGCGCAACGTCCGCCGGGAGGCCCGGGAAACCCTGGAGGAGCTGGAGGAGGCCCGGGAGATCTCCGAGGACGAGGCGCGGCGGGCGCAGGAGGAGCTGCAGAAGCTCACCGACCGGTTCATCGCGGAGATCGACGCGCTCCTCCAGAAGAAGGAAGCGGAGATCCTGGAGGTGTGATGGGTTCCCCGCCGGACGTGGTCGCTTTGCCCCTGGAGGAGGCCCTAGAGGAGCTGCGGGCGGCCGGGTGGACGCCCCGGATCCGCACCACGTCTCCGCCGCAGAGCGCACCCGCGGGCGGGGTACAGCGGGTGGTCCGGCAGCGGGCCACCGCCGCGGGTGAGGTGGAGCTGGTGGTGGCCTGGGAGCGGTACGTGCGGCTGCGGCGGCCCAGGAGCGAAGGCCCGGCCGGCCCGCACCGCCCGTGACCAGCCCCTCGACCCCCCAACGCCTGGACGACGAAGGACTGCGTGCCCTCGGCCTGGACCCCGCGCGGCTGCCCGTACACGTGGCCATCATCATGGACGGCAACGGCCGGTGGGCCGTCCGCCGCGGCCTGCCCCGGGTGGAGGGCCACCGGGCCGGCCGGGCGGCGATCCGCCGCACCGTGGAGGCCGCGGTGGAGCTGGGGATCCGCGTGCTGACCCTGTTCGCCTTCAGCACGGAGAACTGGCGTCGGCCCAGGGAAGAGGTGGAAGCCCTGTGTGCCCTGTACGAGCAGGTGCTGTGGGAGGAGACTCCGGAGCTGGCCCGCAACGGGGTCCGCGTGCACGTCATCGGCGACCGCTCTGAGTTCCCCCCCAGCCTGCGGGAAGCCATCCGCTACGCGGAGGAGTCCACCGCGGGCAACGAGGTACTGCACCTGGTAGGGGCCCTGAACTACGGGGGGAGAGCGGAGATCGTGCAGGCGGCCCGCGCCCTGGCCGCGGCGGTCTGCCGGGGCGAGCTGCGGGCCGAGGCCATCGGGGAAGAGGAGCTGGCGAGCCGGCTGCAGACGTACCCGCTGCCGGACCCCGACCTGATCATTCGCACCGCGGGCGAGAAGCGCCTGAGCAACTTCCTGGTGTGGCAGTCCGCGTACGCGGAGCTGCACTTCACGGACGTGCTGTGGCCGGAGTTCGACCGGCAGGCTCTGGTGGAGGCCCTCCGGGACTACCAGGGCCGCATCCGCCGGTTCGGGGGGCTGGATGCTGGGTAAGCGCCTGGCGACCGCTGCGGTGGGGATCCCTGTGGCGGTGGCCACCGTCTGGGCCGGCGGGTGGGCGATGGCGGTTGCCGCGGGCGTGGTGGTGGCAATCGGCGCGTGGGAGTTCTACCGCCTGTCCCAGCGGGCGGGGTACGGCTCCCCCTGGACGCTGGGGATCCTCGGGGCCGGGGCACTCCCCCTGGCGGCGCAGGCGGGCACGCGCTGGACTCTGGCTGCCGTCACCCTGGTGGTGCTGTCGGCCCTCGCGGGCCAACTCGCTGCCCGCCGGGGCCGGGTGCTGGGCAACGCCGCCGGCGCGGCGCTGGGGACGGTGTACGTGGGGCTGTTCGGCGCCCACTGGGTGCTGCTCCGGCAGCTGCCCGAGGGTATGGCGATCACTTTCCTGGTGCTGACCAGCACTTGGTGCGCGGACAGCGCCGCGTACTTCGTGGGCCGCTTTCTGGGCCGGCGGAAGCTGGCCCCGGATCTCAGCCCCAACAAGACGGTGGAGGGAGCCGTGGGCGGCGTCGCAGGGGGGCTGGCGGGCGCAGCGGCCGCGGGCGTGTACTTCGGACTGCCCGGGGCGTGGGTGGTGGCGGGAGGGCTCCTGTGTGCCCTCAGCGGGCAGCTGGGCGACCTGTGGGAGTCCGCGCTGAAGAGGGAGGCCCGGGCCAAGGACTCCGGTGTGGTGCTCCCAGGCCACGGCGGCGTCCTGGACCGGTTCGACGGGCTGCTGTTCTCGGGCGTGGTGGCCTACTACGTGTTCGCGGCGTGGACGGGCGGGCTGTGAGGGCAGGCGGGGCTGCGCGGCGGGTGGCGATCCTAGGCAGCACCGGCTCCATCGGCCGGCAGGCCCTGGACGTAGTGGAAGCCCTGGCAGGGCGCGTGCGGGTCGTGGCCCTGGCTGCCCGGCGGGACGCAGCTGCCCTGGCGGAGCAGGCCGTGCGCTGGCAGCCGGAGGCGGTGGCCCTCACCGACCCGCAGGCGGTGGAGGAGTTCCGGCAGATGGCCGCGCACTGGCACGGCGAGCTCCTGGTGGGCCCGCAGGCGCTGGAAGAGGTAGCCCGCTGGCCGTCCGCGGACGTGGTCCTGGTAGCGGTGGTGGGTGTGGCGGGGCTCCTGCCCAGCCTGGCCGCGGTCGAGGCGGGCAAAGAGCTGGCCCTGGCCAACAAGGAGACCCTGGTGGCGGCGGGTGAGCTGGTGCGGGAGCGGGCGGCGTCCCGCGCCGCCCGGATCGTGCCCGTGGACGGCGAACACAGCGCCATCTACCAGTGCCTGCGGGCCGAGCGGCGCGACCGCGTGAGCCGCATCGTGCTCACCGCCTCCGGCGGGCCCTTCCTGCGACGCTCCCTGGAGTCCATGGAGGCCGCCACGCCGGAGGAGGCGCTGCAGCACCCCACCTGGCGCATGGGGCCGAAGATCACCGTGGACTCCGCCACCCTCATGAACAAGGCCCTGGAGGTCATCGAGGCGCGGTGGCTGTTCGACCTCCCGCCGGAGCGCATCGAGGTGTTGATCCACCCCCAGAGCGTGGTGCACGGGATGGTGGAGTTCGTGGACGGCTCCAGCCTCGCGCACCTCAGCCGGCCCGACATGCGGCTGTTCATCCAGTACGCGCTCAGCGGGATGGACCGCCTGCCCCCGGGGTTCGGCCGTCTGGACTGGACGGTCCCCCACACCCTGACCTTCGAGCCGCCCGACCTGCGGAGGTTCCCCTGTCTGGGGTACGCTTATGAGGCGCTGGCCGTGGGGGGGACCCTCCCCGCCGTCCTGAATGCGGCCAACGAGGTGGCCGTACAGCGCTTCCTGGACCGGGAGGTGCCCTTCGGCCGGATCCCGAAACTGGTGCGGGCGGCCATGGACTTGCACGAACCCCGTTCCCGCCCCACCCTGGAGGAGATCCTGGAGGCGGACCGCTGGGCGCGGGCGCTGGTGAGGAGCCTGTGATGTCCATGCTGCTGGCCGTCGTGGCCTTCGGCCTGATGATCCTCGCCCACGAGCTGGGCCACTTCCTCGTGGCGAAGGCTTCGGGCGTCGGCGTGCGGGCGTTCGCGGTGGGCTTCGGTCCGCCGCTGTGGCGCAGCCGGAGGGGCGGCACGGAGTACCGGTTGAACGCCCTCCCGCTGGGCGGTTACGTGCGCCTGGCCGGGGAGGACTTCGAGGAGGAGCCAGGGCCGGACGCCTTCCGCAGCAAGGGCGTGTGGACCCGGATCGCCGTCGTGGCTGCGGGCCCCGTCATGAACGTACTGCTTTCGGTGCTCCTGGTGGCGACCGCCGCGTGGGCCTACGGGCTGCCCCGCCGGGTCACCACCGTGGTGGCCACCGTGCGGCCCGGCTGGCCGGCCGCGGAAGCCGGGCTGCGGCCCGGGGATCGGATCGTGGCCATCGACGGCGTGCCCCTCCCCGACGGGCAGACCATGGTGCGTACCATCCACCGCAGCGCGGGACGGGCCCTGCGCCTGTCCGTGGA
This sequence comes from uncultured bacterium, assembly GCA_938028835.1. Lineage (GTDB taxonomy): Bacteria > Sysuimicrobiota > Sysuimicrobiia > Sysuimicrobiales > Sysuimicrobiaceae > Tepidifontimicrobium. The sequence continues at coordinate 84,304 of CALIMJ010000006.1, read as the reverse complement.
CCGGTCCGGCCGGCGCTTCGAGGTCACGGTGACGCCGCGTCTGGATCCGCGCCTGGGGGTGGGGATCACGGGGATCACGCCCGCGGTGGAGCGGGAGCGCCTGGCGCCGCACCGGGCCCTGCTGTGGGGTGTGCAGCAAACGGTGCGGTCCATGCGGGAGATGGTGATCGGCCTGGTGCGCCTGGTGGGGTCCGGGGACGTGCTGCAGGAGCTGGCGGGCCCGGTGGGCGCGGTGCGGCTGTTGGGGGACGCCGCACAGGTGGGTTTCGACTCCTACCTGTTCATGACCGCGTTTTTGAGCGTGATGATCGGCCTGTTCAACCTTCTCCCCCTGCCGGCCCTGGACGGCGGGCGCCTGGCGTTCCTGTTGGTGGAGGCGGTGCGGCGCAGGGCGGTGGACCCGCGCCGGGAGGGCTACGTGCACCTGGTGGGCTTCGCCCTGCTGCTGCTGCTCGTCCTTGCCCTCACCTACCGCGACATCCTACGATGGGTGGGCGAGCGGAACTTCTAGGGGCACGGGGTGGCGGTCCGTGGTGGATGCCGCAGAACTGGTGGTGCGCCTCGTCCTGGCGCTGGTGCTGGGCGGCATCATCGGCATCGAGCGGGAAGTGCTGGAGAAGCCCGCGGGGTTCCGTACCCACATCCTGGTCGCCCTCGGCGCGGCTACCTTCACCCTGATTAGCCTCTATGGGTTCTTCGGGAGCGGGGCAGACCCTGCGCGGATCGCCTCCAACATCGTGGTGGGGATCGGGTTCATCGGCGCAGGGACCATCTGGCGCCACCCCACGGGGGTCGGAGGCCTGACCACCGCGGCGAGCCTGTGGATGGTGGCGGCCATCGGCACTGCGGTGGGAAGCGGGTTCTACCTGGTGGCCCTGGTGGCCACGGCCCTGGCGTGGGCGGTGCTGTACCTGTTCCCGCGGGTGGAACGCTGGTTGCCCCGCCGTGCCACGGGCCTCGGGACTCTGGCGGTGACCATGGTGGACCGACCGGGGCAGCTGGGGACCCTGGGCACGCTGCTGGGAAAGCACAGGGCCAACATCGAGAGCGTACAGATGGAGGCGGGGCGCGACGGGAAGGTGAACCTATACCTGGGCGTCCGCCTGCCGCCGCACGCGAGCCGGGAAGAGATCCTCCTGGCGGTGGCGGACCTCGAGGGCGTGGAGGCCGCCTCCTGGACCTCGTAGACCCCGCCCGGGCGGAGCCTAACCCTTGATCCCTCTGCGCGACAGCGTCCCCGCCCGACGGCCACCGGTGGTCATGCTGAGCATCCTGGCCGCCTGCGTCCTGGTGTTCCTGTACGAGCTGGGCCTGCCGCCCGACGAGCTGGCGGAGTTCTTCCGCACCTTTGGGGTCGTCCCCGCGCGCCTTCTGGGCCCTGATCCCCCGTACTTCACCCTGGTGACCTCCATGTTCCTGCACGGGGGGTGGTTCCACCTCCTGGGGAACCTGCTGTATCTGTGGATCTTCGGGAACAACGTGGAGGACGCCATGGGCCACGGCCGGTTCGCGGTCTTCTACCTCCTCAGTGGCCTCGCGGCCGCCGGGCTGCAGGTGGCCCTCCAACCCGCTTCCCCGGTGCCCATGGTGGGCGCCAGCGGTGCCATCGCCGGGGTGTTGGGCGCCTACCTGGTCCTGTTCCCCCATGCACGGATCCTGGCCCTGGTCCCCCTGGGGTTCTTCACTCAGCTGGCGGAAGTGCCCGCGGTGCTGTTTTTGCCCCTGTGGTTTCTGCTGCAGCTCCTCTACGGGCTGGCGTCCCTGGGCGTGCCGACCCAGGTGGGGGGCGGAGTGGCGTTCTGGGCCCACGTGGGCGGGTTCGTGGCGGGAGTCGTGCTGGTGCGCTGGTTCGTCCCGCGGCGGCGGCGCCGCTGGTGAGTGTTGGAAACCGGCGAGGGGGACGCTACCATGGTGGCGTGCCCGGACGGTCCGGTCCGGGCGCACACCGAAGCGGCAACCGAGAAACCCAGGTCAGGAGGTTCGCAGGGTGCGGAACATCCTCGTGGAGGCGCTGCCGGGCCTGCCGGTGTCCGAGCACCAGGTGGAGCTGGTGGAGCGCAAGGGAGTGGGCCACCCCGACTCCATCTGTGACGCCATCATGGAGCAGGTCTCCGTGGAGCTCAGCAAGACCTACCTCGAGAGGGTGGGGACCATCCTGCACCACAACATCGACAAGGCCTTCCTCGTGGCCGGGGAGGCGGAGGTCCGGTTCGGGGGCGGCCGGGTGACCCAGCCCATGCGGCTGATCTTCGGGGATCGGGCCACCTACCGGGTGGGGGACGTGGAGATCCCCATCCCGGAGCTGGCCATCCGCACCGCCAAGCGGTGGATCCGGGAGAACCTGCGGTTCGTGGACCCTGAGCGGCACCTGGAGTACGACATCCAGATCAAGCCGGGCTCTCCGGAGCTGGTGGACATCTTCCACCGGGAGGAGATCGGCGCCAACGACACCTCCGCAGCGGTGGGCTACTGGCCGCTGACGGAGACGGAGCGGGTGGTGCTGGAGACGGAACGGTACATCAACTCCCCTGCCTTCAAGAGAGAGTTCCCCGAGGCGGGGGAGGACGTGAAGGTGATGGGGGTGCGCACGGGCCGCGAGCTGCACCTCACGGTGGCGGTGGCGTTCGTGGACCGCTTCGTGGACAGCGAGGCCACGTACTTCCGGCGGAAGGAGCAGATGCGGCAGGCGGTGCTGGAGTACGTGCGCTCCCGGTGCAGCCTGCCCGCCGTCCACCTGTACCTGAACCACGCGGACGTCGCGGGCCGCGGCCTCGGCGGCGTGTACCTGTCGGTTACGGGGACTTCTGCGGAGAGCGGGGACAGCGGACAGGTGGGGCGCGGGAACAAGGTCAACGGGGTGATCGCCCTCAACCGGCCCATGGGCACCGAGGCCGCCGCGGGCAAGAACCCCGTCTCCCACGTGGGCAAGATCTACACGGTCCTCACGCACCGGATCGCCCAGCGGGTGTACGAAGAGGTCCCGGGCGTGCGGGAGTGCTACATCTGGCTGTGCAGCCAGATCGGCGAGCCCGTGGACCGGCCGAAGGTGGCCGCGGCCCAGGTCATCCTGGAGCGCGGGGTTCGACGGACCCGGGTGCTGCGGCAGGTCCGGGAAGTGGTGGACCGCGAGTTGCAGGACGTCCGTACCCTCATCCAGGACTTGGCGGCGGGCAAGTACGCGGTGGTGTGAGCCGCCCGGCTCGGAATCCCGTTACCGCGCCGCAACCCCTCCGGTGGCTTGCCACCCTCCTGGTGGTCATCCCCGTGGTTTCCGGCTGCCAGGTGGCCGTGCGGCGGGTCCCCAAGCCCGAGCCCGTGGTCACCCTGCGGGTTGCGGAAGCCCGCCGCGCCAGCGACCGGGTGGCCACCAGCAACACCACGTGGTCCCCGGACAGCCGGTCCGTGGCGTTTGGGACGCCGGAGGGCGTGGTGGTGGTGGGCCTGGACGGAGCGGAGCGCCGGATCCTCGCGGCGCCTCACGCCACGTGGGTGGACTGGTCTCGCAGTGGGCGCTGGGTCGCGGTCATCTCCGGCGGCAGCCTCTGGCTGGTGGACCTCGTGCGGGGCGGGGCGCGAAGGGTAGACCTCCCAGGAGTGGTGCGTTCGTTTCGCTGGAGCCCCGCGGGGGACCGGGGTGCCGCGGTGGTGGAGTTCCGCGGGGTCTGGTTGTGGCTGGTGTCCGCGGAGGGCGGGCTACGCAGGCGGCTGTTCGGCCCTGCCCACAGCCTGTACGACCTGGACTGGTTCCCGGACGGCCTGTACGTGTTCGCCCGAGCAGAGGACCCGGTGGGCAGGACGGTAACGCTCTGGCGGGTGCGGGTGGCGGGCCCCGACCGCCGGCCGCTCCGTGTCCTCTCCGCCACCGTCCTGCAGGCACAACTCTCTCCCCACGGCCGGACCGTGGCGTACCTGGTGGCGGAAGAGGAGGGGGTCGCCCTCGCGGTGCAGCCCGTGGGCTCAGGCCGAGCGGTGACCGTGGCCCGCGGGGGACGGCTGTGGGGCTTGAGCTGGTCACCCCAGGGGGACAAGCTGAGCTACGCGGAGGTTGAGGGCGGGGAGCGAGCCGCGGTCTGGATCGTGGACGCGGACGGGTCCAGCCGGTTGCAGGTAGCGGACTACGCCCTGGAGTTCCCGGACCCGGACGCCTCGGTGGGGACTGCTTGGTCTCCGAGCGGCAGGGCGGTGGCGTTCGGCACCGGCTTCGCCCACCGTGCGGGGCCTGTGTGGGTGGCCCGGTTGGAGCGCCGGTGACCGGGGGTGGGGGCGGGCGTGCTAAACTCCCTGTAGGCGCTGTGGCAGATTCTTCGGACCGCGCGACAGCCACAGCGGCGTCCTGCAGGACGTATCGGTTCGAGGAGGGAGCACGCGTGCCGATCTACGAGTACCTGTGTACCCGTTGCGACCACAGGTTCGAGCGGCTCCAGCCGGTGGGAAGCCCCCCGGAGCCGTGCCCGCGATGCGGAGGGACTACCCGCAGGCTCCTGGGGACCGTGGGGCTGGTGTTCAGGGGATCCGGCTTTTACACCACCGACTACCGGCGGTCTAAGGACGGCGCGGCCAAATCGGACGAGGGGAAGAAGTCTGAGGGCGAGCGTAAGACCGACGCCAAGGACGCCAAGTCCAGCACCTCGTAAGGAGTTCCGGGCGACCACGGGCGCTGCCCAGCCGCAGTGCTCCCCGGACCGGAACGAGTGGCCTTGGGAGGCGCGTTAGTCGCGTGAGCCCGAGCTCCGGCACCGTCCCCACGGCGGCGGCACGGAGCCCCGCCCGGAGGGTGCGGTACGGGCTGCTGGCGTTTTTCGTACCGGCCTTCCTCCTCCTGCAGGTCTGGCCCGCGGCGGGGGAGCCACCCTCGGTGCACGCGGCCCTGGGCTGGGACGGGTGGGTGCGTTTCGGCACATGGAACCCGCTCACCGTGGAAGCAGAGGTAGACCGGCCCGTGCGCGGGTGGCTGGTGGTAGATGTCCCGCAGGAGTTCGGAGCCCAGCGGGTCCGGCTGCGCTACCCCCTGGACCTGCCTCAGGGGGGCCGGGGCACCTGGCGGCTCCCAGTTCTGGTGGTGGATGCCCGCCGGCCGTTGCGGGTAGCCCTGGTGGCCGAGGACGGAGGGGAGGTGGCTTCCGCGCAAGCCGTGCCGCAGGCTGAAAGCGCGGTGGCGAGCGTGGTGGGGTACCTGGGCCAGAACCCTCCCTCCCCCCCAACCGAGGTCTCTTCTGGCGGGCGCCGGACGGTGGCACGCCTGTGGGAGGAGGTGCTTCCGGAAAGCGCGGCCGCGTACGCCTCCCTGGACCTGCTGGTGGTGGAGGAGCTGGACGAGCGCAGGCTGAACGACGCGCAGCGACATGCCCTGCAGGCGTGGGTGATCCACGGCGGCCGGGTGGTGACATCCGGTTGGCTGGCTCCTACTGCGCCGCTGTCCGGCTGGCTGTCCGCGGCGCAGCACACCGGACGCGTGGTGGAACGCCCCGGCCTGGGATCCCTGGCCGCAGGCCCCTTGCGGGAGCTGCACCTCTTGCCGGGGGGGCGGCCCGTGGTGGAGCGGTCCTACGTGGTGGCGGCGTGGGCACCCAGGGGACTCGGCCGGGTCTACGCGTGGGCCGCAGACCCGCAGCAGGTCCCACCCGGCTCGCCCCTGTGGTACCTCGCCCTACCCCCGACTGCCCTTCGGGAAGGGCCTCCCGAGCCTGACCTCCGGCCGCGGGCGCCCGTTGGCCCTGCTGCCGTGGGGCTGGGTACCTTCGCGGCGCTGTGGCTTGTTTCCCTGGCGGTGGCGGGCAGAACTCCCTGGGGCTGGTTGCTGGCGCTGGCGGTGCTGGCCGCCGGCGTCGTGGGGATGCCCACCGTAGCACACGAGGTGCGGCAGCGCTCCACAGCCCTGGACGCCACGTGGGTGGAGGTGGTGGCGGACGGGGTGCGGAGGGCTTACGGCTGGGGCTACGCGCAGGCACCCTACCGCGGCGTCTACACGCACACCCTGCCCCGTGCCGCCGCGGTCGCTGCCTCAGGAGGGTTTTCCGAGGCGGAGGTCACCTTCCTGGACGACCGCGTCCTCGTCCGCGCACGACAGGGGACGGGCGAGCGCCTGCGGCTGTACTGGGAGGTGGAGGGTGCGGCCGGCGCAGTGCCGGCCGTGCAGCCGCGCAACGGGAGCGTGGTCTTCCGAGGACCCGGAACGTCCCAGGGCGTGGTGTTCTGGGGCTCGCGACAGGCCCCCCTGGAGAAGTCGGAGGGGTCCGACGAGTGGGTGGCGTCGCGGTGGGAACGGCAGGAGTCCCAGCACCCCGCCCTGGTGTCGTTGCGGTGGGTGTACCCCGCTGCCGCTACTATAGTTGAAGACCGTCCCGTGGTGGCCCTCCCCCTCGCGGACGGTCGTCGAGGGTGGCTGGTGGTGGTGGGGCAGCTTCCGTGAACAGCCTGGCCATCGTCCGCGGAGACCTACGCGCGCGGTTGGGGACGCACAAGGGGTTGGCCGTCCAGGCGGCCTTTGTGGCGGCCCTGTGGCTAGTGGGCCTGCTTGGCACGGGGCCCGAGCGCGGCGGGGAGTCCCCCATGTGGGTGGCGTCGGTGGGCCTGCTGGTGGTGGTAGTCTACCTGGTCACGGCCGCCGCGGGCGGGGAGATCGCGTTCCCTGGTGAGAAAGGGGTGCTGGACCTCGCGGCCGCCCCGTTTTCCGCCGCAGAGATCGCGTGGGGCAAGGGCCTGAGCAACGCGGCCTTCGCTACCGTGTGCACCGCGGGCGCCTGGCCCGTCCTGCTGTTCCTGCAGGCCCTGCGGACGGGCCCCTGGCAGGAGAGCTTGGCGCAGGCCGCGGTCCTGCTGGCGGTCAGCTGGGGCTTTGGCGGCTTCGCCACCTGGCTCGGGGTGACCGTGGAGTCAGAAGTCTCCCGGTCGGTGCTGCTGTGGGGCGGGATCGTGGTGTTCCTGGCCGGTGCGGGACTCGTGGGGTCGTGGCCGTGGCATCCGGCTCACGCGGTGCGACCCCTGGCGCCGGGCTGGGCCCGGGCGACCTGCGCGGCTTCGTTTGTGGGCTTGGGCGTTCTGAGCCTGTGGGCGGTAAGCCGCCGGATTCCGCGCCTGCGGGAGGAGGTCTAGCGTGAATCCCGACCGGCTGCTTCTGGCGGCCCGGCGGCGGCTTGCGTGGCGGCGGGCGCTGTACGCGGGCGAGACGGCAGCCCTGTGGCTGCTTCTGGCGGCTTTGGGGGCGCAGGCGGGCACCCTCGTGTTTCCGTACTCGGCGCACTTGGAGTGGGCTTTCCTGGTGGTGACATCCGGCGCCGGCATCGTCGCCTTGGGCACGCGGCTGCTCGTGCGGCCCACCGCGATGGAGGCGGCACACTGGCTGGACCGGCGCTGCGCCCTGCAGGACCGGATGGCCACGTACGTGGCGGTCGGGGGTGCCGGTCCGTCACGGCTTTTGGATCACTTCCTGCGGGACGTGCAGCGAGCCGCGGCTGAGGTGCGGTTGCGGGAGGCTATCCCCCTCCGTCCTGCCCGGTGGCGGGCGGTGGTGGCGCTGGCGGCGTGCGTGGTGGCGTGGGACCTGGCGATGACCGGCAGCACGTTGCCGAACACCCCTGCGCGCCGGGTGGCGAACACGCTGAAGCAGGAGGGCCGCAGGCTGCAGGACCTGGCACGGGAGTGGGAACGGGAAGCACGTTGGCGCGGTTGGCGGGAGGCGCTGTGGAGCGCCCGGAACGTGCAGCAGGGCGCCGGCGCGCTGGCCTCCCCGAGGGCCACTCTGGAGCTGGCCCGGCGGCAGCTTTCGCGGCTGGCGGCGGAGGTCGGAGCGGCGCGCGGGAGGCTTCGGGCCCAGGCAGAGGGGCAGGGCGCGCCGCCCGGCCCTGAGGGATCGCAGGTGCACCCGTGGGCTGTCCGGGCGCTGGAGCGGGAACTTGCGGGGCTGGGCCGGGTGCTGGAGGAGGTGTCGCTGTCCGCGGAGCAGACCGAGCGCGTGCTCCGGGCCTTGACCAGGCTGGAGGCCACTTCGCCGCTTCGGCCGGAGTCTCCCGCCCACGCCGCCCTGCGGGAGGCCCGGCGGAAGCTTCGGGCACAGGACCGGACCGGCGCCCGGGAAGCGGTGGGCCGGGCGGAGGAGGCTTTCCGGGAGCTAGCGCGCCTTTTGGAGGAGGAGGGGATGCTGGCAAAGCACCAGCAGGAGGTGGAGGCGTCGAGCCTGAGCATCGCTCAGGCCTTGCACGGAGCCGCGGATCCGGAGGCAGCCCACGAGCGACCGATCAGGTACCCCGAGATGCCTCGGAACCGACCGGGGACTCCAGGCGAACGGCGGGACTCAGAGGCGTGGCCGTGGGAGGGCCCGCAGTACGGCCTGGAGCCGGGAGTGGGGCAGGTCCCGGAAAAGATCGGGCCACCGACCCCGCGGCTGCGGGCGCAGCGCCGGCCCGAAGAGCTCCGGGGGCAGCCGGGAGAGGGCAAGGTGTACGCGGGACGCGTGCGGGCGCCCGCGGCAGGCGGCGAACCGCGCACGCGGGCGGCAGCTGTCCCCACCCGCCTCGTGCGCCAGGTGGATGACGTGCTGCGGGCGCAGCGCGTGCCCGCTCCCTACCGGGATTGGGTCCGGCATTACTTCGCGGAGTTGGCGGGGTTAGGCCCATAGCGGGAAGGTGGGGCCCTTGGACATCCAGGAGTTCCAGTCCCTGTACCACCGCATCCGCCAGGAGCTGGGCCGCGTGGTGGTGGGCCACGGCGAGGTGGTGGAGGGCGTGCTGCTGGCCGTGTTCTGCGGCGGCCACGTGCTGCTGGAAGGCGTGCCGGGGGTAGGCAAGACGCTGCTGGTGAAGGCGCTGGCGCGCGTGCTGGAGCTGAAGTTCTCCCGGATCCAGTTCACCCCCGACCTGATGCCCGCGGACGTGGTGGGGACGAACGTGCTGGTGCAGGACCCGGAGGGACGGCGCGCTCTCACCTTCCAGCGCGGCCCCATCTTCTCGCAGATCGTCCTGGCGGATGAGATCAATCGGGCCACGCCCAAGACCCAGTCTGCCCTCCTGGAGGCCATGCAGGAGTACGCGGTGACGGTGGCAGGGGTTTCCTACCCCCTCGAGCGGCCGTTCTTCGTGCTGGCGACCCAGAACCCCATCGAGATGGAGGGCACTTACCCGCTCCCGGAGGCCCAGCTGGACCGTTTCCTGTTCAAGCTGCGGGTGCCGTTCCCTGACACGGAGTCCGTGGTGGAGATCCTGGAACGGACCACGGGCTCCCGGGTTCCCGAAGCCCAACCCGTGGCGGACGCGCAGACGGTGCTGCGGATGCAGGCCCTGGTGCGGGAGGTCCTGGCTGCCCCGCACGTGCAGGCGTACGTGGCCCGCCTGGTGGAGGCCACGCACCCCCAGGGCCCGCGGCCTGCGCGCGCCGCCCGCCGCTGGGTGCGGTACGGCGCGAGCCCGCGGGGTGCTCAGGCCCTGCTGCTGGCCGCCAAGGCGAGGGCCCTGGTGCACGGCCGCGCCCACGCCAGCGTGGAGGACGTGAGGGCCTTGGCACTCCCTGCCCTCCGGCATCGCCTGCTGCTGAACTTCGAGGCGGACGCGGAGGGCGTGGAGGCCGACCAGGTGGTTCGGGACGTGGTGGAGGAGGTCCCCGAGGTCGCCGCGGCGTCCGCGGGGTCCTAAGGTTTCGGTGCTGCTGGAGCCGGCGTTCCTCGAAAAGCTCGAACGCCTCCGCCTCGTGGCGCGGCGAAAGACGCGGGGGCCGGCTGGGGAGCGTCGCAGCCGGACCCTCGGTCGGGGCCTGGAGTTCTCCGATCACCGCGCCTACCAGGTGGGCGATGACTGGCGGTACGTGGACTGGAACATCTACGCGCGCCTGGACCGACTGTTCGTCAAGCTCTTCGAGGAGGAAGAGGACAGGGACGTGCACCTGTTGGTGGACGCCAGTGCGTCCATGCGCTTCGGGCAGCCTGCCAAGCTGGACTACGCCAAGCGTCTGGCGGCGGCGCTCGGCTACGTGGCGCTGGCTAACGGGGACCGGGTGGGCGCCGCCGCGCTGCACGGGAGCGCCGTGCGGGCGCTCCCCCCGCGGCGCGGCAGGGCCCACGCGCACCACCTCTTCCGCTTCCTGGAAGCCGAGCAGGCCCACGGACCCACGGAGCTGGAGGAGGCGGCGAAGCGGTTCGCGCCCCGCCGCCGGGGCCTGGTGGTGGCGGTGAGCGATCTGCTGGACCCCCGGGGGTTCCAGGCTTTCCTGCTTCGGTTGCGCCACGAGGGTCTGGAGGTGTTCGTGGTCCACCTGCTCGCAGAGGAGGACCTAGCTCCTCCGGTCACCGGGGAGCTGCGGCTGGTGGACGTGGAGACCGGGGAGTCCCTGGAGGTGACCGTGGACAGCCGGATGGTGGCCGAGTTCGTCGCACAGCGGGATGCGTTCCTGGAATCGGTGCGGGCCTTCTGCGCCCGTCACGGCATGGCCTACGTGCGGGCCACCACGGCGCTGCCGGTGGAGGATCTGGTGCTGCGGTACCTAAAGCAGGCGGGGTGGGTGACGTAGTCGAGCGGTCGAGATGTCGTTTTTGAGCCCCTCGGGCCTGTGGTGGCTGACCGCCATCCCCCTGGTGGTTCTCCTGTACTGGCTGCGGCCCCGACGGGTGTCGGTGGTGGTCCCCAGTTTGGTGCTGTGGCGGCGGAGCCTGCGCGAGCAGGTGCGCCAGCGCCCCCTGCGCCGGTTCGAGCGCAACGTCCTGCTGCTGGTGCAGGTGTTCGCTGTGGCCGCTGCCGCGCTGAGCCTCGCGCGGCCGCAGCGCTCCACCGCAGGCGCGGTGGACGTGGTGGTGGTGCTGGACGTGGGGTTGAGGATGCAGGCCACCGACGTGCGGCCCAGCCGGTTCGAGGCTGCCCGCGAGGCCGCGCTGAAGCTTTTGGACGGGCTCCGCGGGGTCCGGGTGGGGATGGTGGCTGCGGCGCGGTCCCCGAGGGTGATCCAGCCCCTCACGACGAGCCGGTCCGACGCGGTGGCGGCGGTGCGGGCGCTGCGCCCCACGGACGGACCCTCGGACCTGGAGGCGGCGGTGGCGGTGGCCAAGTCCATGAGCCCGTCCGCTGCTGTGTACGTGTTCTCCGACCGGCCGGTGTCCGGTGCGCACTCCTCGGTCTTCGGGGGCTCCCTGGAGGACGTGGCCATCACGGGCGTGGTGGCGAGCCCCCTTCCGGGCGACCGCATGCGGGTGACCGTCACCGTACGCAACGGCACTCCTGTGGTGCGGTGGGTTCCGGTGACGGTGCTGGTGGAGGACCAACCGGCAGCCCGCCTCGCCGCCCGGGTCCAGCCCGGGCAGCAGACCAGCGTGGCTGCCACAGTACCCGCGGGCCTGTGGGCGGAGGCCAGGATCGTCCCGCACGACGCGCTTCCGGTCACGGACCGGTTCGTGGCGCTGGGCACCCGGCTTCCGCGGCCGCGGGTGCTGTGGGTGGGCCCGCCCGACCCTTTCCTGGAGGCTGGCCTGCGGGCCGTGGCGGGAGAACCGGATCGCCAGGAGACCCCGGACCCGCGGGTGTGGGGACGGTTTGACGTGGTGGTGGTTCACCGGGTGCGGGCCGCGCTTCCGCCCGGCAACTACGTGCTGGTAGCTAGCGTGCCGACGAACCTGCCGGTGCGCGCGCTGGGGACGGTCCGCGAGGACGTGGTGCGTTTCCAGTCCCGGACCCACCCGCTGCTGCGGTTCGTGGACCTGACGGGATCCCGCGTAACCCGGGCTTGGCCCGTGCAGCCGCACGCGGGGGAGGTGCTCGCGGAAGGCGAGGCTCCGCTGCTGTGGGCCTACGAGGCGGAGGGCTTGCGTGCCGTCCTGCTCCCGTTTTCGCCTTCGGACTCCGAGCTGGCGTTGCGGCCGGAGTTCCCCATCCTGCTGGCCAACGTGGTGGACTGGCTGGCGGGCCCCACGAGCTCTCAGGTGGAGGCGGGCAGTACGGTGTCCGTCCCGGCCGGAGGGTTGCAGGAGGCGGTGCTGCACGGCCCTGACGGGTCGCGGCACCTGCGTGCCGCGGCAGGCCGGTTCGTCCTCCCGGCCTTCGACCGGGCGGGCGTGTACGTGCTGGAAGCGGGTCCCGCCCGCAGGGTGTGGGCCGTACACCCGCCGGTGGGGTCCGCCACGGTGGCTTCTTCCGCCCCGGCGGTCCCCCCGCAGAGGGTGCCGGTGGAGGACTGGGGGCGGTGGTTGGTGGGGATGTTCGTGGCCCTGCTGGTGGCGGAGTGGTGGCTGTTCTCCGGTCAGGCGCGGGGCGGGAGGACCTGATGCGCTTCTCGTGGCCGTGGGCCCTGATGCTGCTGGTGTTGCTGCCGTGGGTGTGGCGGCGCGGGGTGGGACGCGGCCGCCACCTGGCGGTGCTGCGGCTGGGCAGCCTGGGCCTGGCAGTACTGGCCCTGGCCGGCCTGCAGGTGTCCGACCGGAAGGCGCCGCTGCAGGTGGTGTTCGCCCTGGACCGGTCCGACAGCGTGCTGCCGGACCAAGCCCGGTGGGCGGAGCAGTTCGTACGCGAGGCCCTGCGGCACCGCCGTCCCCAGGACCGCGTGGGGCTGGTAACCTTCGGCGGAGCCGCGGTGGCGGAGCGGGCGCCGTCGGAGGCTGGGGAGCTGCGGCCCAGCCAGAGACCGAGGCCGTACGACACCGACATCGGCGCGGCCATCCGCGTGAGCGCGTCGCTGCTGCAGGGGGAAGGCGTCCGGCGCGTGGTGGTGCTGAGCGACGGCGCCGACCACGCGGGCGGGGCGGTGGACGCGGCGCGGGAGGCCCACGCCGCGGGCGTGGAGGTCCACGCAGTTCCCCTGCTGCGGCCGGCTTCTCCGGAGGTGGTGGTGGAGGATCTCTCGGCGCCCGCAGGCACCGCGGTGGGTGAGCGGGTGCGGGTGTGGGTCCGGTTGCGTTCTACGGTCCCGCAACCGGTGGCGCTAGAGCTGTGGGTGAACGGAACCCTGACCCAGCGTCGGACGGTGCAGGCCCGGGCCGGCAGGACCCTGGTGGAGCTGTCCGTGGTGGCCGCCCGCGCAGGGTGGCTCGACGTGCAGGTACGCGCGCGGCCGGCACGGGACGGGGTCCCGGACAACAACGTGGGCCGGGCGGTGGTGCCCGTCCTGGGCCCTCCGGAGGTCCTGTACGCGGGAACGGGTCGGGTGGCGGACGTGCTGCGGGCGCAGGGGTTCGTGGTGCACCGGGTGGCGGCACATCAGCTGCCGGGCACCGCGGCGGGCCTAGCGCGGTACGAGGCGGTGGTGCTGGAGGACGTCCCCGCGTTGGGGCTCGCGCGGCCGCAGATGGAGGCGCTGCGGGACTACGTGCGGGACCTGGGGGGAGGGCTGGTGGTGGTGGGAGGTCCCCGGAGCTTCGGTGTGGGTGGCTATGCCCGCACGCCCCTGGAGGAGGCGCTCCCGGTCTCCATGGAGGTGCAGCACCGCGTGGCACTGCCCAGCATGGCGCTGGTGCTGGTCCTGGACACCTCCGGGAGCATGGGCGGGGTGGGGACCGAGACCGCCAAGGTGGAGCTGGCCAAAGAGGTGGCGCGTTCCGTGGTGGACCTGTTGGGCGACCGCGACCTGGTAGGCGTGATCCAGTTTGATCAGGCCTATCGGTGGCTGGTGCCCCTGGTGCCCGCGCGGGACCGGGACCGCATCGTGGCGCAGGTGGCAGGGCTGCGGGCGGGCGGCGGTACCGACCTGCTTCCCGCCCTGCGGGCCGCGTACGAGGCCCTCCGCCGCGTGGAGGCCCAGGTCCGGCATGTGATCGTGCTGTCCGACGGTCAGACGGACCCGGGCGACTTCGAGGGGTGGGTGCGGAGGATGCGGTCCGAGCGCATCACCGTGAGCGCGGTGTCCGTGGGCAGGGACGCGGACCTGGCCTTCATGCGGGCGCTCAGCAGCTGGGGGGGCGGGCGGCACTACGTGGCCCGGGACACCTACGCGCTCCCCCAGATCTTCGTGACCGAGGCGCTGCTTTCGGCGCGTTCCTACCTGGTGGAAGAGCGGTTCGTCCCACAGCGGCGGCCGGGGGAGCTCCTGAGGGGTCTCGGCCCCACCCCCGCCCTGCGCGGGTACGTGGCCACCAGCACCAAGCCTGCCGCGCAGGCGGAACTCGTCTCCCCCCACAAGGACCCCGTCCTGGCCAGCTGGCGTTACGGGCTCGGACGCGCGGTGGCGTTCACGTCGGACGCGGTCCCGCGCTGGTCCGTGGAGTGGCAGTCGTGGCCCTCCTTCGCGCGGTTCTGGTCCCAGGTGGTGCGCTGGGCCGCACGCCTGGACCGCGGCCGGCTGGACGTACGGACGGAGCTGCGGGGTGCGCGCCTGCGGATCGGGCTGGACGCGCGCGACGAGGCGGGCGACTACCTAGATGGACTGCGGGTGGAGGGGACGGTGTCCGGCCCCCTGTCTCCACAGCGCGTGGTGCTGCGGCAGACCCGGCCCGGGTGGTACGAGGCAGAGGCGGAGCTGTCCGGTGCGGGCGTGTACACCGTGGTGGTCACCGCGTGGCAGGGCCTGCAGGTGGTGGGCCGGGCCCGCGTGCCCGTGGCGGTGGCCTACCCGCCCGAGCTACGCGACCCGCAGCCGGACCCAGCGCTTCTGGCCCGCGTGGCCGAAGCCGGGGGCGGCCGCGTGCTGCGCACCCCTCACGAAGCCATGACCCCACCTCCGGATGCCCGTCACCACCGGGACGCGTGGCCTGCCCTGGCCACGGCGAGCCTGGTGCTGTTCCTGCTGGAGCTGGTGGCCCGGCGCGTGCCCGCGGTGGCCAGCCTGGTGGCCGCGGCGGCAGAGGGCCGGCGCCGGTCCGCGCCCGCGGACGCGTGGTACGCGGAGGCGGACCGATGGCGGCCACGGGCAGGCCCGCCCCCGGACGCGGACATCGAGCAGCGGGCCCGGCTGTACGTGGCCCGCCTGAAGCGGGACGGCTCCTAGCCGCGCCGCAAAGGGCTGTGCGGGGCTGGCGTCGAACTTCCTCCGCCCGTGGGACGCGCTGCGGGAGGAGAGGCGATGCAGGCAGACGTGGGCGTGTTTGGCGGTTCCGGTTTCTACCGGTTGCTGGACGACGTGGAGGAGCACAAGGTGGAGACCCCCTACGGCCCCCCCAGCGACGTGGTGACCCTCGGTCGCGTGGGCTCCAAGCGCGTGGCGTTCCTGCCGCGGCACGGCCGGACCCACGCCATCCCGCCCCACCGGATCAACTACCGGGCCAACGTGTGGGCCATGAAGCAGCTCGGCGTGCGGTGGCTGTTCGGGCCGTGCGCGGTGGGCAGCCTGCAGCCTCACGTGCGGCCCGGCGACTTCGTGCTCTGTGACCAGTTCGTGGACCGCACCTCCGGCCGCGCGGACACCTTCTACGACGGTCCCCTGACCACCCACGTGAGCTCCGCGGACCCCTACTGCCCGACCCTCCGGCAGCTGGTGGCGCAGGTGGCGCGGGAGCAGGGCCTCCCCCTGCACGAGCGGGGGACGGTGGTGGTGATCCAGGGCCCCCGCTTTTCCACCCGCGCGGAGAGCCGGTGGTTCCGCTCCCAGGGGTGGGAGGTCATCAACATGACCCAGTACCCCGAGGCGCACCTCGCACGGGAGCTGGCTCTGTGTTACGTGAACATCTCCCTGGTCACCGACTACGACGTGGGCGTGGAAGGCGACCCCACCGCGACCCCGGTGACCGCGGAGGAGGTGATGCGGCAGTTCGCGGCCAACAACGCCAAGCTGCGGGACCTCATCCTGGAGAGCATCGCGCGCCTGCCGGAGACCAACACCTGTCCTTTGTGCCCGCGGGCCCTGGACCACGCTCGGGTGGGCTAGCGGAGGTCGGGTCGGTGAGGGTCTTTCCAGGGCGGGGATACACTTCCGACGAGGTGCAGGGATGAACCAGACGGCGAGAGGGACCGACGCGCCCGGGCGCGTCCTGGGACTGGCGGTGTTCGTGCTGGGGGTGGTGCTGTTGCTGTTCGTCTTCTACGTGGCGTACACGGAGCTCACCGGCAACAGTTTGAGCCAGGTGGCGCGGCCGCCGCAGGGAGGGCCGGACATGGGGCTGGCCCTGGCCCTGGTCCTGAAGGCCATCTTCCTGTTTCTGCTCGGCTACCTGGCCTCGGGGATCGCGGGGAGGGGGATCGGCCTGTACCAGGCCTCGCGCGGCGAACCCGCGGAGTGAGGCCGTGGGGGGCACCGTCGACCTGCGCAGCGACACCGTCACGCAGCCCACCGACCGGATGCGGGAGGCCATGGCCACAGCCCGGGTGGGCGACGACGTGTTCCGCGAGGACCCCACGGTGGCCGAGCTGGAGGGGTTCGCGGCGCGGATGGTGGGACACCCGGCAGGGCTGTTCTGCGCCAGCGGGACGATGGCCAATCTGGTAGCGGTGCTGACGCACTGCCGGCGCGGGGACGCCGTGCTCGCGGACGCGGAGGCCCACGTGCTGCACTACGAGGCGGGCGGGATGAGCGTGCTCGCGGGCGCTTTCCCCCAACCGCTGCGGACCGGGGACGGCCACCCCACCTTGGAGGAGCTGGAGGCGGCGGTGGGCCCGCCCGACGTACACCGGCCGCCCGCGCGTCTGGTGTGGCTGGAGAACACCCACAACCGCGCGGGCGGCGTGGCGTATCGACCGGACCGCACCGCGGCCGTAGCACGGTGGGCCCACGCCCGGGGCCTGCGGGTCCACCTGGACGGCGCGCGGCTCTTTAACGCCGCGGTGGCGTTGGGCGTCGCCGCCGCGGACCTGGCCGCGCCCGTGGACAGCGTCATGGTGTCCCTGTCGAAAGGGCTCAGCGCGCCAGCCGGTTCCGTGCTGTGCGGGTCGGAAGCGTTCGTGGAGGAGGCGCGCCGGTGGCGAAAGGCGTTGGGCGGGGGCATGCGCCAGGTGGGGGTTCTGGCCGCGGCGGGGCTGGTGGCCCTGCGGGAGATGGTGGACCGCCTGTGGGAAGACCACCGGCGTGCGCGGGTGCTGGCGGAGGGGCTGGCGGAGATCCCGGGAGTGGAGGTGGATCCGGACCGCGTGCAGACCAACATCGTGCTGGCGCGGGTGGCGGACGCGCCCGGGGTGGTGGAACGGCTGCGGGCGCACGGGGTTCTGGCCCTCGCCTTGGACGCCCGCACGATCCGGTTCGTCACGCACCGCCACGTGGACGACGGAGGCGTGGAACGTGCGGTGCGGGCGATGCGCGCCGCGGTGGCGGGGTAGGGCCGGGCGGGGACGGAAAAATTTTTCCGGCGCCAGCAGGAGTTCCGGGCGACTGCGCGTAAGGGTACCTCAAACCACAGGAAAGGAGGTACCGAGCCATGGCGGCGAAGAAGGCGGCCAAGAAGGCCACCGCCAAGAAGACCTCCGCCAAGAAGACGGCGAAGAAGGCCGCCCGCAAGAAGCGGTAGACGCGGGGGGTGCTGGAGGTCTCGGGGGTGCCGGCCAGCCGGCACCCCCGATGCTTTCTTTCTAGAACCGGTACTTCACGCCGAGCCCGTACGAGGGAGACTGCAGCACGTCCCGTACGTGCACCCCCACGGTCCAGTGGGGCGTCCACCCGTAGTACCCGGACAGGTCGAGGGTCAGTCGGTTCAGGTTGTACAGGTCCAGAGAGAGCCACCACGGCGCCTCGGGCCGGTAGTCCAGCCCCACACCCACCTGGGACTGCAAAATGCCTACCCGCCCGCTCAGGGTGTCGGACAGCCGGAAGCCCACCTGCAGGTTGAGCCAGTTGCTGCCGCCCACGTCGTGCAGCCCGAGCCGGTAGAAGCGCGGCTCGCCCAGCGCCACCCACAGGTCGAGGTCGTGCCGGAAACGGGTGCGGGTGTCGTAGCCCAGCTCGTAGGTCAGCTGCAGGTTGGGCAGAAGGGGAATGCCCTCCGGGGCGCGGAGCACGCCGCCGATGCGTTCCAAGGCGGGCGCAGCCCGCTCCGCCACCTCGCCCACCCGGCGGGCAGCGGTGCCGACTTCCCGCGCGGCGTCCTCCGCCTGCCGGATGGCGCGGCGGGCGTCCTGCACCAGTCCCCGCACCTCCCGCATCTGGTCCTCGCGCACCAGGCCCTCCTGCAGGGTGCGGGCCATCTCGTCCAGACGGCCCGCCAGGCTCTCCACGGAGGCCGCGGTGCGCCGGATCCGGCTGCTCAGCTCCCCCTCCGCCGCCGCCTCCTCCACGAAGCGCTGCACCTCCCGGGCGGTGTCCCGCAGGTGCTCCGCGAGCTCCCGCAGCCGCCGGGCCGTGGTCCGCACGTCCTCGCCCGCGTCCGTAACCACCCGGTCCACCTGCGCCGCGGCCGCCTCCACGTACCCTGCCGCGCGCACCAAGCTGCCCACCAGCCGCGGGTCCGTCACCACGCCCCGCACCGCCGTCACCGTGGCGTCCAGGTTGTCCACCAGCCGCTGCGCGGCCTGCACCGTCCGCCGCACGTCCGCCACCGCCTGGCGCAGGTCTCCGGCCAGCTCGTCCACCCGCCGGAACACCACGTCCACGGAGTAGGGCGGCTGGCCCTCCACCACTTCTCCCGGGGCCAGCGTGTCCGGCCCCGGCCCTGGGACCACCGCCAGGAACCGGTTGCCCAACAGGGTGCTGCTGGCCACGCGGAACGTGGATCCCCGCGGCACCCGCACCTCGGGCCGGATCCGTACCCGCACCTCCGCCCGGTGGTCGTCCGTGAGGCGCAGGGACTCCACCGCCCCGATCTGCACGCCCGCCAGGTGCACGGCGCTACCCGGGCTCAAGCCCTCCGCGTCAGGGAAGACCACCCGCAGCTCGTACCCGCGGGGCCGGACCAGCCCCTGACCCAGGAACACTACCAGGGCTGCGAACAGCACCGCGGCGATGAGGACCACCAGACCCACCCGCGCCTCAGGCTTCACGGGTCGCCTCCTCCACGACACCCCCGAGTGCCGAGCTGCGCAAAAACGCCTGCACGAGGGGGTGCGGACTCGCGCGGACCTCCTCCCGGGTCCCCGTCATCACGAAGCGACCCGCGTCCATGACCGCCACGCGGTCCGCCACCGCGAACGCGGTCAACAGGTCATGGGTCACCAGCACGGTGGTGGTCCGGGTCCTGGCCCGCACCTCCATCATGAGGCGGTCCACCGCGCGGGCGGTCACGGGGTCCAGACCCGCGGTCGGCTCGTCGTACAGCACGATCTTGGGGTCCAGGGCCAGCGCCCGGGCGATCCCTACCCGCTTGCGCATCCCGCCGCTGAGCTCCGCGGGCATCTTGTCCTGCGTGCCCCCCATGCCCACCAGGTTCAGCTTCTCCGCCACGATCTCCTGGATGCGAGACTCCGGCAACCGTCGGTGCCGCCGCAGGGGGAAGGCCACGTTCTCCGCCACCGTGAGGGAGTCGAACAGCGCCGCACCCTGGAACACCACGCCCACCTGCGACCGCACCTCCCGCAGCCGGCGGGGCGGCAGCCGGTGGAGGGCTTCCCCGTCCATTCGGACTTCGCCTCGATCCGGGACCAGCAAGCCCACCAGGTGGCGGAGCAGGACGGTCTTGCCGCACCCGCTCGGCCCCAGGATGGCCACGGCCTCGCCCGGCTCCACCCGCAGGGAGACGCCCTGCAGGACCGGCTGGCCGCCCAGCGCCTTGTGCAGGTCCACCACGTCCACGCGGCCTGACAGCTCCATCAGAACAGCAGCACGTCGAGGAAGTAGTTGGCCGCCAGCACCCACGCGATGGCCGCCACCACCGCCCCGGTGGTCGCCTGACCTACCCCCGCGGCCCCCCCGGAGGCCCGCAGCCCCTTGTGGCAGGCCACCAGCGCGATCAGCAGCCCGAACACCGCGGACTTCACCAGCCCGCCCACCACGTCGTGCAGGTCCAGGAACTGTCGCACGGAGTCCACGTAGACCGATCCCGGAACCCCCACCACCAGACTCACCGCGTAGCCGCCCAGGGAGCCGACCGCGTTGGCCAGGACCACCAGCACCGGTAGCATGACCCCCAACGCGAGGGTACGGGGCACCACCAGGTAGTCCAGGGGGTCGGTGCCCATCACCGTCAGGGCGTCCACCTGCTCGGTGACCACCATGGTCCCCAGCTCCGCGGCGAAGCCCGCGCCCACGCGGCCCGCCACAGTGACCGCGGTGAACACCGGCGCCGCCTCCCGCGCCATGGACACCGCGATCAGGCCGCCCACGAAGCCCTCGCCCCCCAGACGCAGGAGCTGGTTGGCGGTCTGGTACGCCAGCACCATGCCCGAGAACAGGCCGGTCAGCAGGACCAGGGGGACCGAGTCCACGCCCGCCCGGGCCATCTGCAGCACCGTCTGGCCGGCCTCCCACCGCACGCGGACGAGGCTTGCAGCCACCCGTGCCACGAAGCGGCTGGCCTCCCCCACCTCCTCCAGGCGCCGCAGGGTCGCCTCTCCCAGCTTCTCCAGGGTCACGTTGACGGCCATCCCCCACCGTGCTATGGTGACACCGCCGAAGCAGAAGCGCCACGCTTCTCACCCGGCGGCCTCGGCCAGCCGGGTCCGACCGGTCGACAGGTGCGGGCGTGGAGGCTTTCTGCGCCCGCTTTCATTTTCCTGGTGCCCCGGGGCACCGAAGGAGGGGATAGCATAGAGCGCGAGCCGAGGGTGAATGAGCGCATCCGCATCCGCGAGGTGCGGTTGATCGGACCGAACGGGGAGCAGCTGGGGATCGTGCCCGTCCAGGAAGCCCTGCGGCGGGCCCGGGAGATGGGGTTGGATCTGGTGGAGGTGGCTCCCACCGCTTCGCCGCCCGTGGCGAAGATCATGGACTACGGGCGGTACAAGTACGAGCAGAGCAAGCGGGACCGGGAGGCCCACCGCAAGCAGCGGGCCTCCGAGGTCAAGCGGATGCGCATGACACCCAAGATCGGCGACCACGACTTCCAGACCAAGGCGAAGCTCATCTACTCCTTCCTGCAGGAGGGGCACAAGGTGAAGGTGGAGATGTGGTTTCGGGGCCGGGAGATGGTGCACCCGGAGCTGGGGCGTCAGATCCTGGATCGGCTTGCGGAGTACGTTTCGGAGATCGCACACGTGGAGCGGCCGCCCGCCATGGAGGGCCGGAACATGGTCATGGTGTTGAGCCCGGCCCGCCGGTAGGGCGCAAGGAGGGAGCCACCGATGCCGAAAGCCAAAACGCACCAGGGGACGCGCAAGCGCATCCGGATCACCGGGACCGGGAAGCTCCTGCGGGGCCGTCAGGGCGGCGGTCACCTGAAGCAGAAGAAGAGCCCGCGTCGGCGACGGGACCTGGGCCGGCAGGTCCTGGTTTCCCCGGTGGACACGGACCGCGTGCGCCGCCTGCTGCCGTACGACTGAGGGCTGGGCTTCCGGAGGAGGTTGCGCCATGGCAAGGGTCAAGCGCGGCAAGACCGTCCGCGCCCGTCACAAGAAGATCCTCAAGCTCGCGAAGGGCTTCTGGGGGAAGAAGAGTCGGTGGTTCAAGCTGGCCAACCAGTACGTGATCCGCGCCCTGGCGGCCGCGTACCGCCACCGCCGCCAGCGCAAGCGGGACTTCCGGCGCCTGTGGATCGCCCGCATCAACGCCGCGGCCCGGCAGCATGGGCTTTCGTACAGCCGACTGATCCACGCGCTGCGGGCCAACGGGGTGGCCATCAACCGCAAGATCCTGGCAGACCTGGCGGTGCGAGACCGGGAGGCCTTCGCAGAGATCGTCCGGCGGGTGACGGGCCGGTCCTGAAACCCTCCACGGAAGCGTGAGGACCGCACCGGACCGGGAACCTCAGCCGTCGCCGCAGCCGCGGCTGGATTGGTCGAGCCCCCGCAACCCGCACGTGCGCGCCCTCCGGGCGCTGCTGGACCGCCGGGAGCGGGCCCGGGCGGGCCGCGCGGTGGTCACCGGTGTGCGGTTGGTGGAGACCGCGCTGCGCCTGGAGCGGGCGGAGGAGCTGCTGGTGGTCCCTGAGGCGGGTCCGGAGGTGGACCGGCTGGCGCAGCAGGCGGAACAGCTGCGCGTTCCCGTGCGGTGGGTGTCCCCGAGGGTGGTGGAGGCGATCTCCGACGTGAAGACCCCGCAGCCGGCGGCTGCGGTGGTGCGGCTCCCGGAGGTGGTACCGCTGTCGCGGCTGCGCTGGCGGTGGCTGGCGGTGGCGGACGGCCTTCAGGATCCCGGCAACCTGGGTGCCCTCGTCCGCACCGCCCACGCCGCGGGGTTCGACGCGGTGGTGGTCCTGCCCAACACCACCGACCCCTTCCACCCCCGCGCTTTGCGGGGTAGCGCAGGCTCCTGCCTGGCCCTGCCTTTGGCGTCCGCCACGCCGGAGGAGATCTCGCAAGCCGCACGGGTGTGGGTGGCGGATCCGCGGGGCGAGGTGGACTACCGGCGCGCGGACTACGCCCCACCGGTGGCGCTGGTGTTCGGCAGCGAGGCCTCGGGCGCGCGGCACAGCTGGCCGGAGGCCCGCACCGTCCGCGTGCCCCTGGCAGCCGGGGTGGAGTCCCTGAACGTCACCGCGGCGGCCGCGGTGCTGCTGTACGAGGCCCGCCGCGCGTGGACGGGCTAGTGGGCCGGTTGGTATACTGCGGGCAAAGCGCCGCCTTCGGCGGGGACGCGATGTTCTGGACGTCGGAGTTCTTCTGGAACGTGTTCCAGAGGACCGGCGCCACGTGGGCGTACGTGGTGTACCGCAGGCTGCGCCGGGCCCACGCGTACGCCCGGTTCATCTGGAACTGAGGCGAGGACGGAGAGCGCGGCGGCTTTCGGGCCTGCAGCGAGGGGAGCCGGTGGGAGTCCCCGGCCGACGGGAGCCGCAGGGGTTCGCTCCGGAGCCGCGGGAGGAGCGCGGCCGCGGGTTCGGCCGCAGGTAATGCCCG
The DNA here is from genome assembly GCA_938028835.1 of uncultured bacterium. Lineage (GTDB taxonomy): Bacteria > Sysuimicrobiota > Sysuimicrobiia > Sysuimicrobiales > Sysuimicrobiaceae > Tepidifontimicrobium. Next base: position 61,559 of record CALIMJ010000006.1, on the reverse strand, counting down.
CCGGGGTCCGCCCGGGACAGCGGTCGGAGCGCTGGGAGCCGTGGGCTCCCGGAAGCAAGGTGGTACCGCGGAGGCGCGCCTCCGCCCTTGTGGCGGAGGCGCGCCCGCGTGTGGGGGTCCGGAGATGGAAGAGCGGGTGAACGCCCTGCGCCAGCGCGTGGCGCGGGAGCTGGAGTCGGCGTCCACCACCGAGGAAGTGGAGGCCGTCCGGCGCAGGTACCTGGGCCGGAAGGGGGAGCTGACCCAGCTCCTCCGGTCCCTGCCGCAGCTGTCGCCGCCGCAACGGGTGGCCGCCGGCGCGGCCCTCAACGAGCTGAAGGAGTGGCTCGAGGAGCGGTTGCAGGAGCGCGCGGACCAGCTGCGGGCCCGCGAGCGGGACGACCGGCTTCGGGCGGAGGCGGTGGACGTGACCCTACCCGGCCGCCGGCCCCTGGTGGGCCGGGAGCACGTCCTGGGCCGGATGATGGAGGAGATCCGGGACATCTTCCGGTCCATGGGCTTCGAGGTGGTGGAGGGCCCAGAGCTGGAGACCGAGGAGTTCAACTTCCGGCGCCTGAACATCCCCGACGACCACCCCGCCCGGGACGCTCAGGACTCCTTCTACCTGGACGACGAGCACCTGCTGCGGACCCAGTGCACCGCGGTGGACGTGCGCGTGATGCCCCACCGAACGCCCCCCATCCGGGTGGTGACCGTGGGTCGTTGCTACCGGCGGGACGTGGTGGACAGCACCCACATGCCCGTGTTCCACCAAGTGGACGGCTTCATGGTGGGGGAAGGGATCCGGTTCTCGGATCTGAAGGGAGTGCTGGCAGAGTTCGCCCGGCAGCTGTGGGGGCCCGAGACCCGCGTGCGCTTCCAGCCCTCCTACTTCCCCTTCACGGAACCCAGCGCGGAGATCGCGGTGTCCTTCCGGGGGCGGTGGCTGGAGATCGGAGGCTGCGGGATGTTCCACCCTCGGGTGCTGGAGATGGCGGGGATCGACCCCGAGCGGTACACCGCCTTCGCCTTCGGGTGTGGGGTGGACCGACCCGCCATGGTTCGCTACGGCATTGACGACATCCGGCTGTTCTGGGAGAACGACGTGCGCTTCTTGGCGCAGTTCTGAGGCTGCCGTGCGCGTTTTGTGGAGCTGGTTGATGGAACTGGTGGACCTGCCCACCCCGCAGGACCCCGCGGAGTGGGAGGAACGGTTCTCGATGCTGGGCCTGGGCGTGGAAGCGGTGGAACGGGAGGGCGACGACTGGGTCTTCGACCTGGAGACCACCACGAACCGGCCGGACTGGCTGGGGTTGTTGGGGGTGGCCCGGGAGGTGGCCGCCGCGTGCCGAGGGCGGTTCAGGGCTCCTGAGGTGCACCTGGAGGAGTCCGACCCGCCGGCTTGGGAGGTGGCGTGGGTGGAGGTGGCGGGTCCCGGCTTGTGCCACCGCTACGTGGGGCGGGTGGTGGTGGACGTGCGGGTGGGCCCGTCTCCGCCGTGGATGGCCGAGCGGCTGGAGCGGTGCGGGATCCGCAGCATCAACAACGTGGTGGACGTCACCAACTACGTGATGCTGGAGACCGGCCAGCCTCTGCACGCCTTCGACCTGGACCGGCTGGCAGGCGGCGGGGTGGTGGTACGGGCCGCCCGCCCGGGCGAGGTCCTGGTCACCCTGGACGGGCAGGAGCGCCGGCTCCACCCGGGAGCCCTGGTGATCGCGGACCGCGAACGGGTGGTGGCCCTGGGGGGGATCATGGGAGGGCTCGACACCGAGATCCGTCCCGAGACGCGCCGGGTGCTGCTGGAGTCCGCGTGGTTTCACCCCGTGGCGGTTCGTCGGACCGCGCGGGCCCTGGGCATCCGCACGGAGGGAAGCACCCGCCACGAGCGGGGCGGGGACCCGGAGCGGGCGCGTTTTGCCGCGGCCCGGGCGGCCCAGCTGATCCAGCAGCTGGCGGGGGGCCGCGTGCTGCGGGGCGAGCTGGACGTCTGTCCCGACCCCCAGCCACCGCGCCGGGTGTCTCTGCGGCCGGCGCGCATGCGCCGGGTGCTGGGTGTGGACGTAGCGGACGAGGAGGCCGCGGACATCCTGCAGCGGCTGGAGTTCCAGGTGGAGCGGGGGCCTGACCGATGGGTGGTCACCGTGCCCAGCCACCGGCGCGACGTGGAGCGGGAAGAAGACCTCATCGAGGAGGTGGCCCGCATCTACGGCTACGACCGCGTTCCCGAGACCCTGCCGGTGGAGGTGATGGGTGTGGGCGCCCTGGCGCCCGAGGTGGACGCCGAACGGCGCGTCCGGGAGCTGCTGCTACGGGCAGGCCTCACGGAGGTCCTGACCCTGAGCCTCATCCGCGCGGACCACCTGGAGCGGGTGGGCATCCCGCCGGACCACCCCCTGCGCCGGGCCATTCCACTCCGCAACCCCCTGACCCAGGAACACACCCACCTCCGGACCACGCTGCTGCTGTCCCTGGTAGACGTGCTGCGGACGAACCGCGCCCGGGGTAACGGCGACGTGCACGTCTTCGAGGTGGGCCGGGTGTTTTTCGCCTCCGAGGCAGGGTGGAGGGAGCGGAAGGCGGTGGGGATCGCGCAGATGGGCCGGAGCCTGCGGGGGACGTGGAACCTCCCGCAGGAGGCGGTGCAGGCCAGCTTCCACGGCCTAAAGGGGGTGGTGGAGGCGCTGCTGGAGGGCCTGCACCTGCAAGGGTGGGAGATCGAGGCGGAGCCGTTTCCGTGGCTGCACCCGTACCGGGCCGCGGCCCTACGGGTAAACGGGCGGCGGGTGGGCTGGCTGGGGGAGCTGCACCCTGAGGTGTGCGACCGGTTCGACCTGCGGGGTCGCGCCTACGTGGCGGAGCTGGAGCTTGAGCCTCTGGTTGAGGCTGCACGGGCGATCCCCCAGTACCGACCGCTGGCGTACACCCCGGCGGTGGAGCGCGACCTGGCGGTGGTGGTGGACAGCTCGGTCCCCGCGGGCGAGGTGGTGCGGGTGGTGCGCGGGGTGGCAGGCGGGCTGCTGGAAGCTTGCGAGCCCTTCGACGTTTACACGGGGCCGCCGGTCCCGCCCGGCCGGAAGAGCGTCGCGGTGCGGATGCGGTTCCGGGACCCCGGTCGGACGCTGCAGTCTGAGGAGGTGGACCGTCTGCTGGAGCGGGTGCGGGGGGCCCTGCGGGACCAGCTGGCGGCCAGCTTCCGCTGACGCGGGAGGAACCCCGCCGGCCGCCGCGAAGCAGTCCGCGGACGGGAGGTGGTCATGGCCCCTACGTGGCTGGACTGGGTCTTCCTCGCGGTGCTGCTGCTGACGATCCTGCTGGGCCTGCAGCGGGGTCCGGTGCGGACGCTCCTGGAGTCGCTGTTCGTGCTGCTCAGCTACCTGGCCGCGGCGCTGCTGTTCCGGCCTGCCGCAGAGACCTTCTTCGGAACCGGCTTCCCCTGGCCCGACTGGGCCGCCACCGTGTCCTTCGCGGTGCTGTTTCTGCTGTTCGTGGTGGTCGGCAACTACCTGACCGCGTGGATCGCGGGCCGCAGGGCGGCCACGGGCGGGGCCATCGTGCTGGGCGGGCTGAGCGGCGTGGTCAAGGGGGTGCTGCTGGGGATCGTGCTGGTGACGTTCCTGCTGGCGGCCCCCTTCGCGCCCGCCGTCCAGCGGGACGTGGAGCGTTCGGTCGCGGGGCCGTACCTGGCGGGCTGGCAGGTGGCGCTGCACCGCGCCCTGGCTCCCCTTCTCCCGGTCCGCCTGCCGGCCCTGGGCCCCGGGGGGGAGAAGTTCTAGCGCCCTTGCCAGCCGGGGAGGGGTGGGGCGGGCGTCGGCGATGAAGAACCTGGAGATCGCCGCCCTCTTCAACGAGATCGCGGACCTCCTGGAGATCAAGGGGGAGTCCACCTTCCGGGTCAACGCCTACCGCCGGGCGGCGCGGTCCCTGGAGAACCTGGCGGAGGACGTGGAGGCGGTCGCCGACCGCGGGGAGCTGGACCAGATCCCGGGAGTGGGCAGGAGTCTCGCGGAGAAGATCTCCGAGTACCTGCGCACGGGCAAGATCGCCTACCACCAGGAGCTCGTGCGGGAGCTGCCCCACGGGATCACCACCCTGATGCGGGTACCCGGGCTGGGACCCAAGACCGCCCTGCTGCTGTACGAACACCTGGGGATCACCACCCTGGACGAGCTGGAGCGGGCGGCGCGGGAGGGCCGTCTCCGGGGCCTGCCCCGCATGGGCAGGAAGACCGAGGAGAACATCCTCCGCGGGATCGAGCAGGTGCGGCGTCAGTCCACCCGGCTGCCGCTGGGCGCGGTCCTGCCGGTGGCGCAGGAGCTTGTGGCGGCTCTGCGGGAGGCGCGCGGGGTGGGCGAGGTAAGCGTGGCGGGCAGCCTGCGCCGGATGCGGGACACCATCGGGGACATCGACGTGCTGGCCACCGCCAGCCGACCGGAGCACGCCATGGAGGTGTTCACCACGCACCCCCTGGTAGCTCAGGTCCTCTCCCGCGGCACCACCCGCAGCAGCGTGGTGCTGCGCAACGGGATGCAGGCGGACCTGCGGGTGGTGGAGCGGAGCAGCTTCGGGGCCGCGCTGCAGTACTTCACGGGTTCCAAGGACCACAACGTGAAGCTGCGGGAACGGGCGGTCCGCATGGGGCTGAAGGTGAACGAGTACGGGGTCTTCCGCACCGAGGACGACCGCCGGGTGGCGGGCCGCACGGAGGAGGAGGTCTACGCCGCGGTGAAGCTGCCGTGGATCCCGCCGGAGCTGCGGGAGGACCAGGGCGAGATCGAGGCCGCGGAGCGGGGCAGGCTGCCGCGCCTGGTCACCCGGGAGGACATCCGCGGGGACCTGCACATGCACACCAAGTGGAGCGACGGTCAGGCCACCGCGGAGGAGATGGCGCACGCGGCCCGCCAGCTGGGGTACGAGTACATCTGCATCACGGACCACTCGCAATCCCTGAAGTTCGCGGGCGGGGTCAGCATCGACGACCTGCGGGACCACATCCGGCAGGTCCGCCGGCTCTCTGAGCGCCTGGACGGGATCACGGTGCTCATCGGGTCGGAGGTGGACATCCTCGCGGACGGCAGCCTGGACTACCCCGACGAGGTCCTGCGGGAGCTGGACGTGGTCATCGCTTCGGTGCACAGCCGGTTCCGCATGGACACCCAGGCGATGACCGACCGGATCCTGCGGGCCATGCAGAACCGCTACGTCACCCTGATCGGCCACCCCACGGGCCGACTGCTGGGCCAGCGCGATCCCTACTCCGTGGACGTGGAGCGGCTGGTGGCAGGCGCCCGGGAGACGGGCACAATCCTGGAACTGAACGCGCAGCCCGACCGGCTGGATCTGAAGGACGCGCACGTGCGGCTGGCAAAGGAGCACGGGGTGCAGGTGGCCATCGGGACCGACGCCCACAGCCCGGCGGAGCTGCGTTTCATGGAGTTCGGGGTGGGTACTGCCCGCCGGGGCTGGCTGGAGCCCCAGGACGTGGTGAACACCCTGCCCCTGAAGAAGCTGCTGGCCCGCCTCCGGCAGAAGCGCGGGGGATGAGGCCCCAGGTCCACCCGGCCTTCGCTCCTCCTCTACCGCGCTCGTTTTTCGAGCGGCCCACCCTGCAGGTGGCGCGCGAGCTTTTGGGCTGCCGGCTGGTGAGGGTGTTGGAGCCCCAGGAGGTGCCCGGAGGGGCGGAGGGTCCTGTGGTGCTGGTGGCGAGGCTCGTGGAAGTGGAGGCCTACCTGGGCCCAGCGGACCCCGCCAGCCACGCGTACCGGCGCACCCCGCGTAGCGCCATCATGTGGGGCCCGCCCGGCCGGGCGTACGTGTACTTCTCGTACGGGAACCACTACTGCATGAACGTGGTGGCCGAGCCCGAGGGGGTGGCGGGCGCGGTGCTGCTGCGGGCGGCAGAACCCCTGGAGGGCCTGGAGGTGATGCAAAAGCTGCGCGGCACCCACGACGTCCGCCAGCTGCTGCGGGGGCCGGGCAGACTCACGAAGGCCCTGGCCGTGGACCGACGCTTCAACGGGTGGGACCTGACCCAGCCCGGGCCCCTGTACCTGGCAGCCGGGCAGCCGCCCGCGCGGGTGGCCACCTCGCCCCGCATCGGCATCCGGCGCGCCGCGGACCGGCCCTGGCGGTTCTTCGACCCCCAAAGCCCCTTCGTGTCGCGGTGATGGGGCGGAAGGGCGTGGTGCCCCGGGTGCTGTTCTGGTTCGTGGACGGCCTGGGCCTGGGGCCGTGTGGGGACGCCAACCCTCTGCTGCGCGCCGCCACCCCCACCCTGCGGCGGTTGCTGGGTGGCCCGCTGTGCGCGACGTCCTTCCCGGTTCAGGACGGGCGGTGCGCGGCGGTGGCCCTGGACGCCACCCTGGGGGTGCCAGGCCGGCCGCAGAGCGGCACCGGCCAGGTGGCCCTGCTGGCGGGCTGCAACGCCGCGGCGCTGGAGGGCCGCCACGTTCCCGCCTTCCCCACCGCACGGCTGCGGGCGGTGCTGCGAGGCCGCAACCTGTTCCGCCGGCTGCGGGCGCGCGGCCTGCCCGTGGCCCTGGCCAACGCCTACCCTCGGGCTTACCTGGAGGACCGGCGCCGGCCTCGCGGTGCGTTCGTGCTGGCCGCCCGGTCCGCGGGGGTCCCGCTGCGGGACCTGGAGCACCTGCGAGCCGGCCGCGCGGTAGCCGCAGACCTCACAGGGGAGGGACTTGCCGCCCGCGGGTATCCCGTGGACGTGGTGGCGCCGGAGGAGGCCGGCCGTCGGCTCGCGGCGTTGGCTTCGCGCTACGCGTTTACCGCGTTCGAGTTCTTCGCCCTGGACCTGGCGGCCCACGGCCGTTGGCCGGCTCCCGTACCCGTGGTGCTGGAGCAGCTGGACCGGGCCCTGGGCGCGGCCCTGGACCGGCTGGACCTCGAAGATCAGCTGCTGGTGCTGACCAGCGACCACGGCGGGGTGGAGTCCCCGGACGGCGGCCACACCACCAACCCGGTCCCCCTGATCCTGGCCGGTTGTCGTGCGCACGCGGTGGCCGCCCGGTGCAAAACCCTGGCGGACGTCGCGCCCGCGCTGGAGGAACTGCTCGCGGGCCGTCCGTTCCGTGGAGCCGGACCGGATTCCGCTATCCTGTAGGCGTGGACGAGCGTACCCTGAGGGTCCTGGAGTTCGACTGGGTGCGCAGGCGCCTGCGCGACCTGTGCGCCACCCCACTGGGCGAGGAGCTGGCCCAGCGCCTCAGTCCGGAGGTGGACTTCGCCCGCGTGGAGGAGCTGCAGCAGGAGACCGCGGAGGCCCGGCTGCTGTGGCGGGAAGGCCGAGTGAACCTGCGGGGCGTGGTGGACTTCCGCCCCTCGGTACAGCGCGCGGCTCTGGGCGGGAGCCTGGATTCCAGGGCCCTGGTGGACCTGTGGCGCGCGGCCCGGGCAGGCCGCCTGGCGAAGGCCGCGGTGGCCTCCCGCGCGGAGCGCCTGCCCCTGCTGGCGGCTCTGGTCCGTGACCTGCCCACCTTCGAACCCCTGGAGGCGCGGCTGGAGCGCTCGCTGGGCGAGGACGGACAGGTGCTGGACGGCGCCAGCCCGGACCTGACCCGCCTGCGGAGGGAGATCCGCGCCACGCAGGACCGGCTGCGCAGCCAGCTGGAACAGATCGTCCGCTCCCCGCGCTGGGCCCGCATGCTGCAGGACCCCATCGTGACGGTGCGGGGCGACCGGTACGTGGTGCCCGTCAAGCAGGCGTACGCGGGCCAGTTCCCCGGCGTGGTGCACGACCAGTCCGCCACCGGCGCCACCGTGTTCATGGAGCCGCTGGTGGTCCTGCAGCTGGGCAACCGGCTGCGCCAGCTGCAGGGCCAGGAAGCCCGCGAGGTGGAACGGGTCCTCGCAGAGCTGTCCGCAGAGGTGGGAATCCGCAGGGCCGAGTGGGAGCGACTGGCCGCGATCCTGGGGCGGCTGGACTTCGCCCTGGCCAAGGCGGCGCTGGCGGAAGAACTGGACGCCTGCCGTCCGGTGCTGGTCCGCGGTCCCCTGCTGGACTTCCGCTCCGCCCGCCACCCCCTTCTGGTGGAGCGGTCGCGCCGGGACGGCAGTCCCGTGGTCCCCGTGGACGTGCGTCTGGGCGAGGACTTCCGCACCCTGGTGATCACGGGGCCCAACACCGGCGGCAAGACCGTCACCCTGAAGACGGTAGGGCTGCTGACCCTCATGGCCCAGTGCGGCCTGCCCATCCCCGCGGCGGACGGTAGCCGGGCCGGCTGCTTTGCCGCGGTGTTCGCCGACATCGGCGACGAGCAGAGCATCCAGCAGAACCTGTCCACCTTCTCCTCCCACATGCGGGCGGTGGTGGAGGTGGTCCGGCGCGCCGGGCCCGGCTGGCTGGTGCTGCTGGACGAGGTGGGAGCGGGCACCGACCCCGCGGAGGGCTGTGCGCTGGCGCGGGCGGTGGTGGAGACGCTGCACGAGCGGGGTGCCTGTACCGTGGTCACCACCCACTACGGAGAGCTCAAGGCCCTGGCCTACCGGCTAGACGGGGTGGAGAACGCTTCGGTGGAGTTCGACTCGGAGACCCTGCAGCCCACGTACCGGCTGCGGATCGGCACGCCCGGCCGCAGCAACGCGCTGGTGATCGCGGCCCGGTTGGGCCTGGAGCAGGCGGTGGTGGAGCGCGCCCGTTCGTACCTGGCCCGCGACGTCCGGGAGGCGGATCTGGTGCTGGAGGGGATGGAGCGCCAGCGGCGCGCCGCGGAGCTGGACCGACAGGAGGCGGAGCGGCTGCGGGCGGAGCTGGAGGCCCTGCGGGCCCGTTACGAGGACCGCCTGCGGCGCCTGGAGGAGGATCGGCAGCGCCTGCTGGACCGCGCGCGGGAGGACGCGCGGCGCGTGGTGGAGCGCGCCCGCCAGGAGGTCGAGGCGCTGTTGCAGGCGCTGCGCACCGAGCGTCGGGAGCGGGCCGCGGAGGAGGCGCGCCGCAAGCTGGCAGCCCTCGCGCAGGTCCTGGAAGAGGTCCGCCGCGCGGCCCCGGGCCCGCCCCTCGAGGAAGTGGCGGTGGGCCAGGCGGTGCGGGTGGCTTCCCTGGGCGCGGACGGGGTGGTGGTGGGGCTGTCGGACGAACATGCGGAGGTGCAGGTGGGTTCCGCGAAAGTCCGGGTGCCGCGGGAGGAGCTGCGGGCCCCGGTGGCGAGTGCGGCGGGTTCGCGGGGGACACGGAGGGCGTGGTCGGAGGCGCCCCGGGTGTCGCCGAAGCTGGACCTGCGTGGCCTCACCTCGGACGAGGCGGTGGCCCAGCTGGAGAAGTACCTGGATGACGCGCTGCTGGCCGGGTTGCCGCGGGTGGTGGTGGTGCACGGCAAGGGCACGGGAGCGCTGCGACGGGCGGTGCACGAGGCGCTGCGGGGCTTCCCCGGCGTCCGGTTCTCCCTGGCGGCCCCGGAGGAAGGCGGCGACGGGGTCACGGTGGTGGAGTTCACCCAGTGAGGGAGGGGCGCATGCGGCTTGCGAGGGTTCGGTACAAGGACCAGGAGGCGGTGGCCATCGTGCTGGCCCACCACGCGGTGCTGCTGGACGGGGTTCGCAGCATCCCGCAGCTTCTCGGTCGCCGGGACGTGGTGGACCGCATGGAGGAGCTGGTGGAGCGGCTGGAAGCGCACCAGGTCCCCGAGGGCCTGGATCTGGGGTCACAGGTACGACCCCTCTCGGAGCTGACCTTCCTCGCCCCGCTGCCGCACCCCCCGAAGATCGTCGCGCTGGGCCGCAACTACGTGGAGCACGCGCGGGAGCTGGGCAACGAGGCCACGGAGGACCCGCCCATCTTCTTCAAGGCGCCGAGCTCCATCGTGGGGCCGGAGGAGGCCATCGTGATCCCGCCGGAAAGCCGGGAGGTGCACCACGAGGTGGAGCTGGCGGTGGTGATCGCCCGCCGGGGCGTGCGGGTGCCCGCGGAGCACGCCCTGGACCTGGTGGGCGGCTACACGGTGCTGAACGACGTCACCGCCCGGGACCTGCAGCGGGAGGACATCCAGCGCGGCAGGCCCTTTGACCGGGCCAAGAGCTTCGACACCTTCTGTCCCCTGGGTCCCGTGCTGGTCACCCCGCGCTCCCTGCCGGACCCCGACCGCGTGCGGGTGAGGTTGCGGGTGAACGGGCAGGTGCGGCAGGACGCCTCCACCGCCGACATGATCCTGTCCGTGCCGCGCATCATCGAGTACGTGAGCCGCTACATGTCCCTGGAGCCGGGGGACGTGATCGCCACCGGGACTCCCGCGGGCGTGGGCCCCCTGGCCCCCGGGGATGTGGTGGAGGCGGAGGTGGAGGGGGTGGGCGTCCTGCGGAATCCCGTGGTGGCACACCCCGGGTAGCCGGGTCGGCCTCGAAATTTCGCGTCAGGAGGTGGCGGTGCGGGTCCGAGCGGTGGAGGTGTACGGGTACGAGCTCACCTACGCCCACGGTCGCTACGTCATGTCGGGCGGCCGCGCGGTGGAACGCCTGCCCAGTACCGTGGTGAGGTTGGTGGCGGACGAGGGTGTGGACGGCTGGGGCGAGGTGTGTCCGCTGGGCAGCACGTACCTGCCCGCCTTCGCGGGCGGCGCGCGGGCCGCCTTGCGGGAGCTGGCGCCCGCGGTGGTGGGCGCGGACCCAGGGAACCTGGCAGATGTCCACGCCCGCATGGACGCCGCCCTGGCAGGCCACCCCTACGCCAAGAGCGTGGTGGACGTGGCGTGCTGGGACCTGCTGGGCAAATCGGCGGGGCTGCCGGTGGCGGCGCTGCTGGGTGGCGCGTACCGGGAGCGCTTCCCCCTGTACGTGGCGGTACCCCTCGGACCCGCGGAGGCCATGGCGGACTTCGCGGCACGCCACCGCGCGCAGGGCGTGGGGGTGTTCCAGCTGAAGCTGGGCACCGATCCGTTTGCGGACTCAGACCGCGTGGCCGCGGTGGCCGAGGCGGTGGGGTCGTCCTGCTGGATCCTGGCCGACGCCAACGGAGGCTACACCGTCCAGCAGGCGGTGGTGGCTGCCCGCCTGCTGGAACGCTACCCGCAGGTGCTGCTGGAGCAGCCCTGTGCGAGCCTGGAGGAGTGCCTGACCGTGCGGGCGCGCACCACCCTCCCCATGGTGTACGACGAGGTGGTGACGGACGTGCGCAGTCTGGTGCGGGCGGCGCAGGAGGGGCAAGCCGCGGCGGTCAACCTGAAAATCAGCCGCGTGGGCGGGCTGGCGGCCGGGCGCGTCCTGCGGGACCTGGCGGTGGCGCTGGGGCTGCAAGTGGTGGTGGAGGACACCTGGGGCGGGGATCTCGCGACCGCGGCCACCGCCCACGTGGCGGCCAGCACGCCGCCGCGCTCCCTGCTGGCGGCCTCCTTCATGAACGACTGGAACCTGGAGCACGTGGCGGGTGGGCTCCCGCGCAGCGAGGCCGGCCAGGGCACCCTGCCCCCGGGTCCCGGCCTGGGCGTGGAGGTCCAACGGTCCGCGTTGGAGCTGCTGTTCTCGATACCCTGACGGTGCGGGCGGTGCGTAGAGGATGACCCCGTTCCTTCCACCCGAACGACAGCTGGAGCTGCTGCGGCGCGGCGCCGCGGAGATCATCACGGAGGAGGAGCTGCTGGCCAAGCTACAGGAGGGCCGGCCGCTCCGCGTGAAGCTGGGTCTGGACCCCACCGCGCCCGACATCCACATCGGCTTCGCGGTGGTGCTGCGCAAGCTCCGGCAGTTCCAGGACCTGGGTCACGAGGCCATCCTGGTGATCGGGGACTTCACCGCGCTCATCGGCGACCCCACGGGCAAGAAGCAGACCCGCCCCATGCTGACCCGGGAGGAGGTGGAGCGCAACGCGGCCACCTACCGGGAGCAGTACAGCCGAATCCTGGACCCCGAGCGCACGCGGGTGACCTTCAACAGCCAGTGGCTGGGGTCGCTGAGCTTTGCGGACGTGGTGCGGCTGTGCAGCAAGACCACCGTGGCCCGCATCCTGGAGCGGGACGACTTCACCGCGCGCTGGAAGGAAGGCAGCCCCATCGGCCTGCACGAGCTGCTGTACCCCCTGTGCCAGGCCTACGACTCGGTGGCCCTGGAAGCGGACGTGGAGTTGGGCGGGACCGATCAGAAGTTCAACAACCTGATGGGCCGCGACCTGCAACGGGAGTTCGGCCAGCCCCCGCAGGTGGTGCTGCTGACTCCCCTGTTGCCCGGCCTGGACGGCGTGGAGAAGATGAGCAAGTCGCTGGGCAACTACATTGGGATCAACGAGCCGCCCCAGGAGATGTACGGGAAGGTGATGTCCCTGCCCGACCCCCTCATGGTCACCTACTTCGAGCTGTGTACGGAAGTTCCCATGGAGGAGGTGCGGGCGATCGACGAGGGGCTGCGGGCTGGCCGGCTGCACCCTCGGGACGTCAAACGGCGCCTGGCCCGGGAGATCGTGGCGGTCTGGCACGGGCCAGAAGCCGCCCGGGCCGCGGAGGAGGAGTTCGACCGGGTCTTCGCGCGGGAGGAGCTGCCCTCGGAAATTCCGGAGGTGCGCGTGAGGGCAGAAGACCTAGACCCGGACGGCCGCGTGGGCATCGTGCGCCTGCTGCGGCTGGTGCGGCTGGTCGTCTCCAACAGCGAGGCGAGGCGGCTGGTGGCCCAGGGCGGCGTCAGCGTGGACGGCAGGAGGGTCACCGACGCCGAGGAACGGGTCGAGGTGCGCCCGGGGCTGGTAGTGCGGGTGGGCCGGCGGCGGTTCGCGCGCGTGCGGCTGGACTGACCCCGGAGGCTGCCGTGGCGCGGGCGTGGGTGGGGACCTCCGGCTACACCTACCCCCACTGGGTGGGTGTGCTGTACCCGGAGGACCTGCCGTCTTCCCGGTGGTTCGAGCGGTACGCGGAAGTGTTCGACGCGGTGGAGCTGAACGTGACCTTCTACCGCCTGCCCGCGTCGAAGACCTTCGAGGGCTGGGCCCGCCGCGCCCCGCGGGACTTCGCCTTCGTGGTCAAAGGGAGCCGCTACCTGACCCACGTGCGACGGCTGCGCGACCCACGGGAGCCCCTGCGGGTGCTGATGGACGCCTGCCGGCCGCTCGGGGACCGGCTGCGGTGCGTGCTCTGGCAGCTCCCGCCGCGCTTCCGGGCCGACCTGCAGCGCCTGCGCGCTTTCCTCTCGGCGTTGCCGAGGACGGTGCTGCACGCCTTCGAGTTCCGGGACGCTTCATGGTTTGCGGAACCCGTGTACGAGCTGCTGGGAGAGTACGGGGCGGCGGTGGTCTGCGCGGACTGGCCCTTCCAGGTCCTCCCTCCCGGCATGCGGCCGCGGCGGGTGGGCCGGCCGGTGGTACGGGTGCCAGACACGGCGGGCTGGTGGTACCTGCGGCGCCACGGGCCCGGGGACGCGTACTCCGGCTGCTACCCGCTCAGCAGCCTGCGGGCGGATGCCCGCTGGGTATCCGGGCAGCTGGCCGCGGGCCGGGAAGGCTACGTGTTCTTCAACAACGACGTGGCCGGCCACGCGGTGCGTAACGCCCTGATCCTGCGCCGGCTGCTGGGACAGACGCGAGGCGGGGAGGGTGGCCCGACGGGGCGGTCTTTAGAAGCGGTGCGGGCCGACGGGGGTGAAGACGAGCACGCCTTTTTGAGCTGCCAGCTGGGCCGCGGAGGGGTGGATGACAAAGCCGAAGAGGACGGGCAGGGGAGGGGCCGGAAGCAGAGGGGAAAGTAGCTGGACCTTCCGGAGCAGAGCCTCTATGTCTCGACCGTAAATGCGGCTGCGGACCTCCCCCACGACCACCACTGCCTCGCCGTCGCGTGTCCCTTCCCCGTAGAAGTCCACCTCGACGTCCTCTGCGTCCACGGTGAAAAAGCGCCGCTGGAACGAGGGTACGCGGATGCCGTGGTGTTTTTCGAAGTATGCGGGCGCCAGCTCCCGGGCGAGCTCTTCGAGGCTGAAGCCCAGGGCGTCGGACAGTCTGCCCACCTGGGTGGCGAGTTCCCCCATGCGTTCCTCCAGCCGGGCCTGGGCTTCCGCGAGACGTGCGAGAGCCTGCTCGAGGCGGGCTCCCCGCTCGTCGCTGCGCTGTTGGGCTTCCGTGAGGCGTGCGACGGCCTCCTCGAGTCTGGCGACGCGCTGGTCGGTGCCGGCCTGGGCTTCCCCGAGACGTGCGAGGGCCTGCTCGAGGCGGGCTCCCCGCTCGTCGCTGCGCTGTTGGGCTTCTGTGAGGCGCGCGACGGCCTCCTCGAGTCTGGCGACGCGCTGGTCGGTGCCGGCCTGGGCTTCCGCGAGACGTGCGAGAGCCTGCTCGAGGCGGGCTCCCCGCTCGTCGCTGCGCTGTTGGGCTTCTGTGAGGCGTGCGACGGCCTCCTCGAGTCTGGCGACGCGCTGGTCGGTGCCGGCCTGGGCTTCCGCGAGACGTGCGAGAGCCTGCTCGAGGCGGGCTCCCCGCTCGTCGCTGCGCTGTTGGGCTTCCGTGAGGCGCGCGACGGCCTCCTCGAGTCTGGCGACGCGCTGGTCGGTGCCGGCCTGGGCTTCCGCAAGACGCGTCTGGGCCTCGGCCAGCGCCCGGAGCTCCTGCTGAGTCTGGCGGTGGGAGTCCGCGAGGGCGCGGAGCTCCCGCTGCGCAGCCCGCTGGGCCTGGAGGAGGCTGCGGACCAGACTGGGGAGCTCGAGGAACTCCTCGCCCAGCAGGCTTGCCCGGAGGGCGTCCTTCCACTGAGGCTGCCGGTCCAGCAGCCGGAGCAGGCTCTGGAAGTCTTTCACGGTGAAGGGCATCTCACGGGCATTGTAGCGTACCGGGGCCGGTGCTGGAGACGTCCGGGGGGCACGCAGGTGGTCTTCCCAGGGTTTCGTGGATACCCTGAGACGGAGAGGCAAGAGCCTCGGGAGGAATCGGTGCACTGGCCCGGAGGCGGTGAGACGGCAGTTCCGGGCCGCAGGGCCGGATGGGCTGTGGGTGGCGGACGTGAAGCAGATTCCCACGGGGGAGGGCTGGCTGTATCTGGGGGTGGTGCTGGATCAGCTGGAGCCGGGCTGTGGTGGGCTGCGAGATGCGGAATGACGCCCGGGCGGAGCTGGTGACAGACGCCCTGGAGATGGCCCTGTGGCGGCGGAAGCCTGCACCCGGCCTGGTGCACGACTCGGACCGGGGCTGCTCAACGCACCAGTCTACGGTTCGGGGTTCGTCTGTGGCGTGTCTGGCAACGTGGGGAATAGGTCGAGGGGGCAGTGTCGGTCGTGAGCGGTGGGCTGGTCGTGTTGGACGTGGAAACCCGCGATTGGGAGCGGGAGGACGGCGCAGGTGTGTGGAGGGCGCCGCGGCTTGCGGTGGCAGTGGTCTTCCACGCGCTGTCGGCCACGTACCGGGCGTACTTGGAAAGCGAGGCGGAACGCCTGGTGGCGGAGCTGCGGGAGGCGCAGCTGGTGGTCGGGTTCGCGGTACGGTCCTTCGACTACCTGGTGCTGGAGCGGTACGGAGGGCCCTCCGTCCACGAACTACCCACCGTGGACATCCTGGAGGAGGTGCGCAGGAGCCTGCGCCGCCGGGTGGGGCTGCACCACCTGGCGCTCGCCACGCTCGGCCGGGGGAAGTCCGCGGACGGGTGGGAGGCGCTGCGGTGGTGGCGGCGTGGTTGGGTGGACCGTGTGGTGGAGTACTGCCGTCAGGACGTGGAGCTGACGTGGGAGCTGTACCGGTTCGGCCGAGAGAACGGCTACCTCCGGTACTGGGACGCTGAAGGCCGCCTGAGGGAAGTTCCGGTGTCGTGGACGGCACCGCCATGACGCGCGCGGCCGGCCTCCCGGCAGGCACCACGTCACTTCAGCACCGTGGCTGCCACCGGCCCCGCCCGGCTGACGGACACAGACCTGGTCAGGCTCACACCTGCCGCAGCCGGGCCAGGACGCCGGCCAGGGCCAGGAGGGGTAGCGCCCACGACAGGGCCCGAAGGGCCGCTTCCAGGGGTTCCCGCAGGCTCCGGGCGGTGAGCGGTTCGGTGCGGCCGTCGCCGTAGCGGAGCTCACCGGAGACGGAGAGGACCCGGCGACGCAGGTCGCGGGCAGGGCGGCTCAGGTGGCGCTGGGCGCGGCTGATGAAGTACGCGGCCAGCACCACCGCCAGCCCCGCGGGCTCCACGCGGAGGCTCTGGGACCACTGGCCCACGAAGGCCGGGAACGCGCCCCACGCCACGGCGAACCACCGGTCCGTGTGGAAGCGGCCTCCCCACCCCTCCAGGTTGTACGCGAGCACCAGGAACACACCGGCAGCAGCCAGCGCCAACACCCACGGGGTCGTGGTCAGCGCCGCCCGGGCCGCCACCGCCGCCGCTGCGGCCAGCGAGCCCGCAGCCAGCGCCAGCAGCACCCGGTCGGGGATCGCGGTGCGCAGGGGCCGGCCCCGATACTCGTCCAGGGCGTGGGCTGCCACGCCGAGCCCGAGCGCGAAGGCCACCAGCGCCTGCACCAGACGGTCCGGGTGGAACTCGGAGCTCACGCAGGCTCCCAGCGCCACGTAGCTGAGGTGCCAGGCGGTGTACGGGAGGTGCAGGAGGGTCACGTAGTCCCGCCAGCCGCCTGCGGGCAGGGCGTAGAAGCTTGGTAGCTCCCTCACCGCTTGCGCCCCCACACCACCTCCGCGGCCCCGAAGCTGAGCCGCCGGCGGCGCACCTGCACAAACCCTGCTCGCTGCCACCAGGCCCGCACCTCCGGGAAAGGGTGGGCGCGGCAGAAGGCCTCGATGCTCGACCCCAGGAAGCGCCCCACCCGGTGCCAGCCGTCCGAAACCAGCCGGCCTCCCACGGGCAGGACCACCCGGGTGTGCACGCGCCACCACCACCGCCAGGGCGGGTCGGGCACACCGAACTCCAAAGAAGCCATCCAGCCACCGCGGCGCACCACACGGCCGAGCTCGGCCACCACCTGGGGTGGGTCCTGCACGTAGCGCAGCAGGAACGTGAACGTGAGCGCGTGGAAGGCGCCGTCCGGAAACGGAAGCTGCTCAGCTGCTCCTCGCACCAGGAGCACCCGGTCCTGCAGGCGGAGGCTTTGGACCTTGCGTGCGGCCTCCCGCAGCATGGGCTCCGTGAGGTCCAGCCCCACCACGCGGTGGCCACGGCGGGCCAGGAGTACGGCGACGCTGGCGGTGCCCGTGGCCACGTCCAGGACCCAACGGGCCTCTGGCGGGATACGGGACACCAGGAAGCGGTGCCACCGGGGGTACTGACCATAACTCAGCCAGGCGGCCACCCGGTCGTAGCGGTAGGCGGCCCCGGAGAAAAGCGACTGCGCCAACTCCCGCAACCTACCCTCAGCCTGGCAGGCGCGTTTATCGCGCAAGTCACATACGACTATGCCGAACGTATCTGCGGGTCGGCCCTTCCGGTTCGGGCGATCTTCCTGGTACGCTTTGTTGGGAGCGACGGATCGTCCGAATATTGCGAACTTTGTCGGAGGTCCCGTGAGACTCCTGGTCGTGGGGTCGGGCGGCCGGGAACACGCCCTGGTGTGGGCCCTGAGCCGCAGCCCCCTGGTCCAGGCGGTGTACTGCGCCCCGGGGAACCCGGGGATGCGGGAGGCCCGCCGCGTACCGGTCAGCTCCTCCGACGTGCCCGGTCTGGTGGCAGCTGCTCGCGACCTGCGGCCGGACCTGGTGGTGGTGGGTCCGGAGGACCCCCTCGCAAAAGGCCTGGTGGACGCCCTCCAGGCCGAGGGGTTCCGGGTTTTCGGCCCCACCCGGGCCGCGGCCCGGATCGAGTGGTCGAAGGTGTACGCCAAGGACCTGCTGTCGCGGGCAGGGGTCCCGCAGCCCGAGCACCGGTCCTTCGACTCCCCTGAGGAGGCCGTGAGGTGGGTGCGTTCCCTGGGCGGGCGGTGTGTGGTGAAGGCGGACGGCTTGGCCGCGGGGAAGGGCGCCCTAGTCTGCAACCACCCGCAGGAGGCGGAGGAGGCGGTGCGTGCGTTGATGGTGGAAGGGAGGTTCGGGGAGGCCGGGCGCCGGGTGGTGGTGGAGGAGTACCTGGAGGGCGAGGAGGCCTCTGCCCTGGCCTTCGTGGACGGTGAGTGCGTGGTCCCCATGGTCCTCGCGCAGGACCACAAGCGGCTTCGGGACGGCGATCGGGGCCCCAACACCGGCGGGATGGGGGCGGTGGCGCCGCTTTCGCACCTGCCGGCTTCCCTTGCGGACCGGGTGCGGCGTGAGATCCTGGAGCCTGCCGCGGAGGCCCTGTGCCGGGACGGCGCGCGGTTCCGCGGGGTCCTGTACGCGGGGCTGATGCTGACCCGTGAGGGTCCGAAGGTCCTGGAGTTCAACGCGCGGTTCGGCGACCCCGAAGCGCAGGTGCTGCTGCCGCTGCTGGACTGTGACCTCGCGGAGGTGCTGTGGGCCACGTGCGAGGGTAAGCTGGGGGACGTGCGGCTGCGGTGGAAGCCGAAAGCTGCCGTGTGCGTGGTGGCCGCCGCGGAGGGCTACCCCGACTCCCCCGTGAAGGGCCGGACGATCCACGGACTGGACGCCGAGCTCCCGGAGGACACCCTGGTCTTCTGCGCGGGGGTGGACCAGCAGGACGGCAGGCTGGTGACCGCGGGCGGACGGGTGCTGAACGCGGTGGGCCTGGGGCCGGACGTGCGTTCCGCGCGCGAGGCTGCCTACCGCGTGTTCGGGCAGGTGCGCTTCGAGGGCATGCACTACCGGACCGACATCGGGCTGCGGGCGGTGCACTCCGCGGGAGTGGAACGCTGATGCCCGTCACCGCGGTGGTCGGCCTGCACTGGGGCGACGAGGGCAAGGGCAAGGTCATCGACGCCCTGAGCCAGCACGCCCGGTTGGTGGTGCGGTTCAACGGCGGCGCCAACGCGGGCCACACCATCGTCAACGAGTGGGGCACCTTCCGGCTGCACCTGGTCCCCTCCGGCATCTTCCACGCAGGCTGCCGCAACCTCATCGGCCCCGGTTGTGTCGTCAACCCGGACCTGCTGCTGCACGAGATCGACGACCTGGTCCGGCGGGGCCTAGCCCGGGGGGAGCTGCTGCTTTCCGACCGGGCCCACCTCACCCTGCCGCACCACGTGCAGCTGGACGTGCTGGAGGAGGAGGCGCGGGGATCCGGAGCCCACGGCACCACCCGACAGGGGATCTGGCCCTCGTACACCGACAAGGTGGCGCGGGTAGGGCTTCGGGTGGCGGACCTGTACCACCCGGAGATGCTGGCTGCGCAGCTGGAGGCGTCCCTGCGCCGGCACAACGCCTACCTGGAGCGGGTGCACGGGCAGCCGGTCCTGGACCCCGCGGCGGTGCGCCGGGCCTGCCAGGCGTGGGCGGAGCGCCTGCGGCCGTACGTGACGGACGGGTTCGAGGTGGTCCAGCAGGCCCTGGAGTGGGACGAGCCGGTGCTGCTGGAGGGGCACCTCGGCACCATGCGGGACGTGGACTGGGGCATCTACCCCTACGTGACGTCCTCCACGACCCTGGCGGGCGGCGCGTGCTCGGGCGCCGGCATCCCGCCCCACCGCATCACCCGGGTGGTGGGCGTGGTGAAGTCGTACACCACCGCAGTGGGCTCCGGCCCCATGCCCACCGAGGAGGCCGGCCCCGACGGCGCCCGGCTCCGGGAGCTGGGGCAGGAGTACGGCGCCACCACCGGCCGGCCCCGGCGGTGCGGCTGGTTCGACGGGGTGGCCGCCCGGTTCGCCTCGCGCCTGAATGGGTGCACGGAGATCGCCCTGATGAAGCTGGACGTGCTAGACCACTTCGACCCCGTGCGGGTGTGCGTGGCTTACGAGTACCGGGGCGAGCGCCTGAACACGGTGCCGCCCACGCCGGTGCTGGAGCGCGTCCGGCCGGTGTACGAGGAGCTGCCGGGGTGGAAGAGCTCCACCCACGGCGCGACCCGGTACGGGGACCTTCCCCCGCAGGCCCGGCGGTTCGTGGAGCGGGTGCAGGAACTGTGCGGGGCACCGGTGACCATGATCGGGACCGGGCCGCGCCGTGAGCAGACCGTGTACACCCCGGGAGGCGTGCTGTGATCCCGCGGTACACGACCCCGGAGATGGCCGAGCTGTGGAGCGAGCGCAGCAAGCTCGCCACCTGGCTGGAGGTGGAGCTGCTGGCCGCGGAGGCGCAGGCCCAGCTGGGCCAGGTGCCCGTGGAAGCCGTGCGGAGGATGCGGGAGCGCGCCCGGGTCCCAGACCCCGACCGGGTCCGGGAGGTGGAGGAACGCGAGACCCACCACGACGTGGTGGCGTTCCTGCGGGTGGTCTCGGAGGAGCTGGGGGAGGACGCCCGCTACCTGCACCGGGGCCTGGGCTCCTCGGACGTGGTGGATACCGCCACCGCGGTGCTCCTGGTTCGGGCCGCGGACCTGTTGCTGGAGGAGCTGGACCGGCTGCTGGGAGTCCTGCGGGAGCTGGCAGACCGTCATCGCTACACCCTGATGGCCGGCCGCACCCACGGCGTCCAGGCAGAACCCATCACCTTCGGGTGCAAGGTGGCCACCTGGATCGCGGAGCTGGAACGCGGAAGGGAGCGCCTGCGACAGGCGCGGGAGGCCGTACGGGTGGGCAAGCTTTCCGGGGAGGTGGGCAACTACGCGCACCTGCCCCCGCAGGTGGAGGCGTACGTGTGCGCCAGGCTGGGGCTCGCCGTGGACCCGGCCTCCTCCCAGGTGATCCAACGGGACCGGCACGCCCACTACCTGGCCGCCCTCGCGGTAGTGGGCGGCAGCCTGGAGCGCATCGCCACGGAGGTGCGGTCCCTGCAGCGCACGGAGATCCGGGAGCTGGAGGAGCCCTTCGCCGCCGGCCAGACGGGGTCTTCCGCCATGCCCCACAAGCGCAACCCCATCCTCAGCGAGCGGGTGGTGGGGCTGAGCCGGATGCTGCGGGGCTGCGCGGTGGTGGCCCTGGAGAACCAGGCCCTGTGGGGCGAGCGGGACATCACCCACTCGTCCAACGAGCGCGTCGTCCTCTCCGGAGCCACCACGTTGCTGCACTACATGCTGCGCAAGCTCCGGCAGGTGCTCGACGGGCTGCGGGTGGACGCGGACCGTATGCGGCGGAACCTGGAGTCCACGGGCGGGCTCGTGTACTCCCACCGAGTGCTCCTGCGGCTGGTGGAGCTGGGGCTGTCCCGGGACGCGGCCTACGCCGCCGTGCAGCGGGCTGCGGCAGCGGTATGGGAGGACCCCGCTCCGCCGCCGGACGCCCTGGTGCGGCGGCTCGTGGAGGACCCGGCGGTGCGGGAGGTGGCGGACGAAGCGGCCCTGCGCGAGTGCCTGGACCCCGCCCCGTACCTGAAGTACGCGGACGAGATCCTGGAGCGGGTGGGCGTTCCCCGGCGGCAGGAGGTGGCACGGTGACCCACACCGCTCTCGAGCTCCCCCTGTTCTGCCGGGGGAAGGTCCGGGACGTGTACGACCTGGGGGAGTACCTGCTGGTGGTGGCCACCGACCGCATCAGCGCCTTCGACGTGGTCCTGTCCACCCCCGTGCCGGACCGCGGCAAGGTCCTGACGCAGCTGTCCAGCTTCTGGTTCCAGCGGACGCGCTCCATCGTCCCCAACCACCTGGTGACCACCGACCTGAGGGGGATCGCGCAGGCCACGGGGTTGGACGAATCGGAGTTGGGCGCGCTGCGGGGCCGCAGCATGCTGGTCCGGCGGGCGCAGCGGGTGGACTTCGAGTGCGTGGTCCGCGGCTACCTGGCAGGCTCCGCGTGGAAGGAGTACCGGCAAAGCGGCCGGGTGTGCGGGGTGGAGCTGCCCGCGGGTCTGCAGCCCGGCGCGCGGCTGCCGGAGCCCCTGTTCACCCCCGCCACCAAGAGCGCTTCGGGCCACGACGAGAACGTCACCTTCGAGTTCGTGGCGGCCGCGGTGGGCGAGGAGCTGGCGGCCCGGCTGCGGGAGGCCAGCGTGCGGCTGTACCGCCACATGGCAGCACACGTGGAACCGCGGGGCCTGCTGCTGGCGGACACCAAGTTCGAGTTCGGGTGGGTCGACGGCCAGCTGGTGCTCATCGACGAGGTGGGCACCCCGGACTCCTCCCGGTACTGGGACGCGGAGGCGTACCGGCGGGGCGAACTCGAGCCCTTCGACAAGCAGCTGCTGCGGGACTACCTGGAGCGGGTGGGCTGGGACAAGGCCCCGCCCGGTCCGGAGCTGCCCGCGGAGCTGGTGGCGGAGCTGCGGGCGCGGTACCTGGAGGCCTTCCGGCGGATCACGGGGCGCGAGGTGGAGCTGTGAACAAGCGCGTGCGGGTGGTGGTGTTCCTGAAGCCGGGTGTGCTGGACGCGCAGGGACAGGCGGTCCAGACGGGCCTGCGGGCCCTGGGCCTGGAGGCGTCTGAGGTCCGGGTGGGCAAGGCGTTCGAGCTGACGGTGCCCGAGGAAAGGTGGCGGGAGCGGGTGCGGGAGCTGTGCGAGCGGTTCCTCACCAACCCGCTCATCGAGGACTACGAGGTGTACGAGCGGGAGGAGGTGCCGACCCCGTGATGCGGGACCCGCGTTTCGCCGTGGTGGTGTTCCCCGGGTCCAACTGTGACCGGGACTGCCTGCACGTGCTGCGGGACGTGCTGGGCTACCCCGCGGAGTTCGTGTGGCATGAGGAGGAGGACCTCTCAGGTTTCGACGCGGTGGTGCTGCCAGGCGGGTTCTCCTACGGGGACTACCTGCGGCCCGGGGCGGTGGCCGCCACCAGCCCGGTGGTGCGGGCGGTCCGGCGGTTTGCGGGCGCCGGCGGGCTGGTGGTGGGGATCTGCAACGGGTTCCAGGTCCTGCTGGAGGCCGGGCTGCTGCCCGGCGCGCTGGTGCGGAACCGGGGGGCCACGTTCCGGTGCGAGTGGACCACCCTGAGGGTGGAGCGGGCCGACACGCCGTTCACCAGCCTGTACGCGCCGGGGGAGGTGGTGCGCATGCCCATCGCCCACGGGGACGGCCGGTACCACGCGCCGCCGGAGGTGCTGGAGGAGCTGGAGCAGCGCGGCCAGGTGGTGTTCCGGTACGTGGACCGGGACGGCCGCACCACCCCGGAGGCCAACCCGAACGGCTCACTGCACCACATCGCGGGCCTCGCGAACCGGGAGGGCAACGTCCTGGGCCTGATGCCCCACCCGGAGCGGTGCTCGGAGGCGGTGTTGGGCGGGCAGGACGGCCGGCGGCTGTTCGAGAGCATGTACCGGTGGCTGCGGGACCGGGCACTTCTGGCTGCGGGGAGGACGCGATGACGGCGGTAACGCAGATTCCCGAATGGGAGGCCGCGGGGCTGCGGCGGGAGGAGTACGAACGGGTCTGCGCCCTCCTCGGCCGCCGGCCCAACCCCACCGAGCTGCGCATGTTCGGGGTCATGTGGTCCGAGCACTGCGCGTACAAGCACTCCCGCCCCTACCTCAAGCGTCTGCCCACCGCTGGCCCCGGAGTTCTGCGGGGCCCCGGGGAGAACGCGGGGGTGGTGGAGGTAGCACCCGGTCTCGCTGCCGCCCTGAAGGTAGAAAGCCACAACCACCCCAGCGCGGTGGACCCCTTCCACGGCGCGGCCACGGGTGTGGGCGGCATCCTGCGGGACGTGCTGAGCATGGGCGCCCGGCCGGTGGCGCTGCTGGACAGCCTGCGGTTCGGGCCGCCGGAAGACCCGCAGTCCCGCCGGCTGCGGGAAGGCGTGGTGGCAGGGATCAGCCACTACGGCAACTCCGTGGGCGTGCCCGTGGTCGGTGGGGAGGTCCTGTACGAGGACTGCTACCGGGCCAACCCCCTGGTGAACGTGGCCTGTGTCGGGTTGCTGCCTTCCTCCCGGGTGTTCGGCTCGGCGGCCGCGGGGCCCGGAAACTCTGTGGTGTACGCGGGCGCCCGTACGGGCCGGGACGGCATCGGCGGGGCGGCGTTCGCTTCCGAACAGCTGGAGGAAACTTCCGCGGAGTCGGACCGCGGTGCGGTGCAGATCGGGGACCCGTTCGCGGGCAAGCTGCTCATCGAGGCCACCCTGGAGGCGCTCCAGACCGGCGCGGTGGTGGCCTTGCAGGACATGGGGGCCGCGGGGATCACGTGCGCGGCCGCGGAGATGAGCGCCCGCGGCCGCACGGGGATGGTCCTCTATCTGGACCGGGTCCCCAGGCGCGAGCGCGGGATGACGCCCGCGGAGGTGCTCCTGTCGGAGTCGCAGGAGCGGATGCTGCTGGTGGTGCAGCGGGGCCGGGAGGAGGAGGTCCTGCGGGCGTACCGGCGGTGGGGGCTGCACGCGGAGGTGGTGGGCCAGGTGACCGCCGAACCCGTGCTGCGCGCCTACGACGGCGACGCGTTGGTGGTGGAGCTCCCTCCCTCCGCCCTGACGGACGCGCCCACCTACCGGGTGCCTGAACAGGAGCCCCAGGCGCGGCGGGCGCTGAGGGACGCCGACCTCAGCGGCCTGCCCAAGCCAGACCCCGCACAGGCGCTGCTGAGCCTCCTGCGGTCGCCATCTGTGGTCAGCAAGCGGCCCATCTACACGCAGTACGATCACATGGTGCAGCTGCGGACGGTCGTGCCGCCTGGCGCGGACGCGGCGGTGCTGCGGCTCCTGGAAGCTCCACCCCGAGGGATCGCCCTGAGCGTGGACGGGAACGGCCGCATCTCCTACCTGGACCCCTGGGCGGGTGGGGCGGCTGCGGTGTGCGAGGCCACCCTGAACGTGGCGTGTGTGGGTGCGAGACCCGTGGCGGTCACCGACGGGCTGAACCTGGGGAACCCCGAGCGGCCCGAGGTGGCGTGGGAGCTGGCAGGGGTCGTGGACGGAATCGCGGACGCCTGCCGCGCCCTGGGAGTGCCCGTGGTGGGCGGGAACGTGAGTCTGTACAACGAGTCCGAGCACGGCGCCGTCTACCCCACTCCGGTGGTGGCCTGCCTGGGTGTGATGGAGGACGTGACCCGGGCCCTGAGCACGGGCTTCGGGGCCGCGGGGGACGTGGTGGCGCTGGTGGGCTCGGACCGCGTTTCTCTGGGCGGCAGCGAGTACCTGCGCACCCTCCACGGGAAGGTGGCGGGCGCGCCGGTGCGGCCGGACCTGGGTCTGCACCGGCGGCTTCTGGACGTGCTGGTGCGCGCCGCGGAGGAGGGGCTAGTGCGGTCCGCCCACGACCTCAGCGAAGGCGGGCTTGCGGTGGCCCTGGCCGAGGCGTGCGTGGCCGGCGGGATCGGGGCCCGGTGCACCCTCAGCCCCGAGTTGTTCGGGATCCAAACGGACCTGAGCCTGTTCGGGGAGGGGCCGTCGCGGGTGCTGGTGTCCGTACCGCCCGAGCGGTACGAGGCGTTCGCGGCCCTGTGCGCGCGGGCTGGCGTACCCCTCCGCCTGCTGGGCTACGTGGGCGGAGACCAGCTGCACCTGAGGCTGCCGGACGCGGAGGTGGCGGTTCCCGTGGTGGAGCTCCGGTCGGCGTGGGAGGCGTACCGATGAAGGATCCCTGGCGTGAGGGCCCCCGCGAGGAGTGCGGGGTGTTCGGCATCGCCTGGCCCGGGCAGACGGTGGCCCCGCTGGTGTACCTGGGCCTGCTGGCGCTGCAGCACCGGGGCCAGGAGAGTGCGGGAATCGCCACCTGGAGCGAGGCGGGCCTGCACCTGCACAAGGGCATGGGCCTGGCAAGCCGGGTCTTCGACGAGCGGCTCTCGGCGCTGCCCGGGAGCCTGGGGATCGGCCACGTGCGCTACTCCACCATGGGGTCCGCGGTGCTGGAGAACGCCCAACCGGTGGCGGTGCCGTCCCCGTGGGGCACGCTGGCGGTGGCCCACAACGGCAACCTCACTAACGCCCCGCAGCTGCGGGAGGAGCTCGAGCGTCGCGGGGTGCGCTTCCGGGGCAGCTCCGACACCGAGGTGCTGGCGTGGTGCGTGGCCACCAGCTCCCGCCGCACGCCGGAGGCGGCCATCCGGGTGGCCATGGAGCGTTTGGAGGGCGCGTACACCGTGGTGGCCCTCGTGGACGGGACGCTGTTCGCGTTCCGGGATCCCTTGGCCATCCGGCCCCTGGTCCTGGGCCGCATCGGGGACGGGTGGGTGGTGGCCTCAGAGACGTGCGCGTTTGACCAGATCGGCGCGGTCTTCGTACGGGACGTCCTCCCAGGGGAGCTGGTGGGGGTGCGGGACGGCCAGCTCCACGGAGAGGTGGTGCTGCCCTCCCCCAGGCGGGCGCACTGCGTCTTCGAGTTCATCTACTTCGCGCGGCCCGACACCAACCTGGTGGGCCGAAACGTGCACAGGGTACGGCGCGCCATGGGGCGGGTGCTGGCCCGGGAGCACCCCGCGGACGCGGACCTGGTGGTGCCCGTGCCGGACTCGGGGACGTCCGCGGCGCTGGGGTTCGCGGAGCAGAGCGGCCTGCGGTTCGAGCTGGCCCTGGTGAAGAACCGGTACGTGGGCCGGACCTTCATCGAGCCGGACCCGCAGCGCCGGGACCTCGGGGTGCGGGTCAAGCTGAACCCCGTGCGGGAGCTGGTGGCCGGCCAGCGGGTGGTGCTGGTGGACGACAGCATCGTCCGGGGCACCACCAGCGGCAAGATCGTGCAGGTGCTGCGGGAGGCCGGAGCGCGGGAGGTGCACGTGCGCATCTCGTCCCCGCCCATCCGGTGGCCGTGCTTCTACGGGGTGGACACCAGCAGCCGCCGCCAGCTGGTGGCCGCGGAGCTGGACGTCGAGCAGATCCGCGAGCGCATCGGCGCGGACTCCCTGGGCTACCTGAGTCAGGAAGGCCTGGTGGAGGCCGTCGGACTGAGCCGGGCGGAGCTGTGCATGGCGTGCCTGGACGGGCAGTACCCCACCGACCAGCCCCAGGAGGAGCTGGCAGGCCGGATGGCCCTGGAGGTGGCACGCTGACCCGTACCCTCACCTACCGCGACGCCGGTGTGGACCCGGAGGCCACCGAGGCGGTGCTGCGCCGGCTGATCCCCAGGATCCAGTCCACCTTTACCCCGCAGGTGGTGGGCGGGGTCGGCCTGTTCGGGGGCATCGTGCGGGTGCCCCCCTTACGGGAGCCGGTGCTGGTGGCTTCCGTGGACGGGGTGGGTACCAAGACGTTGCTGGCCCGCGGCCCCGCGGACTTCCGGACCTTAGGACACGACGTGGTGGCCCACGGGCTCAACGACGTGGCCGTGCACGGCGCAAGGCCCCTGTTCTTCCTGGACTACGTGGCCGCGGGCCGGATGCGGCCGGAAGCTCTGGAGGCGGTGCTGGAGGGGGTGGTGGACGCGTGCGCCCGCTACGGGGTGGCGCTGGTGGGCGGGGAGACCGCGGAGATGCCCGGCGTGTACCGCGAGGGCGCGTGGGACGTGGTGGGTTGCGCGGTGGGGGTGGCGGAGGCGGCGGATCTGGTGGACGGGAGCTCCGTGCGGCCCGGCGACGTGTTGCTGGGCCTGGCCTCCGACGGGCTCCACACCAACGGGTACAGCCTGGCCCGGACCGTCCTGGTGCGGGAAGTGGGGGACCTGGACCGCTACGAGCCGGACCTGGGCTGCACCCGGGGCGACGCGCTGCTGCGACCCCACCGCTGTTACGCGCCGAGCCTGCTGCGGCTGCTGGAGGAGGTGGGCCGGGAGGTGACGGCCA
Source organism: uncultured bacterium (assembly GCA_938028835.1). Taxonomy (GTDB): domain Bacteria; phylum Sysuimicrobiota; class Sysuimicrobiia; order Sysuimicrobiales; family Sysuimicrobiaceae; genus Tepidifontimicrobium. Next base: position 34,094 of record CALIMJ010000006.1, on the reverse strand, counting down.
TGGCGCACGTAACCGGCGGCGGGATCCCGGGGAACCTGGCGCGGGTCCTGCCCGAGGGCTGCGCCGTGGAGGTCCGGGTGACGTGGCCGGTCCCCCCGGTGTTCTGGCTGGTAGCCCGCAGGGGCCCTGTGGACGAGCGGGAGATGTTCCGGGTGTTCAACATGGGTGTGGGCCTGGTGGTGGCAGTGCGTCCAGAGGCCGCGGCGAGGGCGGAGGAGGTCTTGCGGGCGTGCGGGGAGACGGTGTACCGCGTGGGCGAGGTAGTGGCCGGCCCGCGGGACGTACGGGTGGTCGTGGAGGAGCGGCCGTGAGGGAAGGTCGCGCGCGGCTGGCGGTCCTGGTGTCTGGCCGGGGCACCAACCTGCAGGCGATCCTGGACGCCACCCGGGACCCCGACTACCCCGCGGAGGTGGTGGTGGTGGTCTCCGACAGGTCAGGCGCGTACGCCCTGGAACGGGCCCGGCAGGCGGGAGTCCCTGCGTACGTGGTCCCCTGGCGCAAGGACCCCCGGGAGTTCGGCCGGCGGCTGGCGGAAGTGCTGGAGGCCCACGGGGCGCAGTGGGTGTGCCTGGCGGGCTTCCTGCGGATCCTCCCCCCTGAGTTCGTGGAACGGTACCGGGGCCGCATCCTCAACATCCACCCCTCGCTGCTGCCGGCCTTCGGCGGCAGAGGCATGTACGGCGAGCGGGTGCACCAGGCGGTGCTGGCCTCCGGTGCGGTGGAGAGCGGCTGCACGGTGCACTTCGTCACCGAGGACGTGGACGCGGGGCCGGTGGTGACGCAGGCGCGGGTGCCCGTCCTGCCGGGCGACACGGTGGAGACCCTCGCGGCCCGGGTGGCGGAGCAGGAACACCGGCTGTACCCGGAAGCCATCCGCCGGGTGGTCACCGGGCAGGTGCGGTTCGAGGAGCTGGTGCCAGCGGGGAGCTGGCCCGGTGAAGGAGGAAGCGGTGGCGCGTAGGGCGATCCTCAGCGTGACGGACAAGACCGGCATCGTGGAGTTCGCCGCGGGCCTGCGGGAACTCGGCTGGGAGCTGGTGTCCACGGGCGGCACCGCGCGGGTGCTGGAGGAGGCGGGCCTTCCGGTGATCCCGGTTCAGGAGCTCACCGGGTTCCCGGAGCTGCTGGCCGGCCGGGTGAAGACGCTGCACCCCGCGGTACACGCCGCAGTCCTGGCGCGGCCGCACCCGGAGGATCTGGAGGAGCTCGGGCGCTTCGGGGTTGAGCCGGTAGACCTCGTGGCGTGCAACCTGTACCGGTTCGAGGAGGCCGCGGCCTGCGGCCTCGGTTGGGACGAACTCGTCGACCACGTGGACATCGGTGGGGTCACCCTGATCCGCGCGGCGGCCAAGAACGCCGCCCGGGTGACCGTCCTCACCGACCCTGCCCAGTACCCGGAGGCCCTGGCCCTGCTGCGGGAGCTCGGGGAGGTGCCCGTGGAGGTCCGGCGGCGGTGGGCCGCCCAGGCGTTCCGTCACACCGCGTACTACGACGCGGTGATCGCGCAGGTGCTGGGCTCGCAGGCCGGTCTGGAGCCCTTGGGGGACCGGATGGTCCGCTCCTGGCGCAAGGTGCGGGAACTCCGGTACGGGGAGAACCCCCACCAGCGGGCCGCGGTGTACCGCGAACCCCTGGCACCCGCGGACAGCCTGGCCGGCTGCGAGCCGCTGGGCGGTAAGGAGCTGTCGTACAACAACCTGCTGGACGCCCACGCGGCCTGGGCTTTGGCGTGCGAGTTCGCGGAGCCTGCGGCGGTGGTGGTCAAGCACACCAACCCCTGCGGGTGTGCCGTGGCGCCGGCTCTGTGGGAGGCCGTGGAGGGCGCGCTGCGCGGGGATCCCACCTCCGCCTTCGGGGGGATCGTAGCAACCAACCGGCCGGTGGACCGGGACTCGGCCGCGCGCCTGCAGGAGGTGTTCCTGGAGGTCGTGGTGGCGCCCGGGTTCGAGCCCGAGGCGTTGGAGGCGCTCCGCAGGAAGCGCAACCTGCGGCTGCTGACCCCGGGGACGGAGGGGCCAGCTCTGGAGATCCGCACGATTCCGGGTGGGGTGCTGGTACAGGAGCCCGACCGGGTGGGCTGGGATCCCCAGGGGCTCCGGGTGGTCACCACCCGACAGCCCACGGAGGAGGAGTGGCAGGATCTCGCGTTCGCCTGGACGGTGTGCAAGCACGCCAAGTCCAACGCCATCGTCCTGGCCCGGGGCAGGGAGGTGGTGGGGGTCGGTGCAGGCCAGATGAGCCGGGTGGACAGCGTGCGGATGGCGGTGTGGAAGGCAGGGGATCGGGCGCGAGGAGCGGTACTGGCCTCCGACGCCTTCTTCCCCTTCCCCGACGGGGTGGAGGAGGCCGCGCGGGCGGGGGTGGTGGCGTTCGTGCAGCCCGGGGGCTCGGTGCGGGACGCGGAGGTGGTGGCGGCCGCGGAGCGGGCCGGCTGCGCCATGGTGCTCACGGGCGTCCGCCACTTCCGACACTAGGCGGGCTGCGGTACGATCCAGTATCGGTGCGGCGGAAGGAGTGAGAGCGGTGGCACACGTGTTGCCGTTCAACGGGCAGTCCACCTACGAGCTGGACATCGCGGGGGCGCGGCGGCAGCTGCCCCTGATCCAGGTGGCGCCGGACACGTGGATCGCCTATTACTACAGCCTGGGCGACACCGAGGTCATCGACCGGGCCGCCCGGATCCTCAGCGAGCGGATGGCCGGCTGTGAGCTGTTCGTGACCACGGAGACGAAGGGGATCCCGCTGGCCCACGCCATCGCCACCTACCTGGGCCTGCGGCCGTACGTGGTCTGCCGAAAGGAGATCCGGCCCTTCATGCTGAGCCCGCTGTCGGTGCGCTACAAGCCCATCACCGCCAAGACCGAACAGGAGCTGTTCCTGGACGGCCGGGACGCCCTGAAGCTGCGCGGCCGCGCGGTCGGGCTGGTAGACGACATCGTGAGCACGGGCGAGACCCTGCAGGCCATGGCGGAGCTCGTGGAACGCGCGGGCGGCCGGGTGGTGGCCAAGGCGGCGCTGCTCCTGGAAGGGCAGGACTGGCCGGACGTGCACCACATGGGGATCCTCCCGGTCTTCAAGGGCTCGGGGTAACGCGTCCAGCCCGCAGGGAGGGTACGAAGCGCCTTTCCGCGGACGGCAGGGGTGCAGGCCGCGCCACGTAGAACCCCTGCGCGCAGTCCGCTCCGAACTCCCGCAGCATCTCCAGGGTGCCGCTGTCTTCCACCCACTCCGCGATCACGAGACAGCCCAGGGCGTGGCCCATCTCCACCAGGCTGCGGACCAGGTGGCGGTCGCGGGGGTTGGAGCCCATGTGCCCGACGAAGCTCCCGTCGATCTTGAAGCCGTCCACCTGCAGGTGGCGCAAGTGTGCGAGGGAGGAGTAGCCCACGCCGAAGTCGTCCAGCACCACCGAGGCCCCTGCGGCCCTGAGGGCCTGGATGAACCGGGCGGCCTGCTGAAGGTCCTGTAACACGGCCGTCTCGGTGATCTCCACCACGACGCGTGCCGCGCCCTCTGGGCTCGACCGGAGGAGCACCAGGGCGCGTTCCACGGCCTGGGGTTCGGAGACGGTGCGCCCCGAGAAGTTCACGTGCACGTAGCCTGGTAGCCTCCCGGCCAGGTCCAGGGCCCGCCGCAGGACCCACAGGTCCAACTCCACCACCAGCCCGGAGCGCTCGGCTTCATGGAGGAACCGGTCGGGGCCCACCCACCGGGACTTCTCGCGGGCGCGCAGGAGCAGCTCCCACCGCTCCAGGTGATCGGTCCGCAGGTCCAGGATGGGTTGCGCGAACAACCCCAGCCGGTCTTCCCGGAGGGCCTGCCGGATCCGGTCGGTCCACGACAACCCACGCCTGTGGGAGGTGGCGTGGGCTACGTACAGCCCCGGGGCTGACTTGGCCCGGTCCAGGGCAGACTCCGCCGCTCGGAGTAGCTCCACCGCCCCCGCACGGGTGCGGCCCAGCACGGCTGCGCCGCACCGCGGCCACACCCGCACCTGCATCCCTTGCAGCGGCGCCGGCGCCCGCAGGGCCTGCAGCAGCCTTTCTGCGGTCCTGCGGGCCACCCGGGCGTCCGCGTCCGGCAGCAGGACCGCGAACCGGTCCCCGCCGACCCTGGCCACCACGTCCGTGCTCCGAACGTGGGCCTTGAGGGTCTGCGCTACCCACTGCAGCGCCCGATCGCCGATGGCGGGGCCGAACTCCTCGTTGACCTGGTGGAACTCGTTCAGGTCCACGAGGAGTACCGCGGGCTTGTGGCCGGCCTCCAGCCCGGCCGTGAGGTGGCGGAGGAAGTCTTCGCGATTGGCCACCCCCGTGAGCGGGTCGTGGCGGGACAGGTAGGAGACCTGGTCCTGTAGGGCCCTGCGGGCGGTGTGGTCCACCACGCAGCCCTCGTAGTACAGCGGGCGGCCGTCCGGTCCGAAGACCGCCCGCGCGGACTCCAGCACCCACACGGGCTGTCCGTCCACGCGCCGCATCCGCGTCTCCAGATCGTCCACCCGGCCGGCGGCGTCCATGAGCTGGCGCCACCGCTCGCGGTCCTGGGGGTGTGCGTAGAGGTCGCGGGCGTTGCGGGCCAGAAGGGCTTCAGGGCTGGGATATCCCAGGAGTTCGGCCAGGAACCGGTTCGCCTGCAGCACCGTACCGTCCGGGGTACTGCGGTAGAGGCCCACGGGGACCCGGTGGAACAGGTCCTGGTAGGTGGTGTACTCCCGCACCCGCTCGACGGCCACGGCGACCACGGGCCTAGCGAGCTCGCAGGACTGGACCTGTGCCGGGTCCAGCTGGACCGGCGACCGGTAGTCCAGTACGAGACATCCAGTGGTTCGCGCCTCGGAGGTCAGGGGGATGAGGAGGAGCGACCGCACCCCCGCCCGGGACAGGGCGTTTGGCACCCCGAAGGGCAAGTCCGGGCTTTTGACGTCCTGCACCCAGTACACCCGCCCGTACGCTACCGCCCAGGCCCCGCACCACGCCTCCGGGGGAAGCAAGGGTAGCACGCTCCCCGGGGAAAACGCCGGGGGATCGCCCCGCGCCGCCACCAGTTCCAGGTAGGTGCCGGTAGGCTCCAGGACGAACAGACTCAGGCCGTCGGGGTGCAGGCGAATTCCGAGGGTGGCGTGGATCTGGACCGCGACCTCCCGCCAAGAGGTGCAACCCAACAGGCGGGTGGCAACCTCCGCGGTGAGGCGGAGGTCGTCGTCGGCGCGGTGGCGATCCAAAGCCGCCCCCATCAGGCGGCTGGCCAGCTGCAGGGCGGAAATCTCCTCCGGGGCCCACACCCGGTCCGTCCAGCAGTCGTCGAACCCCACAAACCCCCACCAGCGGCCGTGGGCGAAGATGGGGACCGCGGCCAGAGACCGGATCTGCTGCGGTTCCAGCACCGCCCGCTCCGAGGGAGGGAAGTCGCGAACCAGCCCGAACACGGGCCGGCCTTCCTCCATGAGCCGCGCCCACCGGGAAAACCCGCCTTCCTCCCACGGGAAGTCCTGAAGGTCGGGGTTGTCCATCTGTGACTCAATCCCCGGCGCCCACCACTCATGGCGCTGGCTGGTCAGCAGGGTTCCGTCCGCGCCCACGTGGTTTTCGAACACGTAGACGCGGCTTACCCCCGCGGCCTCGCCCAGCAACCGTAGGGCTTCCTCGCAGCTTTTCTCGCAGCCCGGGCTGGCCAGCAGCCACTCCGCCATCCGCACGCAGGCCTGCAGGATCTCTGCCGCGCGCTGTGTCCGTCCGGCCACGGTTCCTACCCCCGCGGCAGATCGGGAGCAACTCGTGTGCCTTCAGGTGCGGGGGCGGCGGGTCCTGGGGTAGAGGCGAACTCCACCCGGTTCTTGCCCAGGATCTTGGCGCGGTAAAGAGCGTCGTCCGCCCTGGCTAGCAGCTCCCGGGCCGTGGCGCCGTCGTGGGGGTAACAGGCCACGCCCGCACTCACCGTGACCGCACCCCACGGCATCAGGTCGGTTCCGGGCACGGGCAGGGACGCCACCGCGCTGCGGATCCGCTCCAGCACGCGGGCGCCGTCGTGGGGATCGGTATCCACCAGCACCACGGTGAACTCCTCGCCGCCGTACCGGGCCACCACGTCGCTGCGGCGGATAGATGCGCCCATCACTTCGGCCACCCGGCGCAGCAGCTCGTCCCCGGCCAGGTGGCCCTGGGTGTCGTTGTACAGCTTGAAGTCGTCCAGGTCCACCATGGCCACCACCAGGGGTGTGTGCTGTCGCTGCGCCCGTGCGATCTGTTGGGTCAGGAACTCCTCCAGGTAACGACGGTTGTACACGCCCGTGAGGGGGTCCCGCAGGGCCAGGTCCGCCAGCCGGCGGTTGGCGTCCTCCAGTTGCCGGGCCAGCTGCTTGGACCTTTCCCGCTGCCGGCGGAACCGCTCGGACGCCACGCTGCACATCACCGACGCGAACGCCACCGCGAAGATCACCACGAGCTCCTGGCGCAGGTAGAAGGCGGGGCTGCTGCTCGCCACCCACAGGTACGTGGCCAGGTACAGGGCCGTGAGGCCGAGGAGGGGCCAGACCGCGCCGAAGCCCGCCACCAGCCCCAGGGACCCCAGCCAGCCGTGCACCAGGACCCACCGGGCGTCCGGGACCACTCGCATGTACAGGTTGAGGAGGAAAACCGTCGCCAGCATGGGCAGGTACACGAAGTGGGGGTCCCAGGACCGGATCCACCGGGTGGCCCCGGTGGCGGCCATGAGGTACAGGCCGGCCAGCACGCCCGCGGTGGCCGCTGCCAGCTCCGCCAGGACCGAGAGCGAAAGAGGCGAGTGCCACAGACGGGCCGTCAGCACCACGACCCCCAGGGCTGTGGCGTAGCCCAGGGCGGAGATGAGGATGCCGCGGGTCTGGGCCCGGCGACGGCGGGCCTCGGAGTCCGGCAGCCGAGGGTTGCGGACCATCGCCAGGAGGGGTTGCAAGAAGTATGCCAACCCTGCGGACCCGGTCAGTCCGCGAGGAGCTGAGGGCGGCCTGGTGCGCGGCTACAGGGGCTCTACGTCGTGCGGCAGGCTCTCCCGCAGGCCCGCGGGGGTGATGCGGACGAAGCGGGCGTTTTCCCACAGCTCGGGGATGGTGCGGGCCCCGCAGTAGCTCATGCCCGACCGAAGGCCGCCCACCAGCTGGTGCAGCACGTCCGCTACCTTGCCCCGGTAGGGCACCAGCGCCTCGATGCCCTCGGCCACGATCTGGCCGACCTCCTCCTCGTCTATGGGGCTGTCGAGGGACCGGCGGCGGGCGGTGGCCCACAGGCTGGCCATGCCGCGGTACGTCTTGTACTGGCGGCCGTTGCGGATCACCGTGGCGCCCGGGCTTTCCTCCGTGCCCGCCAGCAGGTTGCCCAGCATCACCGCGCTGGCCCCTGCGGCCAGGGCCTTGGTGATGTCCCCGGAGCTGCGGATTCCCCCGTCCGCGATGATGGGAATTCCTCTCGGACGCGCCACCCGCGCGCACTCCAGGATGGCGGAAAGCTGCGGCACCCCTGCCCCCGTGACCACCCGGGTGGTGCAGGTGGAGCCAGGTCCCACCCCGACCTTCACCGCGTCCGCACCGGCCTCGATGAGGTCCACCGTGCCCTCCGCGGTGGCCACGTTCCCCGCCACGATGGGGACCTCGGGGAACCGGCGGCGCAGGGTGCGCACTGCCCGAAGTACGGCCTCCGAGTGGCCGTGCGCCACGTCCACCACCAGCGCATCCACCCCTTCTTCGACCAGCGCCTCCGCCCGCTCCAGGTAGTCGCCCCGCACGCCCACCGCGGCCCCCACGCGGAGGCGGCCGCGCTCGTCCTTGGTGGCGTTCGGGTGCTGCATGCGGCTGCGGATGTCCCGGCTGGTCACCAAGCCCACCAGCCGGCCCTCCCCGTCCACCAGGGGCAGCTTCTCCACCCGGTGCGCGTGCAGGATGCGCTTGGCCTCCTCCATGCTGATCCCGGGGGGTGCCGTGACCAGGCGCTCCCGAGGCGTCATCACCTCCCGCACGGGCCGGTCCAGGTCCTCCTCGAACAACAGGTCACGGGCGGTGACGATCCCCACCAACCGGCCGTCCTGCACCACCAGCAGGCCCGCGGACCCGTGCTCCTCCAAAAACGCCACCGCCTCCCGCAGCGTCTGGTCCGGGCGGATGGTGTACGGCTGCTCGATGACGATGCTCTCCGCCCGCTTCACCCGCCGGACCTCCGCCACCTGCTGGTCCACGGGGAGAAACCGGTGGATGATCCCGATCCCCCCCTCCCGCGCCATGGCGATGGCCATCTCGCTTTCCGTGACCGCGTCCATGTTGGCGCTCACGATGGGGACCGCCAGCTCCACCCCGCGGGCCAGGCGGGTACGGGTGTCCACCTCCGCGCGGCTTTCCACCGGCGACCGACGCGGCACCAGCAGCACGTCGTCGAAGGTCAGCCCCAGCGGCACGCGTTCCACGTCTGCCTCCTCCTTCGCCCGTCCATCATGGTAAGCCGCCGGGCAGGCTCCCCCACAGCCCCAGGGCACCGGCTGCGGCGGTGGCCAGCAGGTTGGTGGCGTCGTTGTCCACCCACCACAGCCCCCGCACCCGCTGGGTACGGCCCCCGCACGGACACCGGACAGACTCGCCCTCGCGGCCGCACGTACTGCACCGGTAGTGCCCCTGGACAGCTCCTCCCACCGCCGAGTCCACCAGCATCCCAACCAGTCCCGCTCCGGCGGTCCACCCTGTCGGGGCGATAGCCAGCGCGCCCGCCAGCCCACCGCAGCAGACCGCCGCCAGCACACCTGCCGCCGTGCCGGCGGTGGTGATGCCGCCGCTGACGCCCGGCTCCAGGGGCTCGCGGCCCCACAGACGGCGCGGCCTGCCCCCGTAGCGCACCCCGAACTCCGTGGCCCAGGTGTCGGCCCACCCGGCGCTCAGCGCGGCCGCGAACACCGCCCCCGCGGGTGCCACCCCCAGCCCGTGCAGCCCCGCGGCCACAGCCGCCACCAGCCCGTTGGCCAGCACCTGGCGCGCGTTCCGCCGGGGCGCCTGCGGCCGCGGGGGCAGGGCGCTGGCGGCGGAGGCGGCAGTCACGAACCCCAGGAGCAGGGCAGCCCACCTCCAGCCTCCCGCCCCGGCCACCACGGTACCCACCGCCACCGCGGCAACCGCCCCGTCTCCGGACAAGGCACCCAGCCGCCACGCCAGTGCCGAGGCCAGGAGGCTCGCAGCGAGCGCCGCGGGCCATGGGCTGGCCGCTCCTAGGGCGTCCCCAAGCGCGGTCATGGGTGGACGGACAATCCGCGCGCGAGCCTCAGTCCGGGCTCCGTTGCATGCGCCCGTCCCAGCGCCGGGCGCGGCTCCAGCTCCACCCGAACTGGTCCAGGACCCGCGCCACCACGTGGTCCACCACCTCGTCCAGACTGCGCGGGTGGGTGTAGAAGGCGGGCACCGGCGGCAGGATCACCGCGCCCAGGTTGGACAGCTTCAGCATATTTTTTAGGTGGATGCTGCTCAGGGGTGCCTCGCGCGGCACCAGGACCAGCCTGCGCCGTTCCTTCAGGGTGACGTCCGCAGCCCGGTGGATGAGGTCGTCCGCGAACCCGCAGGCCATGGCTGCCAGGGTCTTCATGCTGCACGGTACCACCGCCATCCCCCGGGTGGGAAACGAGCCGCTGGAGATGACCGCGGCCTGGTCGTCGCGGCGGTGCACCACGCTGGCGAGCCCGAGGACGTCCTCCACGCGGTAGTCCGTCTCGTGCGGGATGGTACGCTCCGCCCATTCGCTTACCACCAGGTGGTTCTCCAGCCCCAGCTCCCGTGCCGCCTCCAGCAGCCGGATCCCCCGGATGGCCCCGCTGGCCCCCGTGATGGCCACCACCAGCCGCCGGCTTCCCTCGCCCTCCATCCCACCCTCCTGCAGCAGTCGGCCCCATGATGGGCGCTGTGCCCTGGGGTGTCAACGACATCGGGCCCGCACCCGAGGAAGTCGGCTGCGCGACCGATGGTGGGCGGTGGAGATCTGAACGATATTACCTTTGCCATGGCGCAAGCGGAACCCCTCGTCCGCACTCCGGTCGAACCGCCCCGCCCCGTGCGCGCCTCGGACGCGGTGGTCCGGCACATCAAGGAGATGGTCCTGAGGGGCCAGCTCCGCAGCGGGCAGCGGCTGCCGTCGGAGAAGGAGCTGGCCCGGCAGTTCGGGCTCAGCCGGGTGACCATCCGCGACGCCCTGCGGATCCTGGAGTCCGAGGGCTTCGTGCGGATCCGCGTCGGTGCCAGGGGTGGGGTGTTCGTGTCGGTGCCCGAGCCGCGGCACGTCACGGAGTCGCTGGCGAACCTCCTGCGGGTGAACCGGGCGTCGCTGCGGGCGCTGGCGGAGGCCCGGCTGCTCCTGGAGCCGGAGGTGGCCGCCCTGGCCGCACAGCGGGCGCGGCCCAGGGACCTGGAGGCCATGCGCGCGGCGGTGGAGCAGGCCCGTGCGGGGCGGCAGCGCGGCGACCCTTACTTCATCCCCCACAGCGTGGGGTTCCACACGGCGCTGGCGGAGGCCTCCGGGAACCCCGTGCTGGTGGCCGCCCTGGCCTCCTTCCGTGCCCTGTTCCACGAGGTGCTGGCGCGCCTGCTGCCCGACGACGCCATGGCCGCGCGAGCGGTAGAGGATCACCAGGCCATCCTGGACGCGGTGCAGGCCCGAGACTCAGAGCGCGCCCGGTCCCTCATGCGGGAGCACCTGGCGTACTTCGCGGAGCGCGTGCAGAGGCTGTCCCGGCGGAGGAAGGTAGGATCTCCGTGGTGAGGGAAGCCTCCAGCCTGCTGGCCAGCTACCGGGTGCTGGACCTCACGGACGAGGCCGGCTGGTTCTGCGGCCGGCTGCTGGGAGACCTGGGCGCGGACGTGGTGAAGGTGGAGCCCCCGGGCGGGGACCCGGGCCGGTGGCGGGGTCCTTTTTACCGTGACGAACCCCACCCGGAGCGCAGCCTCCCGTGGCTTGCGTACAACGCCAACAAGCGGGGCATCACCCTGGCGTTGGAGGATCCCCGGGGGCGGGAGCTTTTCGCGCGCCTCGTGGCGCGCGCGGACTTCGTGGTGGAGTCCTACCCGCCGGGCTTCCTGGAGGAGCTGGGTGTCGGCTACCCGCAGCTGCGGGAGAGCAACCCGCGGGTGGTGTGGGTGTCCCTCACGCCCTTCGGGCGCACGGGTCCCCGCAGCGGGTGGCGAGGTCCGGACCTCGTGGTGATGGCGGCCAGCGGGCTCATGCAGCTGGTCGGAAGGCCTGACGGCTCGCCGTTGCGGGTGTCGTTGCCGCAGGCGCCCCTGTGGGGAAGCCTGTACGCGGCCGCGGGTGCCCTGGTAGCGCACCTGTACCGCCAGCGGACCGGACGCGGCCAGCTGGTGGACGTGTCCGTTCAGGCCAGCCTGCTGAGCGCCCTGGCCAACGCGCCCGCGTACTACAGCCTGTTCGGGAGGGACCTGCGCCGGGCCGGCAACGCCATGGTGGGCCGCAACGTGCACGGCGCGCGGGTGCGGGCCGTGTACCGGTGCCGGGACGGGTACATCAACTTCATCCTGTACTCCGGGGAGGCGGGCCGCCACTCCAACGCGGCCCTGGTGCGCTGGATGGAGGAGTGTGGGGCGTTGCCGGAGGCGTTGCGGGGCCGCGACTGGGAGGCCTTCGACGTGGTCACCGCGACCCAGGAGGAGATCGATCGGCTGGAGGAGGCCATCGCGGCGTTCCTGGCGGAGCGGACCAAGGCGGAGTTCACCCACGAGGCCCTGCGCCGGGGGATCCTGGGCTACCCGGTGGCCGACCCGCGGGACATCCGGGAGGACCCGCAGTTGGAGGCGCGGGGGGTGACAGCTGGCCCCGTCTTTGTGATCGTTTATTACTGATGAAACTTTCAGACTGAGCTCGTCTCGAGGGCATCAGCTACATCACCGCCTGGCGGCAGCCTTGCGGCTGGCACGGCTGCACCGCCGGGTTCGCTGCATCCGCCGGGACTTCCTGCACAAGGTCACTACATGGCTGGTGAGAACCAAGCCAGTCATCGTGGTGGAAGACCTGAACGTGCGGGGGCTGGCCGGGGGGAGGCTGTCCCGACGTGCAGCCGATGTGAGCTGGGCTAGCTTCCGGCGGATGCTGGAGTACTAGGCCCACTGGTACGGATCGCAGCTCATCGTGGCATCTGGGGGCTTCCCGTCCACCAGGCGGTGCTGGCGGTGCGGGATGGTGGGGCCCAGGCTACACCCTTCCCGCCGGGTTTTCCGGTGTGCGGCGTGCGGTCTAGAACTAGACCGGGACCTGAACGCCGCGCTGAACCTGCGAGAATATGGCCTGGCTGTCCTAAGCAGCCCTACCGGGAGTTCCCCGGGAAGTGACGCCTGCGGAGATCCCTCTGGCGGCGGAACGGTGCAGCTGGTCTACGAGCTATGGGTCGATGAGGCAGGAAGCAACCGGTTATCTATCCCACTGTGGAAATAGATGACCATGAGTTGCAGAACGGTTCAACTCCCGCGCGGTGATCGACGCCACCCGTCCCTTCGAGTGGAAGGACCGGTTCCCGCCCGTGGCCGCCTCCAGCCCCGAGGTGCGGGAGCGGGTGCTGGCCAAGTGGGCGGAGGTCCTGCGGTAGGGCGGCCATGCCGGCGGACATGCGCACGTGGATCGCCCAGCTGGAAGACGTCGGGGAACTGGTGCGGGTGCGCAGCCCGGTGGATCCCCGCACGGAGATGGGAGCTCTGCTGTACCAATCCCGGGAGAAAGCCCTGCTGTTCGAGAACCTGGTGGGCTACCCGGGATGGCGCAGCCTGGGCATGGCGCCCGCGAACCTGCGTCACGCGGCGCTGGCGTACGGCACTACCCTGCAGCGCCTGACCCCCACCGCGGCCGAGCGGTCCCAGCGGCGGGTCCCTACGCAGCGGGTGGCCTCCGGCCCGGTGAAGGAGGTGGTGTGGAAGGGCACGGAGGCGGACGTGACCCGGCTGCCCGTGCACGTCAACGGGAGCGAGGAACCGCCCTACATCGCCTCGGGTCTGGTAGTCTGCCGCGATCCGGCCACGGGCAAGCGCAACGTCGCTTTCCACCGCCTGCAGGTGAAGGGCCCCCGCAAGCTGGGGATCCTCATGGTCCCACGGCACACCCGACGCATCTACGACGCGTACGAGGCCGCGGGCGAGGCGATGCCCGTGGCCATCTACATCGGCCACCACCCGCTGCACTACATGGCCGCTGCCACCAGCGGGCCCTTCGAGATGGACGAGCTGGAGCTGGCGGGCGGCTTGCTGGGCGAGCCGGTCCAGGTGGTCCGGTGCGAGACCAACGACCTGGAAGTCCCCGCGGACGCGGAGATCGTGCTGGAGGGGAAGGTCCTGCCCCACGTGCGGGAGCCGGAAGGACCGTTTTCCGAGTTCCACGACTACTACGTGGCGGGGATGGGGCATAACCCCGTGGTGGAGGTGGACTGCATCACCCTGCGGCAGGACGCCATCTACAAGGCGGTGCAGAACGGGTCGGAGGTCGAGGGCTGTGTGTTCCACAAGGTGCCGCTGGCGGCGGCCATCTACAACCACATCCGGAGCATTGCGGGCCACGTGGAGCTGCACAACGTGGTGGTGCTGCCCGGAATCTTCGGGGTGGTGGTCCAGATGACGCCGCGCTTCTGGGGTGAGGCCAAGCAGGTGCTCCTGGGCGTGGTCAGCAGTCCCGTGCTACACCCCAAGGTCGCCATCGCGGTGGACGAGGACGTGGACCCCTACCAGCCCTGGGAGGTCCTGTGGGCCGTCAATACCCGCTGCAACCCCGAGACAGACGTAGTGGTGATCCCCGGCGTGCGGGTGCACCCCATGGACCCGTCCGCGCGGGAGCTGATACCACCCGGCGGCCCGTACTGGAACCGGGTGGGCGGCAAGCTCCTCATCGACGCCACCAAGCCGCCCCTGTGCGCGGGGGAGGACGCGCGAAAGCCGTTTCAGCGGTTGAAGCCCATGGGCTGGGACCGGGTGCGCCTGGAGGACTTCCTGCCCTCCGTCGGACGTAGGACCTAGGTCATCCGGCCTGCGCCGGATTGCTGGCGGACTAGGCAAGGGGTACGAAGGGACTAGACTGACCGGTCAGTTCAAGGGAGGGTGGGATGGAGCGTGTGGTCCGGCTCAGGGTGAACGGGCAGGAGCACCGGGTGCTGGTGCCGCCCCACCGCACGCTCCTGGAGGTGCTGCGGGAGGACCTGGGGCTAGTGGGGACCAAACACGGGTGCGAGCTGGGGGAGTGCGGGATCTGCACGGTACTGGTGGACGGGGAGCCTGCGCTGTCCTGCCTGCTCCTGGCCCAAGAGCTCGAAGGCCACGAGGTCACCACCGTGGAGGGGCTTGCTACGGACGGTCAGCTGCACCCGGTGCAACAGGCCTTCGTGGACAGTGGCGCCCTGCAGTGTGGCTACTGTACCCCCGCCATGGTGCTGGTCACCAAGGCGCTGCTGGACCGTGTCCCCGAGCCGTCGGGCGAGCAGGTGCGGGAGGCGGTGGCGGGGGTGTTCTGCCGTTGCACCGGCTACGTGAAGATCCTGGAGGCGGTGCAGGCCGCGGCGCGGCGGCTTCGCGAGACGGGGAGGCCATCGGGATGCGGGTCCTGAAGGAGCGGGAACGCGTGTGGAACGTGGTGGGCCAGCGCCTGCCGCGGGTGGACGGCTGGGCCAAGGTCTCCGGCCGCGCCCAGTACACCGACGACCTCAGCCTTCCGGGCATGCTGTTCGGCAAGCTGGTGCGCAGCACGCACGCGCACGCCAAGCTGGTGTCGGTCAGGCTGGAGCGGGCCCTGCAGCTTCCCGGGGTGGTGGCGGCCATCACGGGCCGGGACGTCCCGGTCCGCTACAGCGTGTTCCCCGTGGGGCAGGACGAGACCGCGCTGGCGGTGGACAAGGTGCGCTACGTGGGCGAGCCGGTGGCCGCCCTGGCGGCGGTGGATCCGTACACCGCGGAGGAGGCCGCCCGGCTGGTGGAGGTGGAGTACGAACCGCTGCCGGCCCGCATGGACCTGGAGGAGGCCCTGCGGAACCCGGAGCCCCGCATCCACGAGTACGGGCCGTTTGGCAACGTCCACCGGCTGGCCTCGTTGGAGTTCGGCGACGTGGAGGTGGGTTTCGCGGAAGCCGACCACGTGCGGGAGGACCTGTTCTTCTACGAGGGCAGCACCCACGCGCCCCTGGAGCCGCACAGCGCCCTGGCCTGGTGGGACCCCGGGGCGCGGAAGCTCACCCTGTGGACGTCCCACCAGGGCCCCCACTACCTGCACCGGGGACTGGCGAAGGCCCTGGGCCTGGAGGAGCACCAGGTGCGGGTGGTGGTACCCGCAGTAGGCGGGGGGTTCGGCGGCAAGCTGGACATCTTCCACCACGAGGTGTGTGCTGCCAAGCTCAGCATGCTCACGGGCCGGCCGGTGAAGATCACCCTCACGAGGGAGGAGGTGTTCTACGCGCACCGGGGCCGGCACCCGGAGCTGCTGCGGATCCGGACGGGGGTGAAGCGGGACGGCCGCATCACCGCCATGCACGTGGAGGCCTATCTGGACGGTGGGGCGTACTGCTCCTTCGGCCCCGCCACCATGCTCTACGCCGGCACGCAGCAGCCGGTCACCTACCGGATTCCCCACTACCGGTTCCAGGCCGTCCGGGTGTTCACCAACAAGCCGCCGTGCGGCCCCAAGCGCGGCCACGGCACCCCGCAGGCCCGCTGCGCCCTGGAAGTGCACCTGGACAAGCTGAGCGAGGAGCTGGGCCTGGACCCCGTGGAGCTGCGGCTGCGCAACCTCACGGGGCCCAACGAGCTCACGGTGAACTGGCTGGAGATCACCAGCAACGGGCTGCGGGCGTGCATCGAGAAGGTGGTGGAGGCCAGCGGGTGGCACGAGCGTCGGGGCCGGCTGCCCTACGGGCGGGGGCTGGGGTTTGCGTGCAGCGCCTACCTCACGGGCGCGGGCGGCTCCATCTACTACAGCGACATGCCCCACTCCGAGGTTCACCTGCGGGTGGACCGCTCGGGCGGGGTGACCGTGTACACCATGGCCACGGAGATCGGGCAGGGCTCGGCCACCGCGGTGGCCACCATCGTGGCGGAGGTTTTGGGACTGCAGCCCCAGGACGTAAGCCTGGTGACCTCCGACACGGACCTCACTCCCATCGACCTCGGCAGCTACAGCAGCCGGGTGACGCTCATGGTGGGCAACGCGGCGTATGAGGCCGCCTGTCGGGTGCGGGACCTGCTGTTCGAGGCGGTGGCCGAACGCCTGCAGGTGCCCCGGAGCCGGCTGGTGGCGCGGTCCCGGCGAATCTTCGATGAGGCGAACCCGCAAGTCGGTGGCTCTTTCGCCCAGGCGGCACAGTGGGCCGAGGCCAGGTTCGGGTGCCTGGCCACCTCCGGCAGCTACCGGCCCCCGCAGAAGCTGGGGACGTACAAAGGCTCCGGGGTGGGGCCCTCGCCCGCCTACACCTTCTCCGCGTGCGTGGCGGAGGTGCAGGCGGACCCCGAGACCGGAGAGGTGAAGGTGGAGCGGGTATGGGTGGCCCACGACATCGGCCGGGCCCTCAACCCGGTGCTGGTGGAGGGCCAGGTGGAGGGCAGCGTGCACATGGCCCTGGGCGAGGCCCTGATGGAGGAGCAGGCCTTCCGCAAGGAGCTGCACCGGGGTCCGTCCTGGCTGGACTACAAGGTGCCCACCGTGTACGAGATGCCGGAGGTGATCACCTTCCTGGTCGAGACGGAGGAACCCCGGGCCCCCTTCAGCGCTAAGGAGGTGGGCCAGGGTCCTTTGCTGTGCGTGGTGCCCGCCATCCTCAACGCCATCGCGGACGCCCTGAAGGTGCGGGTGGACGAAGTTCCCGCCACGCCCGAGAGGGTGCTCAAGGCTTTGGAGGAACAGCGCAAGGGCCGGACGGGCCGCGTGGGCCCGACCAAGGTGCCGCCGTTCTCCTTCCCGCCCCCGGAGCGGGTCCCCCGCCCCCAGAGCTGGGAGGAGGCGGCGCAGCCCGCATAGGGGGAGCCCGATGCTGCGCCTGCCCGCTTTTCAGTTGCTCCGGCCCGCCACGGTGGCGGAGGCCACGCGCATGCTGGCGGAGCTGGGCCCGGAGGCGGCGCCGCTGGCGGGCGGCACCGACCTGCTCCCGAAGATGAAACGCCGCCAGCTGCAGCCCCGGTACCTGGTGAGCCTGCGCGGGCTGCGGGAGCTGCGGGGCTGGTCCGGGAGTCCGGAACAGGGCCTGGTGCTGCGCGCCGGGTGCACCCTGGCGGAGGTGGCCGCGCAGCCCGCGGTGCGCTCCGCCTACCGTGCGCTGGCGCAAGCGGTCGCGGTGTGCTCCAACCCCATTTTGCACCGCATGGGCACGTTGGGCGGGAACCTGTGCCTGGACACGCGCTGCAACTACTACGACCAGACGGAGCACTGGCGCGAGGCCGTGGGCTGGTGCATGAAGGCACCCGGGCCCCACAGCCCGCAGGAAGTACCGTGCCGCGTGGCGCCGGGCGGCGGGCGGTGCTGGGCGGTGAGCGCGGGCGACGGGGCCCCGGCGCTGATCGCGCTGGGCGCGAAGGTGCGGCTGGTGGGCGCTCGAGGGGAGCGCGTCCTGCCCCTGGAGGACCTGTACCGGGACGACGGCATCCGCTACCTGGACAAGTCGCCTGATGAGCTGGTGGTGGAGGTCCTGCTCCCGCCCGCGGACGGGCTGCGCAGCACCTACCGCAAGGTGCGGCGGCGGGGTTCGTTGGACTTCGCGGCCCTGGGTGTGGCGGCAGCCGTGCGGCAGGACCCGGACGGGACCGTGGCGTCCTGCCGGCTGGTGCTGGGAGGGGTTGCCTCCCGGCCCCTCGTGCTGGAGGAAGCCGCGTCCCTGGTGGTCGGACGGCGGCTGGAGGGAGAGGTCTTGGAGCAGGTGAGCCAGGCCGTGCACCGGGCCGTGCACCCCATGGACAACACCGACTTCACGGTCCTGTATCGCAGGCGCACGGCACCCGTCCACGTACGCCGCGCTCTGGAAGCGCTGGCCTCCTAGGGGGTGTCCTTGAGGGCCGCAGCGGGTACGGTGGCGGTGGGGCAGGAGGTCTAGGGAAGTTGGTGTTCCGTCACCCCACGGCGCATCCTCTGGCGGTCCCCAAGCTGACCTCCTGCCAGCTGCTGGAGCGGTGGGCACGGTCGGAGCCGAACCGGCCTGTCCTGGTGTGGGGGCCTACCGAGCGGGTGACCACCTACGGGCAGCTGTGGGACACCAGCGGAAGGGTGGCCCGGGCCCTGCAGGAGCTGGGGCTGGAGAAGGGCGACCGCGTGGTGTTCCTGTCGCCCACGTGCCCGCAGGTCCCCCTGGGCTTTTACGGGGTCCTCCGGGCGGGCGGGGTTGTGGTACCTCTGAGCCCCCTCAGCAAGCTCCCGGAGGTGCAGCGGTGCCTGCTGGACACCGGAGCCCAGATGGTCCTGGCCTCGAAGGAGTGGGTCGGCCAGCTGCGGGAGGCCGGCGTGGCTTCTTCCCTGCGCTACGTGCTGAGCCTGGACGAGCTGGAGGAAGCCGCAGAGCCCTGGCAGCAGCCCGAACCCGTGGTCCTGGACCCACAGCACGACCTGGCCTGCATCCTGTACTCCAGCGGCACCACGGGCCTTCCCAAGGGCGCGGCCCTCACCCACCGCAACGTGGTGGCGGACCTGATGGCCGGGCGGGCGGTGGGCTTCATCACGGAACGCTCCCGCTACGTACACTTCCTGCCCCTGTGCCACTGCGCGGGCCTGCTGGCCCTGCTGAATGCCGGGGTGTGCCTGGGCGCCTGCCAGGTGCTGGTCCCACGGTTTGACGCCGTGGAGGTGTTGCGGCTGATGGAGACGCACCGGGTTCGGGAGCTGTTCGCCGTGCCTCCAGCCCTGTGGGAGCTGGTGGAGGCCGCGGAGCGGACGGGGTTTGCCTACCGCGGGCTGCGGTTCCTGAACACCGCGGCCCTGCCCCTGGACGCGGAGCTGGCCCGCCGGGCGGAGGAAGTTTTCGGCTGCCCCGCCACCGAGCACATCGGCATGACGGAGACGGCGGGACCGATGAACATCGCGGTCCCGCCCATGAAGATCAAACGGGGTTCGGTGGGACCTCCGGTGCCGGGACTGGACCAGCGGGTGGTGGATCCGGAGACCGGTCGGGACCTGGAGGCGGGAGAAGTGGGGGAGCTGCTGGTGCGGGGGCCGATGGTCACCGTGGGCTACTGGAACAACCCGCAGGCCAACCAGGAGGCGTTCGCGGACGGCTGGTTCCGCACGGGAGACCTGGTGCGGTTCGACGGGGACGGCTACCTGTGGTGGGTGGACCGCCGCAAGGAAATGATCAAGTACAAGGGCTACTCCATCGCGCCCGCGGAGCTGGAGGAGGTCCTGCGTCAACACCCCGCGGTGCGTGAAGCCTGCGTGGTCCCCCGGCCCGACCCCGAACTGGGGGAGGTACCCAAGGCGTTCGTGGTCCGCAGGGCGCCGGTGAGCCTGGAGGAGCTGCTGCGGTTCGTGGGGGAGCGGGTGGCCCCCTACAAGCGGGTGCGCGAGGTGGAGTTCGTGGACGAGTTGCCCAAGTCCGCGGTCGGCAAGATCCTGCGGCGGGTGCTGGCGGAGCGGGAGCGGGGGCGGGCGGGGGGTGGTTGAGGCCGTGGCGCAGGGAGGGATCATGCGCGGGTCGGACATCCGGCTTCGACACTTCCTGTGGTACCTCCAGGACGGGGTGGCCACCCTCACCTTCAACCGTCCGGAGCGCAAGAACCCCTTCACCTTCGAGAGCTACGCGGAGCTGCGGGACACCTTCGAGTTGCTGCGGCGGGTGGAGGACGTGAAGGTGGTGGTGATCACCGGTGCTGGCGGCAACTTCTGCTCCGGCGGGGACGTGCACGAGATCATCCGGCCCCTCCTGGACATGGATGTCCGGCGCAAGCTGGCCTTCACACGGATGACGGGGGAGCTGGTGGTGGCCATGCGGCACTGCCCACAGCCCCTGGTGGCGGCGGTGGACGGGGTGTGCGTGGGTGCGGGTGCGGTGGTGGCCGCGGCGTGCGACCTCCGGCTGGGCACCGCCCGCAGCCGCTTGGCCTTCCTGTTCAACCGGGTGGGGCTTGCGGGCTCCGACATGGGCGCCTGCGCCCTGCTGCCCCGGATCGTCGGGCTGGGCCGGGCCGCGGAGCTGCTGTACACGGGCCGCGAGATGTCGGGCGAGGAGGCGGAGCGGTGGGGGTTCTTCAACCGCCTGTGCCCTCCGGAGACGCTGCTGCAGGAGGCCCAGGAGCTGGCCCGCCAGCTGGCCAGGGGGCCCACCTTCGCCCACGCCATCACCAAGCGGATGCTCCACAAGGAGTGGGACATGTCCCTGGACGAGGCGGTGGAGTCGGAGGCCCAGGCGCAGGCGCTGTGCATGCTGACACAGGATTTCGCCCGCGGTTACGAAGCCTTCGTCCAGCGCCGCCCGCCTGAGTTCCGGGGGGACTAGGAGTGGACCTGTACCCCCTGCGCTGGCCCTTCTTCGACGCCCACCACCGGGCGCTGGCGGAGGACCTGCGCGCGTGGGCCGCCCGGGAGCTCGGGGGCCTGGCGGAGCGGGAGGAGCTCGACCCCGACGGGGTGGCACGGGAGCTGGTGCGCAGACTCGGAGAGGCTGGCTGGCTGCGGTACTGTGTGCCCGCCGCGTACGGAGGCGTGCACGCCCGGGTGGACGTGCGCAGCCTGTGCCTGGCCCGGGAGATCCTGGCGTACCACAGCGGGCTTGCGGACTTCGCGTTCGCCATGCAGGGGCTCGGCAGCTTGCCCATCGCCCTGTTTGGGAGTGAGGAGCTCCGGGCCCGCTACCTGCCCGCGGTGGCCCGGGGCGAGCGCATCGCGGCCTTTGCCCTGTCGGAGCCGCAGGCGGGTTCGGATGTGGCCGCCATCCAGACGGCGGCTCGCCGGGTACAGGATGGGTACGAGCTCGTGGGCACCAAGACGTGGATCTCCAACGCCGGGCTGGCGCACCAGTACGTGGTGTTCGCGCGCACCGGCCCTGGCAAGGAAGACCTCACGGCCTTCGTGGTGGACGCCCACGCGCAGGGGTTGCGGGTGTCCAGCCGCATCCGCACCCTGAGCCCGCACCCGCTCGGCACCCTGACCCTGGACGGCTGCCGGGTCCCGGCGACGCACCGCCTGGGGGAGGAGGGCGAGGGGTATGCGGTGGCCATGCGCACCCTGGACACCTTCCGCGCCACGGTGGGTGCCGCGGCGGTGGGCTTTGCCCGCAGGGCCCTGGACGAGGCGGTGCGGCACAGCCGGCAGCGGGTGGCCTTCGGACAGGCGCTGTCGGACTTCCAGCTGGCGCGGTGGAAGCTGGCGTGGATGGCCACGGAGGTGGAGGCCAGCGAGCTCCTGGTGTACCGGGCCGCGTGGGCCCACGACTGCGACGCGGGCCGGGGGCCCCAGGACAGCTCCATGGCCAAGCTGTACGCCACGGAAGCCGCCCAGCGGGTGGTGGACGAGGCGGTCCAGCTGCACGGGGCGTGGGGTGTGGTGGCGGGAAGCACGGCCGAGCGCCTGTACCGGGACGTAAGGGCCCTGCGCATCTACGAGGGGACCTCGGAGATCCAGGCCCTGGTGGTGGGACGGCAGGTGGTGCGGGAGAGTGCCCGACAGGAGGTGGCGCGGTGAACCAGGATCAGGCGGTACGGGTCCGGCGGGAGGAGGGGGCGTGGTGGGTCACCCTGAACCGCCCGCCCCACAACGTGCTCACCATCGCGATGATGCGGGAGCTGGAGGGGATTCTCCGGGAGGCGTTCGCGGACCCCACCGCGCGGGCTGTGGTCCTGACCGCGGAGGGGCGATCCTTCTGCGCGGGGGTGGACGTGGCGGAGCACACCGCGGAGAAGGTTCACGAGATGCTGGAGGCCTTTCACGCCTTGTGCCGTACCCTCGTGGACTCGGACGTGCCCACGGTAGCCGGGGTGGGCGGGGCGGCGCTGGGGGGAGGGTGCGAGCTGATTGCCCTGTGCGACGTGGTGGTGGCCTCTGAAAGCGCGACCTTCGGACAGCCCGAGGTTCGGGTGGGAGTGTTCCCGCCCGTGGCGGCGGCGGCTTTCCTTCCCCTGATGGGAAAGCAGGCGGTGGTCCCGGTGCTCACGGGGGAAGTCCTGACCGCAGGGCAGGCCCGCGAACTGGGCCTGGTCACGGACGTGGTGGCCGCGGAGGATCTCGAGCAGGCGGTGCGCCGGCGCGTCGAGCAGCTGTGCGCCCACAGCGCGGCGGTACTGCGCCTGGCCAAGCGCGCGGCCCTGGGGTCCTTCCGGCGGGTATTCTACCAGGAGCTCCAGGAGGTCGAACACGTGTACGCGCAAGAGCTCATGCGAACCGAGGACGCTCACGAGGGCCTGAGGGCGTTTCTCGAAAAACGCAAGCCCGCCTGGCAACACCGGTAGGAGGAGGCGACAGGCCATGGGAGTGGGGCGAGGACAGGCCGTACCGGGAGGCCGGCTGACCGCGGACGCAGTGCGGGTCCTGCGGGAGGCGCTGGAGCGGGCCGGGGAAGCTGTCATGGTGGTGGACGGTCGGCAGCGCGTGGTGCTGTGGAACACGGCCGCGGAGCGGCTTTTGGGCTGGCGGAAGGAGGACGTGCTGGGCCGGCCCTGCTACCGGGTGGTCACCGGACACGACCGCACCGGGCACCTGGTGTGCTGCCCTGGGTGCCCGGAGTTCGTCATGGCGCGGACGGGCGAACCTATCCCGCCCCGGGACGTTTGCTACCGGAGCCGGGAGGGCCGGTACGTGTGGGTCAACCAGAGTACCCTGGTGGTGCGGTTCGGGCCGGACGAGGACGAGTACTGGGTCGTACACCTGTTCCGGGACATCTCCCACCAGCGCCGGGTCGAGGAGCTGGTGGACCTGCTCACCGCGCGGGAGGGGTTCGACGCCGGGGCCGCCGCCAGCCAGCCCCTCACCCGGAGGGAACGGGAGGTGCTGAGCCTGCTGGCTCAGGGGATGGACACCCAGGCCATCGCCCGGGCGTTGTTCCTGTCTACCGCTACCGTGCGCAACCACGTGCAGAACCTCATGCGCAAGCTGGGCGCCCACACCCGGGCCGAGGCGGTGGCGCGGGCCCTGAAGGAGGGCCTGTTCCCCCGCAACGCTTTGGTGGATCAATCGCATCAGGAAAGATGAGGCATCCGGACCATTGGACTGGCGCAGTGCGCGGGGTACGGTTTGACTGACCGGTCGGATAAGAGGGGTTCGCCATGGAGCTGGAGCGGATCTTCGACGACCTGAGGGCCCTGGTGGAGGATCCGTCGTTTCCCGCGGTGCGGCGGTGGCTGGAGGCGAATCCCCAGGGCAAAGTGGTGGGGCACTTCCAGGTGTTCTTCCCCGAGGAGGTGGCCCACGCGGCAGGCCTGCTGCCCGTGAAGATCGCGGGCGCGGGCGGAACGGTCCAGGTGCGGCAGGCGGACGCCCGCATCGCCGCCTTCGTGTGCTCCATCGTCCGCAGCTCCCTGGAGCTGGCGCTGTCGGGGCGGCTAGACTTCCTGAGCCTCATGGTGGTGCCCAACATCTGCGACGCCGCCCGCAACGGCTGCGGGGTGTGGGTGCGCAGCTTCCCCCAGATGCGGGTGGAGACCCTCTACCACCCCCACAACGCCAGCAGCGCCCACGCGGTGGACTACCTGGTGGGGGAGTACCGCCGGATCGGCCGCGTGATCGAGGAACTGAGCGGCCGCCCCATCACCGAGGACGCCCTGCGGGCCAGCATCGCCCTGTTCAACGAGAACCGCAGGCTGCTGCGGGAGGTGTACCGGATCAAGCGGGAGAGCCCGTGGCTGCTCAGCGCGGTGGAGAGCTACCTGCTGGTGCGCTCCGCGGGGCTGATGCCCCGCGAGGAGCACAACGTTCTGCTGCGACGGGTGCTGGAGCTCCTGCCGCAGCGGCCCGCCAAGAAGCAGGACCGCATCCGGGTGGTGTTCGAGGGCGGGTTCTGCGAGCAGCCGCCCTTGGACATGCTGGCGGTGATCCAGAACGCCTGCTACATCGTGGACGACGACCTCATGATCGGGCTGCGGTGGATCACGGAGGACGTCCCCCTGGACGGTGACCCCTGGCGGAACCTGGCGGACAGCTACCTCAACCGCAGCAGCTACAGCCCGGTGCAGCGGGACCCCCGCAAGCCCAAGGCGGAGATGCTCCTGCGGCGCATCCGGGAGGCGGGGGCGGAGGCCGCCATCGTGGCCGCGGCCAAGATGTGCGAACCGGGGCTGGAGGAGCAGGTGCACTACAGCCGGGCCCTGGATGGTGCGGGGATCCCGCACCTGGTGATGGAGTTCGAGGAGACCATGACGGTGTTCGAGCAGGTGGGCATGGAAGTGGAGACCTTCGCGGAGTCTTTGCTGTTCCAGTTCGCGTGAGGGGGTGCGGTGTGAGTACATCGGCGCAGGAGATCCTGGGGGTCAGCCGGCGCGAGGGCCGGCGGCTGATGGAGCTGTGGTGGCAGCGGATGACGGAGGCGGCCCAGACCGGACACCCCACCGCCTACGTGTTCGTGATGGCGCCGCTTTCCGAGCTGCTGCTGACCTTTGACTTCGTCATCAACGCGCCGGAGATCACCTCCCTGCAGACCGCCATCCGGGGCCAGTCGCAGGCGTACATCCAGCTGGCGGAGGACTACGGCTTCTCCCCGGACATCTGCGGGTACGTGAAGGCGGACGTGGGGGTGCAGCTGAAGGAGGGGGAGCACCCCTACGGACGGGTCCCCCGGCCCGCCCTGGTGGTCACCAACAACGTGTGCAACACGTACCTCAAGTGGGCAGAGTTCTGGGAGCACTACTACGGCTGTCCGGTGTTCACCTTCGACCTGCCCGGCTGGCGGGGCCGGGAGTCGTTGCGGGAGGGCACGGAGGCCTTCCGGGAGACCTTCGAGAACGACTGTCGCTACGTCCTGGGCCAGCTGCGGGAGCTCATCGAGGTGTGCGAGCGGATCACCGGGAAGTCCTTCGACATCGACCGGTTCCGGGAGCACCTGCGGGAGGCCAACCGCATGGCGGAGCTGTACCACGCGGTGTGCGACACGAACCGGCACATCCCCGCTCCCTTCAACGCGCCCCTGGAGGGGGTCACCTACCAGGGCATCGCCAACCTGTACCGGGGGACCCCGGAGGGCACCCGGTACTTCGAGCTGGCCCTGGAGGAGATGCGGGAGCGGGTGCGGCTGGGGATGGCGGCGGTGCCGGACGAGCGGTTCCGGCTGGTGCTGGTGGGGACCGCCTGCTACAGCCACTTCCGCCGGTTCGTGGAGCTGTTCAGCTCCTGGGGCGGGGTGTTCGTGCACAGCACCTACATGGTGTTCGCGGGCGGGGGCTTCGTGCCGGGCTTCGGCTACGACCTGGGCCGGCCCCTGGAGAGCTTCGCGGAGCAGATGGTCCGGGCCACCTACTGGGGCTGGACCGGAGCCATGTTCTACCAGCAGGAGTGGCTGGACCGGGTGGTGCGGGACTGGAAGGTGGACGGCATCTGCTTCCACGGGGTGAAGAGCTGCCGGACTACCAGCACGGGACTGCCGGACGTGCGGGAGTGGATGCGGGTGCAGCGGAACGTGCCGGGGCTGTTCATCCAGTCGGACCTGGTGGACCCGAGGCTGTGGTCGGACGCGCAGATCAAGAACCGCGTGGACGCCTTCTTCGAAGCGCTGGCGGCGCACAAGGCTGCAGTGGGGAGGTGAGCGTGAACATGTGGGGTGCCAAGAAGGTGGTGGCGGGGGTGGACGTGGGGTCCACCCAGACCAAGGCGGTGATCCTGAGCCCGGAGCGGGAGATCCTGGGCCGGGCCCTGGTGGACACGGGCGCGCGGTTGAACGAGGCGGCGCGGGCCGCCTTCGAGGCCGCGCTCCAGGAAGCGGGGCTGTCCGCCGAGGACGTGCAGTACACCGTGGGCACCGGGTACGGCCGCTTCAAGGTGGAGTTCGGGGACACCCAGGTGACGGAGATCAGCTGCCACGCGCGAGGAGCCTGCTTCCTGTTCCCCAACACCCGCACGGTCCTGGACATCGGCGGCCAGGACACCAAGGCCATCCGGGTGGGGCCCGGCGGCGAGGTGCTGGACTTCTGCATGAACGACAAGTGCTCTGCGGGCACCGGCCGGTTCCTGGGGGCGGCCTCCGCGGCCCTGGAGATCCCCCTGGGCGAGCTGGGGCCCCTGGCTTTGACGGCCCGCAACCCTGTGACCATTACCACCACCTGCACGGTATTCGCGGAGTCGGAGATCCTGGGCTGGCTGGCGAGGGGCCGCAAGGTGGAGGACATCCTGATGGGGGTGCACGCCTCCATCGCCTCGCGCAGCCTGTCGCTGCTCCGGCGGGTCGGGATCGAGCCCGAGCTCACCTTCACGGGCGGCGTGGCCCGGAACGTGGCCATGGTGCACCTGATCGGGGAGATGAGCGGGGTGCCCGTGAACGTGAGTGAGGAGTCCCACTTCTGCGGGGCCATCGGCGCCGCCCTGTTCGCCCTGGACCACGTCCTACTGGGCGAGCGGGCGGAAGTGGCCGCGGCCGCGGGAGGGCAGTAGCCATGTTGGTGGCCGGCATCGACGTGGGCGCTACCTACACCAAGGTGGTGCTGTGCGACGACGGACAGGTGGTGGGCCGCAGCCTGCTGCCCACAGGGTTCAACTTCGCCCGGGCTGCGGAGCGCGGACTGTCGGCAGCTCTGGAGAGTGCGGGGCTCCGGCGGGAGGACGTGGGCTACGTGGCCGCCACGGGTTACGGTCGGCATATGGTCCCCTTCCGGGACCTCGCGCTCACGGACCTCACCGCGCAGGCATGGGCCATCCACCGCCTGTACCCGGACGCTCGGACCATCCTGGACATCGGAGGGCAGAACGTGAAGGCCATCCGGGTGGACGAGCGGGGCCGGGTGCGGGCCTTCCGGCTGAACGACAAGTGCGCGGCGGGCAGCGGGGCCTTCCTCGAGAAGACCATGCGCTACATGGGGTACACCGCCGCGGACATCGCCCGGCTGGCGGAGGCGGCCCAGGACCCCGCGGTGGTGAGCAGCGTGTGCGCGGTGTTCGCAGAGAGCGAGGTGATCAACCACCTGGTGGCCGGCCGCAGCCCGGAGGACGTGTGCGCGGGCGCCATCGTGGCCCTGGCCGGCCGGGCAGGCCAGCTGGTGAAGCGCCTGCGGGGCGAACCCCGGTACGTGCTTACCGGAGGCCTCACCCGGGTCCCCCTGATGCGGCGGTGCCTGGAGCAGGACCTGCGGGTGAGCTTCGTGGTACCGCCGGACGAGGAGGGGGTGTACGCGGCGGCCCTGGGGGCGGCCCAGCTGGCCCAGGAACGGCTGCGCCGTACCGCGCAGCGGGCCACCGCCTGAACGGAGCGAGGAAGGGAGGTGGGCGGATGGAGGACGTGCGGGCCATCGACTTCATGTACTACGTGGCTACCCCGGAGTTCATCGCGCGCTGGAACAAGGCCAAGGAGGGGGAGCTGGTGTGCCGCATGGAGCGGGCCCTGGGGGGCAGCCTGCCCAGTTTCCCCAGCTTCGAGGCCATGCTGGCCGCCATGGACGAGGCCGGGGTCGAGAAGGTGTTCATCACCCAGTGCAAGATGTGGTCCCACCGGAACCACTGGATGTATATGGACACCCAGCTGGAGGAGGTCCTGCAGTACACGACCCGCTACCCCGAACGGTTCGTGGGCCTGGCGGGCTACAACCCGTACCGGATTACGGAGAGCCTGCAGGAGATCGAGCGGGCGGTCACGCAGCACGGGTTCAAGGGGGTTTACGTCCACATCTACGGCTTCGACATCCCCCTGCACGACCGCCGGATGTACCCCCTCTATGCCAAGTGCGTGGAGCTGGACGTCCCCGTCTCCATGCAGGTGGGCCACGTGCTGGAGGGGATGCCCTCCGAGCACGGCCGGCCGATTTACCTGGACCGGATCCTTTGTGACTTCCCCACCCTGAAGGTGGTGGGCGCCCACACCGGCTGGCCCTGGGTGGAGGAGCTGATCTCCGTCTGCTACAAGTGGGAGACCGTGTGGATCGGCATCGACGCGTGGATGCCCAAGTACCTGAAGCCGGAGCTGGTGCAGTTCATGAACAGTCGCCTGGGCCAGGACCGGTGCCTGTGGGGGACCAACGGGCTGCCGTGGAAGCAGAGCCTGGAGCAGCTGCGGGCCCTGGGGCTGAAGCCCGAGGTGTACCGGAAGGTGGTGCGGGACAACGCCGTCGAACTGTTCCGGCTGGAGGTCCCCGCCCGGGCGGGCCAGGTGTAGGCGGGACCGGGGACCCACCATCCTGAGGCGGAGGGGAGCATGGAGTTCCAGGATCGCGTGGCGCTGGTCACGGGCGGGGCGAGCGGCATCGGCCGGGCGACCTGCCTGGCCCTGGCCGCCCGGGGTGCGCGGGTCGCGGTGGCGGACATCAACGCGCAGGGCGCCGAGCAGGTGGCCGAGGAGATCCGCCGCCAGGACCGGGAAGCCCTGGCGGTGGAGATGGACGTCACGAACCGGGCTCACGTGGCGCAGGCGGTGCAGCAGGTCCTGGACCACTGGGGCCGGGTGGACGTCCTCATTAACGCCGCGGGCTGGGATCGCATCGTGCCCTTCCTGGAGAGCACCGAGGACCTGTGGGACCGGGTGATCAACATCAACTTCCGCGGGGTGCTGAACACCTGTCACGTGGTCCTGCCCCACATGGTGCAGCGGGAGGGTGGGGTGGTGGTGAACATCAGCTCCGACGCGGGGCGCGTGGGCTCTTCAGGCGAGACCGTCTACTCGGGAGCCAAGGGCGCCGTGATCGCCTTCAGCAAGGCCCTGGCGCGGGAGGTGGCGCGCCACAACATCCGGGTGAACGTGGTGGCGCCAGGGATCACGGACACTCCCCTCCTGCAGCAGATCATCCAGGCGGGCAACGAGAAGCTCATCGACGCCATCGTCCGCAGCACCCCCCTGCGCCGCATGGCCCGGCCCGAGGAGGTGGCCGAGGCGGTGGTGTTCCTGGCCTCCGACCGGGCATCGTTCATCACCGGCCAGACCCTGAGCGTCTCGGGCGGCCTCACCATGGTGTAGCCGTGCGGTCCACAGAGGAACTGGTCCGAGACCACGAGGTAATCCTGGGCGTGCTGGACGGGCTGGAAGCGCGCCTGCGGGCCGTGCAGTCCGGCGGCACCCTGGACCCCGGGTACGTGCGGGAGGCGGTGGCCTTCAGCCAGGGCTTTGTGGACCGCTGCCACCACGGCAAGGAGGAGCGCTGCCTGTTCCCGTGCCTGGAACGGCGGGGAGTGCCCCGGGAGGGTGGCCCCATCGGGGTGATGCTGGCCGAACACGAGATGGGGCGCCAGCTGGTCCGGGGGATCGCGGACGCCGTGGACCGGTACGAGGCGGGCCGCGGGGACCTCGGGGAGGTGGTGGACCTGGCCTGGAAGTACGTGGAGCTGCTGCGGGCGCACATCGCCAAGGAGAACGAGGTCCTCTTCCCCATGGGGGAGGCGGTGCTGCAGGCCTCCGATGACGCGGACGTGGGCCGCTGCTATGATGGGGTGGAACATCAGCAGGGAGCGGGGGAGCACCAACGGCTGACGCAGCTGGCCGAGCGCCTGAGCAGACCGTCGTAGACTCCAGCGCCGCGGTCCGGCCGCGGGTGGCGGCGCTGGAGACGCAGCTGTCGCCCAAGCAGGAGCACCTGCTCCGCTGCACGTACCAGGTGCTGGCGGAGGGGGGCCTGCGCCACCTTTCCCTGCAGCGGGTCGCGGATCGGGCGCAGGTCAGCAAGGGGATCCTCCTCTACTACTTCGGAACCAAGGAGAACCTGGTCCTGGCCACCCTCCGGTGGGTCCTGGCGCGGGTGGCGCGGCGTATTTACGCCGCAGTGCGGCGGGCGCGTACCCCCGAGGAGAAGATCCAGGCTACCATCGACGCCATCTTCGTGGACCCCCGGGCCAACCGGGACTTCTACCTGGTGTACACCGACCTGCTGAGCAGCGCCGCCCGGCAGCACCGGTTCCAGGAGCTGAGCGCCACCTTTCGGGGCATCGTGGACGCCGTGTACGGCCAGATCATCGAGGAGGGCGTACGGGAAGGGGCCTTCCGGGTTCGGGACGTGCAGGAGGCCGCGGCGGTGATGCGGGCCCTGGTGGACGGCCTGTTCCTGCAGTGGCTGCAGGAGCCTGACCCTGAGGCCACTCACGCCCAAACCCGGGAGCGGTGCAAGCACGCCCTGTTCACCTACCTGCGCGGCTCCTGACCGCTCCGGGCGGTGGCCCCTGGGAGAGGGCCCGGCCCCGGACTGGTGCGTTTGCATCGGGTTGGCTGCGCTACCAAATCCGCGCAGGCTGGGCATTGCGCGCGTCCCGGGGGGTCCGTAGCATCGCGGCAAATGCTCCTTACGGTGTTGCGGGCGGGTGCGGTGCTGGGGCTGTTCGACGCCGCGCACCCGGAGCGTACCCTGAGCGAGGTGGCGGAGGCGCTGAGGCTGCCCCGGTCCACGGTGCACGCCCTGCTGAAGACGCTGTGCGCGGCCGGGCTGCTGCGCAGGACGCCTTCCCGGCGGTACGCGCTGGGCACCCGGCTGCACGCGCTGTCCGCCGAGCTCCTGGCCACAGAGCCAGCGCTCGCTTCGGTCCGCGCGGCGGTGGAGGATCTGGCGGGCACGTGGGGCGGGGCGGCGCGCCTGGTGGCGGTGGACCCCGCGTGGGGCCCGGTGGAGGTGCTGCGGGCCGAAGGGGCCGACAGCGACAGGCGGGTGGGTGTTGCCCCGCACCGCTGCCGGGCGGTAGCGGACGCGGTTGCCGCGGGGGAAGGTACACAGGGGTGCTGGCTTGACGTGGAGGTCACACAGCCAGGGTGGTGCTGTGTGGCCGCGGCGGTGAGGGGGACGTCCGGGGCGCTGGTGGTGGACCTGACCCTTCCCACGCCGCGCTTTTACGCGCACGCGTCAGCAGTGCGGGCCTCCGTGTTGTCCGCCTGCGGGTACCGGGCCGCCCGGGTGGTCCCCCTGGTGCCCTGTGCGGCCTCCGCCCGGCCGCGCCAACTGGCTCGGTAGACCTCGCCCTGGGAGCGGACCGGGCCGCTTCCCTCCAGGGGACAGAGCCCGGGGACAGCGCCGAGGCGGCCGCAGCAATCAGGAGGCCTCAGGCCGTGGGATCCCCGCGAGCTTCCGGTTGGCCTGTCTGAGGGAGGGGGACGCGGACTAGGAACACGGGACGCTGGCCGGCTGCTACCACCCGGGAGGTCACGCTGCCCGCCCACAGGGCGCTCACCCCGGACCTTCCGTGGGTGGCCATGACGATGAGATCGACCGCCTGGCGGGCGGCGGTCTCGAGGAGGACCTGTACAGGCTCACCCCGCTCCACCGCGGTGCGGGCGGCTACCCCGGCAGCGCGTACCCGGCTCGCCACCTCCTCCAGGTATCGACAGGCTTCCCTGGCTTCCACGTCCAGCAACGCCGCGGCTGCGGTGGGCATCAGCTTCGCGGCGGCGCCGCGCTCGCCGGAGATCGTCTGTACGGTGGGCACCACCCAGACGAACAGCAGCTCGGCCTGGCAGGCCCGTCCGATGTGCGTCGCCGGGTTCACGGCCGTCTCCGACGCCTCGCTGCCGTCCAGCGGTACCATCAGGCGCCGGCAGACGAACACCGCCTGCCGTCCGAGGTCTGACGGCGGCAGCAACAGGACCGGAGCCTTTCCCCGCTGCAGCACCTGCTGCGCCACCCGTCCATACAGGAGCCCGCGCAGCCCTCCCTGCCCGTGGCTGGTCATCACCACGAGATCCGCACCGGACGCCTCCGCTTGGCGGGCGATGGTGGTGGCCACGCCCTCGACCTCCGGGCACACCGCCACCTCCACCCGGGCACCCCGAGCGGCGACCCACTCCGCGGCGTCCTGGAGGTAGGCCCGCGCCTGTTCCTCCGTCCGCAGGTGCGGGTGCCCGTGTACCGTCGCAGGCGCGCTAGCCTCGAGAACGTGCAGCAGGGTCGCCGGTGCTTGCAGCCGGCGCGCCAGCTCCGCGGCGGCAGGCAGCGCGGACTCTGCCAGACGCGACCCGTCGAGTGGGACCAGCAACCGCCTGAACACCCCTATCCCCCCACCGCCAGCCGGAACAACAGGAACGCGTTCAGGGCGATGATGAGCGCCGTAGCGACCCCGGCAACAGCCGTCGTGAGGGGGCGGTTCGCCAGGGCCCCCATGATCTCCCGCCGGCTGGTGAAGGCCACCAGGGGAACCAGGGCGAAGGGCAGACCGAAGCTGAGGACGACCTGGCTGATGACCAGGGTGCGGGTGGGATCCAGGCCCAGAGCGATGACCCCCAGCGCCGGTGCCATGGTCACCAGGCGGCGCACCCAGACCGGGATCTGCCGGCGCAGGAAGCCCTGCATGATCACCTGCCCCGCCAGCGTGCCGACCGTGGAGGAGGACAGTCCCGAGGCCAACAGGGAGATGGCGAACACCGCGCTGCTAGCGGGTCCCAGCAGGGGGGCCAGGGTCCGGTGGGCCTCCTCGATGCTGGCGATGTGGCTGAGGCCCGCGCGGTAGAAGGTGGAGGCGGCCATGATCAGGATGGCTGCGTTGATCAGGCTCGCGAGCGTCATGGCGAGGAGGACGTCGATGACCTCGTAACGGTAAAGGCGCTGCGCCTGCTCCACGGTCCGGGGCACGATGCGGTGCTGGGTGAGGGCCGAGTGCAGGAAGACCACGTGCGGCATCACCGTGGCGCCGAGGATCCCCGTGGCCAGCAGCACGCTCTCCGTGCCCGCGAACTGGGGGATCAGGGCTCCCCGGAGGACCGCGCGCCAGTCGGGCCGGTCCAGGATCGTCTCGACCACGTAGCAGGCGGCGATCACGCCCACGAACCCCGTGATCACCAGCTCCAGTGGGCGGTAGCCGCGCTGCTCGAGGGCCAGGATCAGGAGGGTGATGACTCCGGTCACCAGCGCCGCGGGCATCAGGGGGATACCGAACAGCAGGTACAGCCCCAAGGCAGCGCCCAGGAACTCCGCGAGGTCGGTGGCCATGGCCACCAGCTCGCTGATGACCCACATGCCCCACACCACGGGACGCGGCAGGCGGTCTCGGCACATCTCTGCCAGGTTCCGCCCCGTGGCGATGCCGAGTTTGGCGGAAAGGCTCTGGACCAACATCGCGGTGAGGTTGCTGCTGAGCAGCACCCAAAGCAGGGTGTATCCGAAGGCAGCCCCGCCCTGGATGTTGGTGGCAAAGTTGCCGGGATCCATGTAGGCCACGCTGGCCACGAACGCAGGGCCGAGAAACGGCAGGATCCGTGCCGGCCCCCGCCGGGTGGTACGCCCCTCCAGGATCTCCGCGGCGGTGAGCAGCATCCCGGTGTTCGCCGGGCGGGTGCTCGCCCCGGCCGCTTCGGGGTCCGGTTGCCGGGAGCGAGGAGTCATCCCCTGGGAATGGGCTCGCCGTGGGGGTCGGTGTCGGGATGGCCGAGCAACTCGTCGAGCCGCCGCTCGAGGGAGTCGGAAAGGGCGTGCTCCAGGCGGTCCGCCTCCTGGTGGACTTCGCTGGGCTCCAGGCCCAGGACTCGGTTCGGGTACAGCTCCAACAGGCGGTGACGGCGAACCACCGCGCGGGCCGCCGTCCAGCCAGCCTCCGTGAGCTGTACAGCTCGGTGGGGATCGTGACGCACCAAGCCCAGGCGGGCCAGGCGCTTCATCATGTGGTCACCGACGGAGCGGAGACCCTCAGGCGTCCGGCGATCTGCCCCACGGTAGCGGCCCCACCAGACTCCGAGAGGGCGTACAGCGCCTTCAGGTAGTCTTCCAGCGCCCGGCGCTTCACGTCCCTTAACGTAGGCTAAAGTCCGGGCCCGGGTCCAGTTAGGCGGGCACCCGATAGGTCCGGGGACGTCCCGCCTCCAGGTGCCAGGGACAGACCCCAGGGGACAGAGCCCAAGGGACAGGCACCGGGGGACAGACCCTACGGGACAGGACCTAAGGGGACAGGGATCAAGGGGTCAGGGCCAAGGGGCCGGGACCACGGGACAGTCCCGGGGGAGGGAGCCAGGGACAAGGATTGGAATCCGGGACGTACAGGGCGCACCCCAGGGCACAGCGCCCGCCGGGAGGCGCTTTTAGGCTTCGCCCGGGCGCCATCAGCGGAGGTGGCCGCCGGGAGCCGGGGAACCGCCTCGCC
>CALIMJ010000005.1 GCA_938028835.1 uncultured bacterium | reverse complement strand
CGGCGGGGGTCGTCCAGGCTCCACCGGACGGGCTCGAACTCCGGATCCACCGCCAAGTAGTCGCCCGTGTACAGCTCGACCCGGTGGCCGTCGGGGTCCCGCAGGTACAGGAACATGGCGTTGCTGATCCCGTGCCGGCCGGGGCCGCGCTCGATGGCGTCCACCTGGCCCGCGCCACCCAGCGCGTCGGCCGCACGCAGCACCGCCAGGGGATCGGGCACCCAGTACGCGAAGTGGTGCAGCCGGGGGCCGGCTCCCGTGGTGAGGGCCACGTCGTGCACGTTGCCCTTGCGCTGCAGCCACGCGGCCCACACGCGCTCCGTGCGGTCCACGGTGTACTCCGTGAGCCGGAACGCCAACCGATCCGTGTAGTAGGCCATGGCACGGGGGACGTCCGGGCAGAACAGGTTGAAGTGGTCCAGCCGCTGCAGCCCGGGCCCGCGGTACCGGTGGTACTCCTGTAGCCAAGAGGGGTGCCGGCCGGCCCGCCGGTAGAAGACCACGGGGAACCCGAAGGGGTCCTGCAGGCGGACCATGCGGGGCCGGTCGAAGTCCGCTTCCTCCCGCCAGGGCAGATCCAGCTCCCGGGCCAGGGCGGCGGCCCGGTCCAGATCGCCCTCGTCCCACACCTTGAAGGCGATGTGCTGGAGCCCCGGCCAGGAGTGGAGCTGCAGCTTGAGGCTCCACTCCCGCTCCTCGTAGCCGCGCAGGTACACTGCCTCACCGGTGGCGTGCACCGGCTGCAGGCCGAGGAAGCCCTCGTAGAACTCGCGGGCGCGAGCGAGGTCCGTGACGTACAGGGCCACGTGACCCGCGCGCACCACGTTCGGCCGGATCAAAGTTTCCACCCCACCCGCGGCTTGACACAGGGAAGCGGGTCGGGGAAGATCCTATAGGATCCGCATGGGGATGTCAACGGGGGAGCGCCAGGCGAAGTACCGGGAAGCGTACCGGTACCTTCACGAACGGATCCTGCGCGGGGAGTTCCGGCCCGGGCAGCGGGTGACCATCGAAGCGCTGGCCCGGGAACTGCACATGAGCCCCACGCCCATCCGGGAGGCGGTCCGGCAGCTGGAGGCAGAGGGGCTCTTGACGTACCGGCCGCACGCGGGTGCCCGGGTCGCGGAAGTAGACCCCCAGGCGTACGCGGAGGTGGTTTCCGTGCGGGCGGTGCTGGAGGCCTGGGCCACCGCCCTGGCGGCTCCGGGCCTGGCTCCAGCCACCCTGCACCGGCTGCGCCAGCTCAACGTCCGCATGCGGGAAGCCGTCGGGCGGAGGGACCTGGCGGGTTTCGACCGCCTGAACCGACGCTTCCACCGCGCCCTGTACCGTTCGTGTGGCCACCGTCTGCTCACCGAGCTCCTGGAGGGCCTGCGGGCCCGCACGGACGTGGTGCGGCAGTCCATCTTCCCCTTCATTCCGGACCGCGCGCGGCAGTCGGTGGACGAACACGACCGGCTGCTGGACCTGCTGGAGCAGGGCGCGCCGCCAGAGCAAGTAGAGGCCTTCGCGCGGCAGCACAAGCTGCGGACCCTCGAGGCGTATCTGCGCTGGGTCGGAGGGTCGCCGGCCGCGCAGCCGGGAGCACGGATCGGAGGGAGAAGCCGTGGACGTTAGCCGGCTGCGCGGTTCCATCGTCCCCCTGGTCACCCCCTTCCGGGACGGCCAGGTGGACGAGGAGGCCCTGCGGGGCCTGGTCGAGTGGCAGATCGCCTCCGGAAGCCACGGGATCTCCGTTTGTGGGACCACGGGGGAGCCCACGTCCCTGTCGGTGGACGAACGGAAGCGGGTGATCGAGCTGGCGGTGCGCGCCGCAGCCGGCCGCGTCCCGGTGGTGGCGGGGGTGGGCACCAACCACCACGGGGAGACGGTGGAGATGGCGGATTTCGCAGAACAGGCCGGCGCGGACGCGCTGCTGGTGCTGGTGCCCTACCACGTGCGCCCGACCCAGGAAGGCCTGTACCAGCACTTCCGGGCGGTGGCCCGCAGCACGCGCCTTCCGGTGATCGTGTACAACATCCCGGGCCGGACCGCGGTGAACCTGGAGGTGGACACCCTGGCGCGACTTCGCCGGGACTGCGAGAACGTGGTGGGCGTCAAGGAAGCCAACCGCGACTTCGAGCACGTGAACCGCGTCCTGTGGGCCTGCGGCCGGGACTTCCTCCTGTTCAGCGGGATCGAGGTCCTCTGCTACCCCATGCTGGCCATCGGGGGCGCCGGGTTCATCAGCGCCACCGCGAACCTGGTTCCGGACCGCCTGAGTCTCCTGTACGAAGGGTGGCGGGCGGGCGACGTGCGCGGGGCGCAGGAGTTGCACTACGAGCTGCTGCCCCTCAACGAGGTGCTGTTCGTGGAGACCAACCCGGGGCCGGTGAAGTACGCCCTGGGGCTTCTGGGCCGGATCCACCCGGAGGTGCGGCTGCCCCTGGTACTGCCTTCGGAGGCCAACCGCCGGCGGATCCGGCAGACCTTGGTGCAGTACGGGCTCCTGCCCGCGGAGGTGACCGCGTGAAGCGGGTGCGGTTCGCCGCGGCCGGGCGGGTGCGCACGGGCGAGTTCCGAGAGGGCTGGCTGCTGGACGAGGCCGGCCGCTCCTACCGGCCTGAGGAGGTGGTGTGGCTGCCTCCCGTGCAGCCCAGCAAGGTGGTGGGGCTGGCTCTGAACTACGCGGACCACGCGGAGGAGCTGGGGGTGCGCGTGCCGGAGGAACCCGCCCTATTCTTCAAGCCGCCCTCCAGCCTGGTGGGCCACCGTGCGCCGGTGGTCTATCCCCGGGGCGTCCGGCACCTGCACCAGGAGGTCGAGCTGGCGGTGGTGATCGGCCGCCGGTGCCGGCGGGTGCGGCCCGAAGAGGTCTACGGGGTGGTGCGCGGGTACACCATCGCCAACGACGTCACCGTCCGGGACTACGTGGGGAACTTCTACCGGCCACCCGTGCGGGCCAAGGGTTACGACACCTTCTGCCCCGTGGGCCCGTGGGTGGTGGAGGGGGAGGTGGAGGACCCGCACGCCCTGCGCCTGCGCGCGTACGTGAAGGGCTCGCTGCGGCAGGAGGGAAGTACGGCGAACCTGCTGTGGAAGATCCCGAACCTGGTGGCGTTCGTCTCGGAGATCATGACCCTGGAGCCGGACGACCTCATCCTGACCGGCACGCCGCGGGGGGTCGAGCCGGTGTACCCTGGGGACGTGATGCGCCTGGAGGTGGAGGGGATCGGGACTCTGGAAAACCCCGTGGTGTCGGAGGAGCCAGAGGTGTAGGGCACCCCACGTCCGGATCTGGGAGGGATCGCGATGCCGGCAAGGACCGGGGCACAGTACCTGGAGGGGCTGCGGAGCCGTCCGCGGGAGCTGTGGTACGAGGGCCAGCGGGTGGAGGACCCCACGGAGCACCCAGCGTTCCGGAATATCACCCGCAGCGTGGCGGCCCTCTACGACCTGCAGCACCACCCGGAGCTGCGGGACGAGATGACCTACCCGTCCCCCACCACGGGGCAGCCGGTGGGCCTGTCGTTTTTGGTCCCGCGGACCGTGGACGACCTGGTCCGCACCCGCCGCATGATGAAGCGCTGGGCGGACTACTCCGGCGGGTTCATGGGCCGGAGCCCGGACTACCTGAACCGGGCCCTGGTGGGCTACGCGTCCGCGGCCGACTACTGCGCGGAGCTGGACCCGCGGTTCGGGGAGAACATCCGGCGGTACTACGAGTTCGTGCGGGAAGCGGACCTGTGCCTGACCCACACCCTGATCAACCCACAGGCGAACCGATCCGTGGGGCCGGCCCGGCAGGCGGACCCCTACCTGGCCTGCCGGGTGGTGCAGGAGGACGCGCAGGGGATCGTCCTCCGCGGCGCCCGGATGCTGGCCACCCTGCCCACCGCGGACGAGATCCTGGTGTTCCCCTCCACGCTGTTGAAGAGCGGGGAGGAGGACGCGCCGTACGCCTTCGCGGTGGCGGTGCCCTGCGACGCGCCCGGGCTGCGCTTCCAGTGCCGGGAGTCCTTCGACTACGGCCGGTCCGCCTTCGAACACCCCCTGGGCAGCCGCTTCGAGGAGATGGACGCGGTGGTGATCTTCGACGACGTGCGGGTGCCCTGGGACCGGGTGTTCCTCCTGCGGGACGTGGACCGCTGCAACCGCGCGTTTGCCGCCACCGGGGCGGTGGCCTTCATGGCCCACCAGGTGGTGACCAAGAACGTGGCGAAGACGGAATTCCTCCTGGGCGTGGCGTCCCTGATCGTGGACACCATCGCCATCGAGGGCTACCAGCACGTGCACGAGAAGATCGCGGAGATCATCATCGTGCTGGAGGCCATGCGGGCGTTCCTGGTGGCCAGCGAGGTGGAAGCGCAGCCCAACCGCTGGGGGGTGCTGCAGCCCGCGTGGCCGCCCCTGGACGCGGCGCGGAACCTGTACGTGCGGGCCTATCCGCGGTTGGTGGAGATCCTGCAGCAGCTGGGGGCCTCCGGGTTCATGGCCATCCCCACGGAAAAGGACCTGCAGGGCCCCATGGGGCCGGTCATCCGGCGGTACTACCAGGCCGCTCGGGCGGAGGCCACGGAGCGGATCCAGCTGTTCCGGCTGGCGTGGGACATCGCGGTCAGCGCGTTCGGTTCCCGGCAGGTGCTGTACGAGCGGTTCTTCTTCGGGGACCCGGTCCGCATGGCGGGGGCTATGTTCCAGTCCTACGACCGGCGGCCGTACATGGAGCGAGTGCGCGAGTTCCTGGAGCGGGCGGAGCAGCAGGCTCCCGCTCTGCCCGAGGAAGCGCCGGCGGTGTCCCGTGAGTGAGGCGCCCGACCCGAAAGAGTTCCGGCGGGTCATGGGGCTGTTCGCCACCGGGGTCACGGTGGTCACCGCGGCCGCGGGCGAGCGCACCCACGCCATGACCGCCAACGCGGTGATGTCGGTGTCTCTGGAGCCGCTGCTGGTGTGCGTGTCGGTGGGCCGCACGGCCCGCATGAACGCGTTCCTGGAGGAGGCCGGGGGATTCGCCCTGAACATCCTCTCGGAAGCTCAGGAGGACCTGTCCCGGTACTTCGCGGGCATGTGGCAGCGGCCGACCCCGCCGGACTACCGGTTCGTACCGTGGGTGGGCGGCCCGCGCCTGGAAGGCGCCCTCGCCAGTGTGGGCTGCGCGGTGGACCGGGTGGTGGAGGCGGGTGACCACCGGCTGTTCCTGGGCCGGGTGCTGGCCCTGCACCGCTCCGAGGCCCCCCTGCGGCCCCTCCTGTTCTTCGCGGGTGCCTACCACCGCCTGCGACACCCTGCCGCCTCTGCCCGCGACCCCCTGGAGATCTGGAGGCCGGAGGAGGTCCAGATCTTCTACGAGCAATAGACCTCCTGCAGTGGAGCAGGTTCAGCCGGCACCCCCGACCTTCTGCCCATGCTCCCCCACCAGAACCTGCTGAACAACTTCCTGTACGACCTGGCGCAGATCAGCATCCCCACCGACCCAGTAGACCCCGACCTGGCGGCCCGGCCCCGGCGGTGGGACGTGCGGTTCATCCGGTCCTTCATGCTGTGGGTAGGGCCGGTCAGCTCGCTGTTCGACTTCCTGACCTTCTTCGTGCTGCTGCGGGTGCTGCGCGCCCCCGAAACCCTGTTCGACACGGGGTGGTTCGTGGAGTCCCTGGCCACCCAGTGCCTGGTGGTGTTCGTGATCCGCACCGCGAAAGCCCCCTGGCGGCATCGCCCCAGCCCGGTTTTGGTGGCGAACGTGCTGGCGTGCGTGGGGATCGGGGTGTTGCTCCCCTACTCGCCCCTGGCCGGCCCCCTCGGGTTTGCGCCGCTCCCCCCGCCCTACCTGGCCTTCATCCTGGCAGCCACAGCAGCTTACCTCCTCGCCACCGAGGGGGTGAAACGGGTGGCCTTCGAGCGCGGGGGCCTGCTGCCGCACTGAGAAGACTCGGTTCATCCTCCTGCATTTCCGCCCACGGCGGGTCAGGCTTGGTGCGGCGGCGCGGGGTCTCCGAGGACTTCGGGGTTCACGGGGTTCGGCGGGCGCTGGCCTTGGAGGACCGCCAGGACGTTCTCCGCGGCCACCCGGGACGCGCGGGCGATGGCCTCGCGGGTGTGGGAGGCCATGTGGGGCGACAGGAGCAGGTGGGGAGCACCCAGAAGGGGGGAAGCGCGCGGGGGCTCTTCCTCGAACACGTCGCAGGCCGCACCCGCGATCCAGCCGTCCCGGAGGGCCCGGGCAAGGGCTGCTTCGTCCACTACCCCGCCGCGGGCGGTGTTCACCAGGTAGCTCGTGGGTTTCATCCGGCGCAGCTCCGCCTCTCCCAGGAGGTGGCGGGTCTCGGGCAGGAGGGGGAGGTGGAGGCTCAGGAAGTCCGCTTGCTCCAGAAGTCGGTGGAAGGGCACCAGCTCCACCCCGAGGGCATGGGCCACCTCGCGGTCGGGCTGCGGGTCGTAGGCCACCACCCGAAGCCCGAAGCCCCGGGCGCGCTCGGCGACCCGCTGCCCGATGCGGCCGAACCCCACTAGACCCAGGCACTTGCCGCGCAGCTCCACGCCCACAAGCGGAGGCCAGTCTCCCGCGCGCACCGCCCGGTCGGCCTCCACCAGGCGGCGGGCCAGGGCCAGGAGCAGCGCGAACGTGAAGTCCGCCACGCTGTCCGCGTTCACGCTGGGGGCGTTGGTCACGACCACCCCGAGCTCCGTGGCGGCCTGCACGTCCACGGTGTCCGTGCCCACGCCGTTTCGCGCCACCACCCGGAGCCGCGGCCGGCCAGCCGCCAGGGCCCTTGGGCCCACCCGGTCCACGCCCACCACCAGCCCGTCGAACTCGCCCAGGAAGGCGGCAAGCTCGTCGTCCTGGAGGGGCCGGTCCACGGGGGACGGGACCACCTCCACCCTCGCCGCCTGCAGCAGCTCGAGCCCCTCCCGTCCCTCCTCGAAGAACGACCGGGGTGTCGCGAGAACCCGATGCCCCATCGCAGCTCCCACCGGAGCCACTATAGACCCTGAGACCCTGGGGTCTGCACCTAGTCTGATACCATTTGACAATATATTTTCAGATAGTGCTACTATATGATTGCAAAATGGCATGTGGTACAAGCGGACCTACTGGTTGCTGAGACTTGAGGAGGCTTGGCGCAGCCGCTCCGTGGTGTGGCTGGCGGGAGTCCGTCGAGCGGGGAAGACCGTCTTGTGTCAGTCCCTCCCGGACGTGGAGTACTTCGACTGTGAGCTGCCCCGCATCCGGCGGCAGCTGCAGGACCCGGAGGCCTTCCTGAGGGCCTTGCGGGGTCGGCGGGTGGTGCTCGACGAGGTTCACAGACTGCCGGACCCCTCCGCTGTCCTGAAGATCGCCGCCGACCACTACCCACAGGTACGGGTCGTGGCTACCGGCTCGTCGACGCTCGGTGCTTCTGCGAAGTTCCAGGATACCCTGGCAGGTCGGCGCGAAGTCGTGTGGTTGACGCCGCTGATGAGTCAAGATCTCGTGGACTTCGGTTTGCAAGATCTGGTCCGCCGTCTTCGGCACGGTGGTCTGCCGCCGTTCTTCCTGTCGGCGGCCGTGCCCGAGCGGGACTACCAGGACTGGATGGACGCCTACTGGGCGAAGGATCTGCAGGAGCTCTTCCGGCTGGAGCGCCGGGATTCCTTTCTGCAGTTCGTGGAGCTGCTGCTCGCCCGCAGCGGCAGCCTGTTCGAGGCCAGTCGCTACGCGCGGGAGTGCGGCGTGAGCCACACCACGATCCGGAACTATCTGGCCGTTCTCGAGGCGACCTACGTGGCCCACCGGGTCCGGCCTTTTTCCCGGCGGTTGGCCACCGAGATCGTGGCGGCGCCGAAGGTCTATGGGTTCGATACAGGCTTCGTCCTCCACTTCCGCGGGTGGTCGGAGCTGCGGGAGGAAGACCTGGGTTGGCTGTGGGAGCACTATGTGCTCAACGAGCTGCACGCCCGCCTCCAGACCCGGCGGCTGCACTACTGGCGTGACAAGCGGGGCCACGAGGTGGACTTCGTCCTGCCCCTCGGTCGATCGGCTCCCGTGGCGGTGGAGTGCAAGTGGAAGGCGGCGGCCTTCGAGCCGAGGAACCTCCTGGCCTTTCGCCGTCGCTATCCCGGCGGGCGCAACTTCGTGGTGGCCAGCGACGTGGATCGGCCCTGGGTCCAGCGGTTCGGGGACGTCACGGTGGAGTTCGTGGGCCTCGCGGACCTCCTCCAGGTGCTCGCCCGGGCGCCGTTGGGAGCAGACATTCCGTGACGGACAGGTCCGCGCGCGGAAAGGAGGCCACGTGGGCCTGTAGAAGTCTCCGCAGGGATGGCGACCCCATCCACGAACGCGTCGCAGAGGTGAGGACGTTGCGCAACCCCGTCAAGCACCGACTGCAAGAAGGGGGCGTGGCGGTGGGTTACTGGCTGACCCTGCCGAGCCCCTCGGTGGCGGAGATCCTGGGAGCGCTGCCCCTGGACTGGCTGCTGGTGGACCTGGAGCACAGCCCCATCGGGTGGGAGACCCTGGAGGACATGCTGCGCGCCCTGCGGGGGA
Source organism: uncultured bacterium (assembly GCA_938028835.1). GTDB lineage: Bacteria > Sysuimicrobiota > Sysuimicrobiia > Sysuimicrobiales > Sysuimicrobiaceae > Tepidifontimicrobium. Next base: position 2,741 of record CALIMJ010000005.1, on the reverse strand, counting down.
CGCCTGTGGTCCCCCTGGTGCGGGTACCTTCCGGGGAGGCGCCCGTCCTCAAACGCGCCCTGGACCGGGGTCCGTGGGGCGTGGTGGTGCCCCTGGTGGGCAGCGCGGAGGAGGCGCGACGGGTGGTGGCTGCCTGCCGGTACCCACCGGACGGAATCCGGGGCGTTGCGGGGACGCGCGCGAGCGGCTACGGTACCACCTTGCCCGAGTACTTCAGCACGTGGAACCGGGAGGTGCTGATCGCCTGCCAGGTAGAGACACTTCCGGCGGTGGAGTCCGTGGACGAGATCGCCGCGGTAGAAGGGGTGGACGTGCTGTTCGTGGGGCCCAACGACCTGTCCGCGAACCTGCAGCGGTGGCGGGACCTGGAGTCGGAGGACTTCCGCCGGGCGGTGGACCGGGTGCTGGACGCGGCCCGCCGGCACGGCAAGGCCGCGGGCGTGATGTGCACCGGCCCTGAGGACGCCCTGGGGCGGGTGGACCAGGGATTCCGGTTCATCGCCCTGGGGTCTGATGCCCGGCTGTTGAGCGCCGCGGCAGCCCGGGCCACCGACACGTTCCGGGCAGGCCTGCGGGAACGCGGTCTGGCCGTCTGACGTTGGAGGCGGGGGCCGCCGACTCCGTTCAGGGGGCCAGGAGGTAGCCCATCCGCCGCCGGACGAGCCGCGTGGCAGCCAGGGGGCTCAGGCGGTACAGCAGGTCCATGGTGCGGGCGTCCCGGCCCACCAGCACGCGGAAGGCGTCGCGCTCCACCGCGTCCAGGACGACCCGCGCGGCCTCCGCGGGCTCCAGGACGGGCACGCGGGCTTGGCCCGCGGCCCGCGGGAGCTCGACCCCCGAGTGCGCGGCGATGTCCGTGCGCATGGCTCCAGGCAGCACCAGGGTGACCCGCACGGGCGTGCCCTGCAGCTCCGCCCACAGTCCCTCCGTCAGCAGCTTCACAGCGGCTTTCGACGCCCCGTACACGGTCTGGCCCGGAACGGGCAGGAAGCCGCCCATGCTGGCCACGTTCACCAGGTGCGCCTCCGGCCGGACCAGCAGCCGCGGCAGGAAAGCGCGGGTCATGAACAGGGTGCCGTAGAAATTCACCCGCATCACCCGCTCGATGGCCTCCTCGTCGAGGTCCTTCAGGGGCAGGAAGGGCTGGATGACCCCCGCGTTGTTCACCAGGGCATCCACCTGGCCGTGAGCCCTTTCCACCTCCGTCGGCAGCGCCTCAACTCGACCCCGGTCGGTGATGTCCAGAGCGTGTAGGCTGAGGTTTTCAGCCAGATCCCCCGCCTGTGCACGTGTCTGCTCCAGTCCCTGCGGCCGCTTGTCCACGGCGGCCACCCGCGCCCGGCGCCGCAGCAGCTCCAGGGTCAACGCCTGCCCGAGGCCGCTGCCGGCCCCCGTGACCACGAACACCTTCCCGGCGGTTTTCATCCGGCACCTCCGGCGCCACCTTCTCCCCGGCTAAGTTTTGCGCGGGGCCTAGAGGCCCCTGCGGGACGCCGCGGCCGTTCCCTCGGACCCCGCGGGGCGCAGGAGGAAGGGGTCGGTCCGGGGGTGTATAGTGTTCTTGCCAAGAGGACAATGTGTCCGTATAGCGGACAAAAGGTGAGGGGCGTGAGGCGTTCGGGCGGTCGGCTGGCGGCGGTCGCCGTCGTGGCGGCCCTGGTGTGGACGCTCGCTCCCGCGATCCGCGCGGGCGAGGTGGTGACGTTGCGGTTCTCCAACTGGCACCTGGTGGAGACCGTGTGGGGCCGGTCGCTGCGGGAGGCCATCCGCATCTTCGAGAGCCGGAACCCCGGCATCCGCATCGTGCCGGAGCCCATCTCCTACGGGGAGAAGGAAGCCCGTTATCAGGCCGAGTGCGCGGCCCGGCGTATGCCGGACGTGGTGAAGCTGCACAACTTCTCCCTCGCCATGTTCTTCGAGCTGGGCTGCGCCGCGGACCTGACGCCCTTCGTCCAGAAGGAGGGTCCCGACTTTCTCAAGAGCTGGTACGAGTTCCCCATCAAGTCCCTCACGCACAAGGGGCGCCTCATGGCCATGCCCGGGGACTATATGTCCATGGTGCTGATCTACAACCGGGAGCTATTCCGGGCCGCGGGCCTCGACCCCAACCGGCCGCCTCGCACGTGGGAGGAGTTCCGGGAGTACGCCAAGCGCCTGACCCGCGACACGGACGGCGACGGACGCGTGGACCAGTGGGGGTTCAGCATGCCCGCCTCCAAGAACCCCGGGCTGCCCCTGCGGATCCTGCCCATGGTGTGGAGCTTCGGGGCGGACTTCCTGAGCCCCGACGGCCGGCGTTCGGCCATGAACACCCCAGAGTTCCGGGAGGCGTTCCGGTTCGTCGTGGAGCTGGCCACCGTGGACCGGGTGACGCCGCCCGGGGTCACCACCTTCGGGCCGCAGGACGTGCGCATCCAGATGGCCCACCGCCGCATCGCCATGAAGATCGGCTCCGGGTGGACCTACCCCATCGTGAATGCCATCAACCCGCAGCTCAACGCCGCGGAGGTGCTGGAGGCGGCACCGGTCCCCGCGGGCCGGCGGCGCATCACGGCCGCGTGGCTGTCGGGTTGGATCATGAGCCCACACACCGCCCACCCGGAGGCGGCGTGGAGGTTCATCAAGTTCCTCACCAGCAAGGAGACCGAGAAGAAGTTCTTCGAGGACAACCGGGTGATCTCGTCCCGGAAGGACGTCAATGTCCTCCCCCTGGTCAAGATGGACAAGTTCTCCCGGGTGAT
>CALIMJ010000004.1 GCA_938028835.1 uncultured bacterium | reverse complement strand
ACGCCCAAGGCCTTCTTCGCCCTGCGGGGGGCGGACTCCCTTGCGGTCCGGCAGGCCCTGGGAAAGGACGGGGACTTCTGGGTGTCCATGCCCGGCTGGCACCACGCGGTGAAGTACCCGGGCGTGGACGAACTGAACGCGTGGTACCAGCGCCGCTTCGGGACGCCCGCGGAGGTGGCGGTGGGCTCCGCGGTGGCGTGCGTGCAGGTGATCGCCGCGGCGGTGGAAGCCTCCCAGAGTACGGAGCCGGGCAGGAGCCGGGACGCGTTGGCGAAGGTGAACATGATGACCCTGGCGGGGCGGGTGCGGTTCCGCCCGGACGGGACGAGCCCGGTCCCGGTCATCGCCCACCAGTGGCAGAACGGCCAGAGCGTGCTGATCTGGCCGCGGGAGTTCGCCACAGCACCGTTCGCGTACCCCGCCACCCCGTTCGCGTCCAGGTAACCGGGGGCGGGTTGGAGCCCGGGCTGGTACCGCGCCGGAGCCAGCCACGGGTGTCATATTGTGTTCGGAGACGCCGGACGGGCCCGGACCCGGCCGGACGAGGAGGGATCGGATGACCTCGAGGCTGCTGGCGGACGTGTTGCGCGACCTCGGGCTGGAGGAGGACGAGGTCATTCCCTACGGCTGGGACAAAGCCAAAGTGGTGGTGGACGCCCTGCACCGCAGGCAAGGGCAGCCCGATGGGGCCCTGGTTCTGGTCACCGGTATCAACCCCACCTCCGCGGGCGAAGGGAAGACGACCACCGCCATCGGGCTGGCGGACGGACTGCGTCGGCTGCGGCGCCGCGCCGCGGTGGCCATCCGCGAGCCCTCCATGGGGCCGTGCTTCGGGGTCAAGGGGGGCGGGACGGGAGGGGGACGCGCCCAGGTGGTCCCCGCGGAGGACATCAACCTGCACTTCACCGGCGACCTCCACGCGGTGGCCGCGGCGCACAACCTCATCGCTTCGGTGGTGGACAACGCCCTGTTCCACCGGACGGTCCCGCAGCTACGTGCCGAGAACGTGTTCTGGCGCCGGGTGCTGGACACCAACGACCGGGCCCTCCGTCAGGTGGTGGTGGGGCTGGGTGGAGGTACGCACGGCGTGGCGCGGGAGACCGGCTTCGACATCACCGCGGCCTCCGAGATCATGGCGGTGCTGTGCCTGGCACAGGACCTCGCAGACCTCAAGGGGCGGGTAAGCCGGATGGTGGTGGGGGAGCGAGAAGACGGCAGCCCGGTGACGGTGGCGGACCTGGGAATCGCCGGTGCGGCCGCCGCGCTCCTGAAGGACGCCATCCACGCGAACCTGGTCCAGACCCTCGAGGGCACCCCCGCGTTCGTGCACGGCGGGCCCTTCGGGAACATCGCGCACGGATGCAGCAGTCTGGTGGCCACGAAGCTGGCACTGAAGTGCGCGGAGGTGGTGGTCACCGAGGCGGGTTTTGGTACCGACCTCGGCGCGGAGAAGTTCGTGCACATCAAGTGCCGCACGGGGCAGCTGCGGCCCTCCGTGGCGGTGGTGGTGGCGTCCGTGAGAGCGCTGCGGGCCCATGGCGGTGCCGGGAAACAGGCGGATGAGCCCGACCCGGCCGCGGTGGAGCGGGGGCTGGCAAATCTGGACAAGCACGTGGAGAACGTGCGCCACCTGGGCATGCGACCTGTGGTGGCCCTGAACGTCTTTGCCACCGACTCCCGGGACGAGGTGAGGGTCGTCCTCGACCACTGCCGGGACCTCGGGGTCCCCGCGGCCCGATTCCGCGGCTGGGAGCTAGGAAGCGAGGGCGCCCTGGAGCTGGCGGAGGTGGTGGACGAGCTGGCGCGAAACGGGCCGCCACCCACCGAGCCCCGTTACCTGTACGAACCCGGTTGGCCCCTGGCCCGAAAGCTGGAAGCGGTCGCCACCACCCTCTACGGCGCCGACGGCGTGGAACTCTCGCCGCGTGCCCGGGCCAGGCTGGGCCGGTACGAGGAGCTGGGTTACGGCGAGCTGGCGGTGTGCGTGGCCAAGACCCAGTACTCCCTGTCCGATGACCCCGCCAGGCTGGGCCGGCCTCAAGGTTTCCGGGTCACGGTGCGGGACGTCCGCCTGGCCGCGGGGGCGGGCTTCGTGGTGGTGTACACGGGCGACGTGCTCACCATGCCGGGGCTGCCCAAGCACCCGGCAGCGGAGCGGCTGGACGTGGACGCCATGGGGCGCGTGGTGGGGCTCACGTAGCCGCCTGCGACAGCTCCGCCTCCGCGGTGGACGGAGGACCGCTTGCGGCGGGCAACACTTCCGTCCGGGCGCCCTGACCGCGGTAGTGGAGCAGCCAGGAGCAGTGGCCCCGCGTGGCGTCCGGCACCGGCGCGACCCATGTGCGCTCCCAGGTCTCCAGCTCACCCGCATACTTGGCTAGGCGGTAGATACGGGCGTGGACGCACTCCCGGTCGCGGAACTCGCAGGTGTTGCCGTCCGTGCCCCCGCAGGGACCGTTGGCCAGCCCCTTCGGGCAGGTCTCCGGGCACACGAAGAAGGTGTGGGGCAGCCTGCAGGTGCCGCAGAGCTGGCAGCCGAGCCAGGGCCCCTTGATGGCACCTTCCGCCCGCGTGAGGAGCCGTCCTGCGGGGCCGGCGGGGTCCACGGGGCGGAGGAGGGCCCGGAGGGCCTGTGACGCAGGTGAGGCGGGGTCGAACACCCACCGATCCACGGCCCGCAGCAGGCGGAAGCCCCTCAGCTCCGACGCGGACGGCGAGGTTCCACCCGCCGGTGATCGGTCCAGGTAATACGCGCCCTCGGGTGTCAGCTGCACCGGCCGGCCGTCCGGGTGGCGCATCGCCTCCTCCCAGGCTACCTGCCAGGTGGCGAGGTCAGGGCACGCGTCCGCCAGATCCTCCACCGTCTGCAGGAGCTCCTCGAGGGTACGGGAGGTGTGCACGCCGCAGAGGTGGGCGCCACTCAATCCCAGCCGCATCGCCCCCACCACCTGGAGGGCCGCGCGTCGGATCGCCCGTTGCCTCCCGCGGTCAGCAGACTGCCCCTCCGACTCCAGGCACCGGACCAGGTCGGGCGGCACGTACACCCCGGGCAGGGAGGCACCCTGCAACAGCCGTGCGGCCACCCTGGGCGTGAGCAGCCACACGGTGGCCAACACCGGCGCGCGGAAGCCCCTGCCGCGCAGCCACCGGAGCACCTCCTCCAGCTTGCGGGGATCCCAGCCGATCTGTGTGATCAAGAAGTCCGCACCCGCCCGCAGCTTCTTCGCGGCCTTCACGTACTGGCCCCACAGGGCCTCCTCCCGGTACTTGAACGGGTTCACGGCAGCGGCCAGGAGCGAATCGGGGAACCGTTGGCGCGCGATGCGGAGGGCGTCCACGGAGTCCAGATAGCGGTCCACCCCTCCACGGGCGGCATCCCGTAGGGCGTCGCCCGTGAGGAGCAGGAAGCTGGACAGTCCACAGCTGAGGGCACGCTCCAGATCGCCCTCTAGGTCCCGCAGGGTGCGCCCCTTACCGGCCCAGTGGACCAGGGGTTCTGAGCCGGTCTCCTCCGCCACTTGCGACGCCACGAGGACCGGGTCGTGGTCCCGGTCGGTGCGTACCCGGTCTGAGACCGTGAGCGCGTCCACCCGTCCATCCTGCTCCATCCAGCGGGCGAGGCCCAGAACCTCGGTGACCACCTGCTCTAAGGGTTTGGAGCCCACGAGGGGCGGCGACTCCACGGTGAGCGCGAACGCTTCCTCCCGGAGCCGCTCCGCCAGGCGGTTCCGGTACCGGGTCTGGGGCCGGCCGCGGGGCGGCGAGGCCCCGGAAGGGCCCATCACCGGCGCGCCACCATGGCCCGGTAGTTCCGTGCGGCCTCCGAGAAGGGCACCGGCGCCACGGTGGCCCGGATCTCCGTCTGTACGTGGGGCTCCACGCTGGGCTTGCGGGACCCGCCCCCTTCCTCGCCCCAGACCACCACCACCTGCGTACCCGGCTGGCTGTACTCCTCCTGCACGATGGCCAGGGACAGCATGGCGGAGTCGTTCCAGCTGTAGCCCGGCCACATGGACACCCCCACCACGTCCCCCTGGCGGTTCAAGACCTTGTCGTACATCCACGTGGCGTACTGGGAGACCGGCAGGTCGATGTACTTGGCCTGCTGCCCCAGGGGTTTGGTGAACAGGGTGCCGAACGCCCGCGCCACATCGTCTCCGTCCCACACCAGGGTCACCCTGCGACGGTGCGGCCCCTGGGCCTTGGCCTGCAGGGCCTCCCGGCCCACGAACTCGTGGTCGAACTTCAGGATGTGGCCGTAGCCCAGCTCCCAGGGTGTGAGGTAGTAGTCCTCCACGTTGCGGGAGTAGAAGCTCCCGCCCAGGGAGCCCACCGCCTCGTAGCTGTTGCCCGGGAGCCACTCCCGGTACGGCCGCAACTCCTCCCCCGTGTAGATGGCGGGGAGGGGACAGGGGATCCAGCCGGAGTCCAGCGCGTTGGTGGCGTACGCCCGCGACCCGACCTGCCGTAACCCGAACTCCTTGCCGGCCTCCACGATGGCTGCCTTCACCTCAGGCCCTTCCTCGAAGGGCCCGAACAGCTCCGCGCCCGCCACCCCCGCCATCCCGTGGTGCAGCATACCCACCCTGCGGCCCGCGATGGTGATCCAGCCCATGTGGAAGAACTTCACGTTCGGAAGTGGCCCTCCGTTCAGCTTCTCCAGGAGCGCGGGGGCGTTCGGGCCCTGAAGCTGGAAGCGGTACACCTTGCGGGGCCGGTAGGGGTCCAGCACCGACCACTCGTCGCGTTCCAGCTCCACCTGGTACCCCCCCGTCTGGGCGTGGTACTGAACCCAGTTGTGGGCGGAGGGGCGGCCTACCAGCTGGAAGCTCTCCCGGTCCAGGTAGAACAGGATACCGTCCCCGATGACGTACCCCGCGGGGCTGCACACCACCAGCTGCTTGGCGCGTCCCGGCTCGAAGTTCCTGAAGCTGTTGATGGCCAGGCGTTCCAGCAGCCGGAAGGCGTCCGGGCCCCGGACGTACAGGTCCGTCATGTGGTAGGAGAGGTCGTACAGCGCCACCGTCTCCCGCCAGGAGCGCTGCTCGTCCCTCCAGTTGGTGAACTCCGGCGGGACCACCGGGTAGATCCGGGTCCCGGTGCGGTTGTTGTACAGGTAGTCGGTGATGTTGGGTACCGACTCCAGCACTTGCTGAAGGTTGCGCGGCGCCGTGCTCACGTCAATCCCTCCCTTCGTGCCCGGATCATTCCTTCCCGCGCGACTCCAAGCGGCCGGCGGCCACCTCCACGGGAGGCGTGCCGTAGGTGTGGAAGGTGGCCACCGTGGGAAGCCCCCACGCCTGTCCCTGCCGGCGCTCCGCCTCGCTCCACACCACGGGCCTCCAGTCGGGCGCCAGGATCAGGCGGGCACCGGGGCAGGCGATCTCGAAGCGGTTCCCACCCGGCTCGTACACGTACAGGAAGAAGGTCTGCTGGATGGCGTGCTTGTGAGGGCCCGTCTCGATGAAGACGCCGTGCTCCAGACAGATGTCCGCGGCCCGCAGGACCTCCTCCCGGCTGTCCACCGCGTAGGTCAGGTGGTGGAACCGGCCGCGGCTTCCGGTGCCGTCTTCGATGATGGCCAGCTCGTAGCTCTTGTTGCAGACGCTGAGCCAGGCTCCTTTCTCGGACCCGTCGTCGAACACCACGATCTCCGTGAGGCGGAACCCCAGGACCTCCTGGAAGAAGCGGCGGCTGGCGCGCACGTCCGCGGCGAAAAAGTTCACGTGGTCCAGGCGCCGGAGGTTGCAACCCCGGGCCGGGAAGCGGGACGCCTGGTTTTTGAGGGCGGGCTGGGTCTGGGTCGTGGGGCGGTACCAGTCCACCTCGGACAGCAGCTCCAACAGGTGGCCGTCGGGGTCCCGGAACCGGTACGCGGGATCGTGGCCCTGGTCCCCGTCCACCCATCCCTCACCCAGGCCGGTCCGCTCCACGGCCTCCACGCGCCGCCGCAGGGCCTCGGGGCTGCTGGTCCGGAAGGCGCAGTGCCCCATGCCGGGCCACGGGGAGGCGGTGACCTTCAGGGTGTGGTGCGCGTAGTCGTCCCAGCCGCGCAGGTAGACCGAATCGCCCTGCCGGCCGCTCTCTGTGAGTCCCATGACCTCCGTGAAGAACCGGACGGTGTCGTCCGGGGTGGGCGTGAGCAGTTCGACGTGGGAGAGATGCGCCACGTCGAAACTGAGGGGCCCTACGGAGAACTGCACGTCGTCCACCACGCCCCACCCCCCTTAGGCCCTTAACTGCCGCCCTCCACCTGGCGCCGCAGGCCGTGCAGGTCGTACGTGAGAGCACCCTGCTCCAGCTGCGCCCGCAACCTCGCCTCCCGGGCAGCCCGGGCCCGGGCTGCCTCCAGCACCGCCAGCACCCGCTCCGCGGCCACCACCACCGCGCCGTCGGCGTCCAGCACCACCCCGTCGCCTGGCCGTATGGTAACTCCGCCCACGGTCACGGCCACGTCCATGGCCCCCAGAGCGGACTTCCCCGCCCCGCGGACGGACACGAACCGCGCCCAGATGGGCAGGCCCAGGGCCTGGAGATCCTCCAGGTCCCGGACGGCTCCGTCCACCAGGATCGCCGCCGCGCCCCGCACCTTCGCCTGGACCGCCAGCAGCTCCCCTACCAGGGCCACGGGGGCGGGGTCCGGCATGGTGAGCACGAGTACCTCGCCGGGGCGGACCCACTCCATGACCGCGTGGACCATGAGGTTGTCATCCTGACCGCACCGGACCGTGCGGGCCCGCCCCGCCGCCCGGCTCCCGGGGACCACTTGGATCCAGGGCCCCTCCACCAGGCCGGTGCGCCCCGCCGCCTCGTACACGGTGGCCACCCCCAGCCGCGCCAGTTCTGCCACGTCCGCGTCCACAGCTCCCTCACCACCTGCGGCAGGAGGCGCTGGAACGCCTCCGCGTACTGGATCGTGCGGTCTCCGGAGATCCGGCGCGCGTGGTTGGCGCGCCGCTCCGCCATGGCCGTGTAGTACGCCACCAGGTACCGCTGCGATGCGACCGCCTCCATGGCCCGCTGCTTCAGCGGGAACACCGGCGTGATGTCGAGGAAGGTGGTGGGCGAGAACCCGCACAGCTCGGACTGGTGCGGCTCGAAGGCGAGCACCTCGGCAGGGGGTGCGGTCTGGAAGGCGCTGGCGACCCCGGACCCCGAAGCCAGCAGGCGCGCCCGCTCCGTGGCTTGGTACGCGACGGGGTGGTCCGGGTTGAAGGGGTCGCGTTCCGGGTGGGTGAGGATGACGTCAGGCGCCCACTCCCGGAGGAGCGCGGCCAGCTGCTCGGTGGCCTCCCGGCCCGCCTCCAGGGGGTAGTCTCCCCAGTCCAGGCAGTGGAAGGACGCGCCCAACATCTCCGCCGCGCGGCTCGCCTCCTCGTGGCGGATGGCCTTCACCCGGTCCACCGTCTGCGCCGGTTGTGCCCACAGCTCGCCGGACTCGCCCCGCTCCCCGTAGGACAGCGCGACCACCAGGGCCTGGCCGCCCGCGCGGGTCACGGTGGCGATGGCACCGCCGGCGCGCCACACGAAGTCCGCGGCGTGCGCGCTCACCACCAGCAACCGCCGGGCCACCGCGTTTCCCCCTCCACGGTCATGGGGCGGCCACGGGCCACGTCCGGCGGGCCACCTCCCGCAGGCTGGCCAGCACGGCCTGCAGGTGGGCCCTCATCCGCGCCTCCGCGGCGTCGGGATCCTTCGCGGCCACGGCGTCCACGATGGCCCTGTGCTCTTCCAGGGAACGTGGCAGCCGACCCGGCGCCAGGACGGTGCGGTACTGGTACCGGACCATCTGCGCCCACAGGGAGTCCAGCAGACGTTGTGCGGTGGCGTGTCGGCTGGCCCGGACCATCACGTGGTGGAACCGCCCGTTGCACTCGGAGTAGCCGAGAGAGTCTCCCCGTCGGGCACAGGCGGCCATCTGCCGAACGATCGCCCGCAGCTTGCGGAGGTCCTCCGGCTTGGCCCGGACCGCCGCGTACCGGGCCGCCAGGCACTCTAGGGCCGCGCGGGCCTCGAGGATCTCCACGGCCTCCTCCTCCGTGAGCAGCCGGACTCGCGCGCCCCGGTTGGGCGAACGCTCCACCACTCCCTCCTGTTCCAGGCGCGCCAGGGCGGTGCGGATCGCGGCGCGGCCCGCCCCCAGCATGCGGGCCAGCTCCGTCTCCACCAGGCGCTGCCCCGGGACCAGGCGTCCTTCCAGGATCGCCCGGCGGAGCTGCTGGTAGCAGTAGGACTCACCCTCGCCCCGCTTGGGCCGTGCGGCCCTCAACGCTGTCCCTCCAGTCGCGCGATCCGCACCGTATTCTCTACCATCGCCCTTATGGGCTCCTCCTGGAAACCCAAGGCCAGCAGCCGGTCCGCCAGGAGCGGCAGCCCGTCCTCCACGGGCGGGACGTGGACCTGCCTCAGGTCGCTGGACAGAAAGGAGTGCGCCGCTCCCACCGCGCGGATGATTTCGGCCAGCTCCTCCCAGGAGATCTTGCCGCTGTGGGCGGACCCGAAGCACCGCTCGAGCCACGCGCCCGCGCGGGCCAGCCGGCGCTGATCCTCCACGCTCAGCCGCTGGGTGGGAAAGTCGGGGTGCGTGACGACCACGCACTGCACCCCAGCCGCCTTGGCCTCCTCTACCACGGTGAAGATCTCGTCCCTGGACAGATGGCCGGTGGCCAGCACCATCTGGTGGCGGGCCACCACCCGCAGGACCTCCCGCAGCTGCGGTAGCGGTTTGCCGTTGCCGTCCACCACGCGCACCGGCTCCCACGGCACCCCGGTGCGCTGGAGGTCCTCCTGGAGCGCAGCCCATACCGGACGTTTCCCCTGTGGGTCAGCTGGCCGGCGGGACGGGCTCTCGTTTTCCGCGTCCACCGTCGGCAGCCACACGATGCGCGCGCCCTCCCGGGCGGCGATCTCCACTGCGAGGGCGAGCTCGTAGGTGGCCCGCATCTCGTCAGCCCTGCGGGCCGCGTGGGTATGGGTGCCCTCCACCAAGCGGCTCAGCAGCGCCGCGTCAGCCTGCTCGAGGGTCTTGCCGATGTCCTCGTAGACTTCCGCCTCGCAGCCCAGGGCGCGGGCTGCGGCCAGGGCCTCCAGGGCGGAGGCCGCCAGCCCCTTCAATGAACACGCTGCGGACCAACTTGCGGCCTGCTGCCAGGCCCACCTCCGGCCCCAGGAGCCGCACCGACATCCCCAGGGGACCCAGGCGGTCTGCCAGGGCCTGTGCGCCGGGGCCGCTGGCCAGGGCAGGAGTGCGGATGCCCCGTCCGGGGACGGGTGCCATGAGCGCCACGTCTGCGAACAGAGCTCCGGAGGACTGGACGAGAACCGCAGCTTTCCGCTTGACGGAGGGGGAGGTGCTGTTACAGTCCGCGTACACCTGACCGCGCTTCAGCCAGCTAACTGGAGCCTCGGCCACCTGCAGGGTCGAGGAGGGCGTGGTGAGAACCAGGACCACGTCGGCTCCCGCCAGGGTCGCGCGGGGCCCATCCGCGAGGGTTACGCCTTCGGGGACGCGCTTGGGCTCAGGGTCCCAGCCCAGCACCCGGACGCCCGCGCGGGCCAGGTCCTCTGCGACGGCACTCCCTGCCTCGCCCAAGCCGAAGACGGCCACCCCCAGGGGGGCTTCCCGTGCGCGCGGCCGCATTGTATTTTCCGCAGGCTGCTCTGTCAACTTTGTTGTTGACAATCTCCAGGGAGAACCGCCAGGGTGCGCTCGGCCTCATGCTCGCCCCCGGCGCAGGCTGCGGCTACCGTCCGAAGAAGACGAACACCCGCCACCGGATCACGAGGGTCCACGGAACTCCCGTACCCCAAGGCTCGCATGGAGCGACCCTGCCTTTTGACTTCGTCCAGCTCCCCATAGGGTGTACGGTCGGCAGTCACCTGGCTGCGGACTGGGAGGGTCAGCGGCCTCCCGGTGGGCGGTATACGAGCCGTCCCCGCGTGCGGTCGTCGTCCTCTTAAGCTGGTCGGACCGGGCGGATTTCTGCCCCGCGAATCGCTGGCGTGCTTCTCGGGGACCCCTGCCAAATGGTCGGGCCGGGCGGATTTGAACCGCCGACCTCCTGAACCCCATTCAGGTGCGCTCCCAGGCTGCGCTACGGCCCGCGTGCGGATTATATCATGGTCGGGTGAGCGTGTCCGGTCGGCTGACCGTTACCTTTCTCGTGCTCGTGGCCCTGTCCGTGGCGGCTTTCGCAGCCGCGGGCTGGGCGAGCCGCACCCCGCAGGTCCACGCGGCTCGAATGTTGCAGGCCCTGCGGGACGGGGACGCGGAGGCGGCTCTGGGATGGGTGGACGTCCCCGGGGTGGCCGCTTCCGTGGTGGAGGTCCTGGAGGAGGAGTGGGTGCAGGCACGGGCAGGGGATCCGAGCCGGTACGTGGCGTCACCCCTGGTGCGTCCGCTGCTGCATGGGGTGTTCGGCCTGGCGCGGGGTCAGATCCAGCGCAGGGTGGAGGAAGAACTGCGGACCCTGCTCCGGCGCGTCGCGGAGGGCCACCCCGACGCGCCGGTGCAGCTACCCCGCTGGGGAGGCCTCCCTGTCAGCCTCGCCGCGGTGCTGTGGTTCGCGGACGTGCAGTGGCTTTCCCCGGACCGGGTCCGGCTTTCTGCGGGGCCCGCGGACCGGCCGTGGCTGCGGGTAGAGATGGCGTGGCGCACGGACCGTTGGGTGGTGGTGGCCGCGGACCGGGAGTGGGTGGCCGCGCTGGTCCGGCCGCGCCTGGTCCGGCCGGAGGCGTCACCTCCGCGCAGCCCGGAACCCTAGGTGCGGGCGGTGTGTTCGAGGGAGGGGTTCCGGGCCCGAGTACGGGCGGTGGTCGCCGCCATCCCTCGCGGGAAGGTGCTGACGTACGGCGACGTAGCGGCCCTGGCGGGCCGGCCCCGGTCTGCGCGCCAGGTGGGCTGGATCGCCCACGCCAGCACAGACAACCTCCCCTGGCACCGGGTCGTGAACCGGTTCGGAGGGCTGGCCTCCGGGTACACGGGAGGGCCCGCCGGGCAGGCTCGGGCCCTGCGGCAAGAGGGAGTACGGGTCCACCGGGACCTGACCGTGGACCTGATCCGCTACCGGTGGAGGCCCTCCGGTGCGGAGCTCGCCCGCCTGCTGGGGCGGCTCCGGGCGGCCGGGCGCCGGAAATCTACAGCCGGCGGACCAGGCCCACCGCCTTCCCCTCGATGACCACGTCCCCCGCGTAGATCGGCTCCATGGTCGGGTTCTCGGGCTGCAGCCGGATCCGGTCGCCTTCCCGGTAGAACCGCTTGACGGTGGCCTCGTCCCCGATGCGGGCCACCACGATGTCCCCGTCCTGCGCGTGGGACTGCTTGCGGACCACCAGGTAATCCCCGTCGTAAATCCCCGCGCCGATCATGGAGTCGCCCCGGACCCGGAGCAGGAAGCACTCCCCGCCGCCCACGAAGTCCTCCGGGAGGGTGAAGGAGTCCTCGATGTTCTGCTCCGCCAGAATCGGCGCCCCCGCGGTCACCCGGCCGACCACCGGAAGCGAGACGACCCGCTTGTGGGGCAGGCTGGTGGGATCCTTGAGGACCTCGATGGCGCGTGGCTTGCTGGGGTCCCGCCGCAGGTATCCTTTCTTCTCCAGGGCGCTGAGGTGGCTGTGGACGGTGGAGCTGCTGGTCAGGTGCAGGGCGTTGCCGATGTCCCGCACCGAGGGCGGGTACCCGCGCCGCCGCGTGTACTCGATCACATAGTCCAGGATCTGCCGCTGCCGTCGCGTGAGCCCTCTGCTCATGGTCCTCCCCCTTTCCAAAGCGCGTGGTGCTATGTTACCACACAGGCTTTCGATAGGCAAACGTCTGTTCAAGACGTCCTTGACCCCCGGGAGCCCCGCACCGTAGACTAGCAGGCGAAGGACAGGACGCACCGCCCACAAAGGGAGGTGACGAAACACGAACGCCACTGAGTTCGCCGCGCTGCTGGGCGCGGTGGGCGTGGTGGCCCTCATCGGTGGGTACGTTCTCCGCAAGCTGATCGCGGAAGCGAAGATCCGTTCGGCGGAGCAGGAAGCCCGCCGGATCATCGAAGAGGCGCGACGTGAGGCCGAGTCCAAGGCCAAAGAGGCCCTCCTGGAGGCCAAGGAAGAGGCGCTGCGGCTCCGTCGGGAGGCGGAGCGTGAGATCCGGGAGCAGCGTGCGGACCTCCAGCGTCTGGAGCGGCGTCTGGTCCAGCGGGAGGAGGCCCTGGAACGCAGGGCGGACCAGCTCGAGCGTCGTGAGCGCGCGATCCAGCAGCAGGAGCAGGAACTGGCCCAGCGAGCCGAGGAGGTCACCGCGCTCATCGGCGAGCAGCGGCAGGCCCTGGAACGCATTGCGGGTCTGACCGCGGAGGAAGCCCGCCACCGGCTCCTCGAGCAGGTCGAGGCGGACGTGCGCGAAGACGCGCTGGCGCGCATCCGCAAGATCGAGCGCGAGGCGCGGGAGGAAGCCGAGCGGCGGGCCCGGGAGATCCTGGCGCTGGCCATCCAGCGCACCGCCGCCGACCACACCGCGGAGGTCACCGTGTCCGTGGTGCCCCTCCCGTCCGACGAGATGAAGGGCCGGATCATCGGCCGGGAGGGCCGGAATATCCGGGCCCTGGAGGCCCTCACGGGCGTGGACCTCATCATCGACGACACCCCGGAGGCCGTGACCCTCTCCTCCTTCGACCCGGTGCGGAGGGAAGTGGCGAAGATCGCGCTGGAGAAGCTCATGTCGGACGGCCGCATCCACCCGGCCCGGATCGAGGAGATGGTGGAGAAGGCCCAGCGGGAGCTGGAGGAGCGGATCGCGCAGGAGGGAGAGCGGGCGGCCCTGGAAGCGGGCGTCCACGGCCTGCACCCGGACCTGGTGAAGCTGCTGGGACGGCTGAAGTTCCGGACCTCCTACGGCCAGAACGTGCTGCAGCACTCGGTGGAGGTGGCGCTGCTGGCGGGCGAGCTGGCATCCCAGCTGGGGGCGGACGCGGCCCTGGCGCGGCGGGCGGGGCTGCTGCACGACATCGGCAAGGCCCTCACCCACGAAGTCCAGGGTAGCCACACGCAGATCGGCCTGGACATCGCCCGGCGGTACCACGAGCACCCCGCGGTACTGAACGCTATCCTCTACCACCACGGGGAGGAGGAGGCGAAGTACGTGGAGGCGGTGCTGGTGGCCGCAGCGGACGCCATCTCCGGCTCCCGGCCCGGTGCCCGGAAGGAGTCGGTGGAGATGTACATCCAGCGGCTGCAGGCGCTGGAGCAGCTGGCCGCCTCTTTCCCCGGCGTGGAGAGGGCCTACGCCATCCAGGCGGGCCGGGAGATCCGGGTCATCGTGCGACCCAACGAGGTGGACGACCTGGCCGCCTACCGGTTGGCCCGGGACCTGGCCCGCAGGATCGAGGCAGACCTGGACTACCCGGGGCAGATCAAGGTGACGGTGCTGCGGGAGACGCGGGTGGTGGAGTACGCCCGCTGACGGAGCCGCGGAGGGGCTTATGGCCGTGGGACCGTCGTACGCTGCGGAGACCATCCGGATCCTGCCCGACAGCGTCAGCTTCGTGGCGGCGCTGCTGGTGGAGTTCCCGGAGTTCGCCTCCGCGGCCTTCCACCCGCGCGCGGGGACCCTGCGGCTCACCCTGCTGGTCGGTCGCAGGCTGCCAGCCCGGTCTCGGGTCCGATTCGCCCGGAGGGTCGAGGACGCCGTGGCGGTGTTGCACGACCTGGAGGGCGGGCCACCACCGCGGTTGGAGGTTCGCTGGCAGGCGGGCCCCAACTTCACACGGTTCGAGCTGGTGCGATCCGTGGACGACCTGACCCTGGAGGAGGTGCGGGTGGTCGCGCAGCTGGCCCGCGACAGCTTCGGAGACGATCTTCTGGCGGGCGAGCAAGGTCCGGAGGAGGGACGGGAGGAGGAGCTCCGCTACGCCCTGGAGCACGCCCGCCAGCTGCGTCCCAGCCGGCCCGTAGTTGGGCTCCGGGAAGGCGGCAGGGTCCTGGTTTACTACGCTCCCCGGACCGCCCGGCGGGTGCGGGAGCCCCTTCCTTGAGGATCCTGTTCGTGGGGGACGTGCACGGCCGGCCGGGCCGCCGGGCGGTGGCGCGGCGCGTACCCGCCCTGCGGCGCGAGTGGGAGGTGGACTTCGTGGTGGCCAACGCGGAGAACAGCGCGGGCGGGGTCGGCCTCACTCCCCAGACCGCCGCGGAGCTGTTCGAGGCGGGGGTAGACGCCCTGACGGGCGGCAACCACACCTGGGCCAAGCGGGAGGCGTACGAACTGCTGGACGCGGACCCGCGCTTGGTCCGGCCGGCCAACTACCCGCCCGGGGTCCCCGGGCACGGCAGCACGGTCCTGCGCCGCGGCGGGTTAGCGCTGGGCGTTCTGAACCTGCAGGGTCGGGTGTTCATGGATCCCCTGGACGACCCCTTCCGGGTGGCCCGGGCGGAGGTGGACCGCCTGCGCAGGGAGACGCCCTTCATCCTCGTGGACTTCCACGCGGAGGCCACCTCGGAGAAGATCGCCATGGGCTACTACCTGGACGGCCAGGTGACCGCGGTGGTGGGCACGCACACCCACGTGCAGACGGCAGACGAGCGGGTGCTCCCGGGCGGGACCGCCTACATCACGGACGTGGGAATGACCGGGCCACGGGACGGGGTCATCGGAGTGGACCGGGAAGCCATCCTGCAGCGGTTTCTGACCCAGCTGCCCATCCGGTTCGAGGTGGCCACGGGTCCCGTGCAGTTCAGCGCGGTGCTGGTGGAGGCGGACAGCTCGGGACGGGCCACAGCCATCCGCCGGATCCACGAGGTGGACTGAGCCCGGGCGTCACCCGGGCGTCAAAGGAGGAGCGGGTGCGGGCAGACCTGCACACCCACACGACGGCGTCCGACGGCACCCTCTCGCCCCGGGAGCTGGTCCGGGAGGCCAGGGCCGTGGGTCTCCAGGTGCTGGCGGTGACCGACCACGACACCGTGGACGGGATCGCGGAGGCCGTGGACGAGGCGGAGCGCCTGGGCCTCGAGCTGGTGCCGGGCGTGGAGCTGAGCACGGACGTCCCCGGGAGCGAGGTCCACATCCTCGGCTACTTCGTGGACTGGCGGAGCCAGTCGTTCGGGACGTTCCTGCGGCACCTGCGGGACGGCCGGCTGGCGCGGGCTCACGAGATGGTGCGGCGTCTGAACCAGCTGGGAGTCCCCCTTACCCTCGAGGAGTTGGTGCAGCAGGCGGACGGTGCGGTGGGCCGGCCCCACGTAGCCCGGGCCCTGGTGGCCGCGGGCTACGTGGCCAGCTTCGAGGAAGCCTTCAGCCGCTACCTGGCCCGGGGCAGGCCCGCCTACGTGGAGCGGGAGCGCTTCACGCCCGAGGAGGCGGTGGAGGCCGTTCTGCGGGCGGGCGGGGTTCCCGTTTTCGCCCACCCGCTCTGGGGCGGGGAGCGGGACCGGGTGGCGCGGCTGGCGGAGCGGGGGCTTGTGGGCATCGAGGCCTACTACCCGGACCACGCACCGCAGGACGTGCGGCGGTTCCTCCAGTGGGCTGAGGAGTTCGGCTTGGTGGCCACGGGGGGCAGTGACTACCATGGACCGGGGCCGGCCAGCCGCGCCCCCCTGGGTAGCGTCTACGTCCCTCCGGGCGCGGTGGATGCCCTGCGGGCGGCCCGGGAGCGGGCGCGGGGGTAGGGCCAGCAACCGGCGGGAGGCGTGCCATGCGGTGTCCGAGGTGCGGGACGGAAAACCCCGAGCGGAAGATCGTCTGCCGCAGGTGCGGGGCGCGGCTGCGGCCGACCGCGCCGGCGTCCTCGCCCGTCACGCAGGAAACGGAGGCCGAGCTCATGTGGCGCCTTCGCTGGGACCTGCTGCGGGTGGCGGCGACGTTCGCGCTGTCCGCGGCGGTGGCGGTGGCTCTGGGGCTTTTCGTCCTCCGGTGACGTATAATCCGGGAGAAGGCGACGCGGGGGAGGAGTAGCCGCGCGGCCGGCGCAGCGAGGGCGCGGCGGTGGAAGGGCCTGCCGGGCCGGCGGTGAACGTCGCCCCCAAGCCGCGGGAGGAAACAGCCGTAGAGCCCGCCGGGTGGCGCCCGTGACCGCGCCCCGAGGGCCGGGCCCGCGGCCGCATGGTTGGCTGGCCCGGAAGGAAGGTGGTACCGCGGAGCGCCGCTCCGTCCTTTCGGACGGGCGGCGCTTTCCCGTTGGGAGGTGCGTGCTCAATGGAGGAGCTGCCGAAGGCGTACGACCCCTCCCAGGTGGAGGGACGGCTGTACCGCACGTGGGTGGAGCGAGGGTACTTCCGCGCCTTGCCGGACCCGGGGCGCGCGCCGTGGGCGGTGATGATGCCCCTGCCGAACGTCACCGGGGAGCTGCACATCGGCCACGCCCTCAACAACACCCTGCAGGACGTGCAGACCCGCTTCTGGCGCATGCGGGGCCGCAACGCCCTGTACCAGCCCGGTACCGACCACGCGGGGATCGCCACGCAGAACGTGGTGGAGCGGGAGCTGGCCCGGGAGGGGCTGCGCCGGGAGGACCTGGGCCGGGAGGGGTTCGAGCAGCGGGTGTGGCGGTGGGTCGAGAAGTACGGTCAGATCATCTACACGCAGCTGGAGCGGCTGGGCATCTCGTGCGACTGGGACCGCAAGATCTTCACCCTGGACCCGGACTACTACGACGCGGTCCTGGAGGCCTTCGTGCGCCTGTACCAGCGGGGGCGCATCTACCGGAGCCGCGACTACATGGTGAACTGGTGCCCCCGGTGCGCCACCGCCATCTCGGACCTGGAGGTGGTGCACGAGGAGGTCAGCAGCTTCCTGTGGTACGTGCGGTACCCCGGCGCGGACGGCTCGGAGGGGATCGTCATCGCCACGCAGAGACCGGAGACCATCCTGGCGGACGTGGCGGTGGCGGTACACCCGGAGGACTCAAGGTACCGTCACCTGGTGGGCCGGCGGGTGGTGGTCCCCCTGGTGGACCGCGTGGTGCCCGTGGTGGCGGACGCCCGGGTGGATCCGGAGTTCGGGACCGGGGCGGTGAAGATCACGCCCGGCCACGATCCCCTGGACTACGAGATCGGCAGAGACCACGGCCTCCCGGCCCTCGTGGTGATCGGGGAGGACGGCCGGATGACCCGGGACGCGGGCCGGTTCGCCGGGCTGGACCGGTTCGAGGCGCGGGAGC
Organism: uncultured bacterium; assembly: GCA_938028835.1. GTDB lineage: Bacteria > Sysuimicrobiota > Sysuimicrobiia > Sysuimicrobiales > Sysuimicrobiaceae > Tepidifontimicrobium. The sequence goes on along the minus strand of CALIMJ010000004.1, from coordinate 57,204 downwards.
GGGTGGCCCAGGCCCTGGAGCAGGCCGGGCTGGTGGTGCGGCGGGAGCCGTACCGGACCCGGGTGGGCCGATGTGACCGCTGCCACACCGTAATCGAGCCCGCCCTCAGCGAGCAGTGGTTCTGCGACGTGCGGGAGATGGCGCAGCGAGCCGCGGACGCCATCCGCACGGGCCGCGTGCGATTCTTCCCCGAGCGGTGGGCCCGGGTAGCGGTGGACTGGTTGGACAACATCCGGCCGTGGTGCATCTCGCGGCAGCTGTGGTGGGGCCACCGGATCCCCGTGTGGTGGTGCGAGGCGTGTAACCAGCCCGTGGCGTCCAAGTCAGCCCCGGAGGGCGGGTGTCCGGCCTGCGGCGGCCGCGCCTGGCGGCAGGACCCGGACGTGCTGGACACGTGGTTCAGCAGCGCCCTGTGGCCCTTCGCCACCCTGGGCTGGCCCCGGGACACCGAGGACCTGCGGTACTTCTACCCCACCAGCGTGCTGATCACCGACCGGGGGATCATCTTCCTGTGGGTGTGCCGGATGATCATGTTCGGCCTGGAGTTCATGGGGGAGGTTCCCTTCCACCACGTGTACATCAACCCCACGGTGATGGACCTCCAGGGGCGGCGCATGAGCAAGTCCCTGGGCACCGGCGTGGACCCCTTACAGGCCATCGAGCGGTACGGCGCGGACGCCCTGCGGTTCGGGCTGGTGTCGCGGTGCTCCCAGGCGCAGCAGGACCTGCGGTTCGACGAGAAGATGGTGGCGGACACCCGCAACTTCGCCAACAAGATCTGGAACGCGACCCGCTACGTCCTCCGCAGCCTGGGCGACTGGGACCCGCGCGGGGTGGACCCTGCGGCCCTCCGGGGTCGCACTCCGGACCGGTGGATCACCAGCCGCCTGCAGCGGACCGTGCAGGCGGTGACGGCCGCGTACGAGGAGTACGAGTTCGACCGGGCGGCCCGGGGCCTGTACCACTTCCTGTGGAGCGAGTTCTGCGACTGGTACCTGGAGATGAGCAAGGTGCTCCTGCAGGACCCTCAGGCGCAGGACGCCACCCGCTTCACCCTGTGGCGGACGCTGGAAGCTAGCCTGCGCCTGCTGCACCCCATCATGCCCTTCGTCACCGAGGCAGCCTGGCAGGCCCTTCCCCACGAGGGCGACAGCATCATGGTGGCTCCCTGGCCACAACCGGACCTGACCGGGCTGGACCCTGACGCGGAGGCGGAGATGGAGCTGGTGCAGCACGTGGTGCGGGAAGTGCGCAGCCTGCGGGCGGACCTGCGCACTCCGCCGCAGGAGCGGGTGGAGGTGCGGCTGGTGGCGGGGTCGACGCGGGCTTCCCTGGAAACCCACCACGCGTTGCTGGAGTTCCTGGGGCGGGCCCGCCTGAACTTCGTGGACGAGACGCAGCGGCCGCACCCCGCCGCGGGCGGCGTGGTGGGGCCGGTGGAGGTGTGGGTGCCCCTGGACCGTGCGCAGGCCGACCGGCTGGCCCAGCGGGCCCGGGAGGAGCTCGAGGAGGTGGAGCGGGAGATCGAGCGAGTGCGGTCGCGGCTGGAAAACCCGGACTTCCTCCGACGGGCGCCCGCAGAGGTGGTGGAGGCCGAGCGGGAGCGGTTGAGCCGGGCACAGGCGCGGCGTGACAAGCTTGCGCGCTACCTGGTGTCTGACCCCACCCAGCGGGGCTGAAGTCCCAGGGATCCCCGCCTCGGGCGCCGAACTCCCTGAGCAGATCGACCGACAGGAGGCGAGGATGGAGTTCCAGAACATCCTGATCCAGGTGGACGGCCACGTGGCCACCATCCGGCTCAACCGGCCCAAGGTCCTCAACGCCCTCAACGGCCAGACCCTGGACGAGCTGTGTGCGGCCCTGGATGCCTTCGAGGCGGACCCGGAGGTGCGGGTGGTGGTGCTCACCGGGGACGAGCGGGCGTTCGCCGCAGGTGCCGACATCCGGGAGTTCGAGGGGGTCACCCCTGTGGGGATGCTGGAGGGGCCGCGGGGCAAGCGGTGGGACCGGATCCGGGCCTTCCCCAAGCCCCTCATCGCCGCCGTGAGCGGCTACTGTCTGGGTGGCGGGTGTGAGCTCGCCATGGCCTGCGACCTCATCGTGGCGTCGGAGACCGCACGGTTCGGCCAGCCGGAGATCAACCTGGGGATCCTGCCGGGTGCCGGCGGCACCCAGCGGCTGCCGCGCGCGGTGGGCAAGCACCGGGCCATGGAGATGATCCTCACCGGCCGGCACATCCCCGCGCAGCAGGCGTACGAGTGGGGTCTGGTGAACCGGGTGGTGCCCCCGGAGGCCCTGATGGACGAGGTCTACGCCCTCGCGCGGGAGATCGCCAGCAAGGCGCCCGTGGCCGTCCGCCTGGCCAAAGCCGCGGTGCTGCGGTCCCTGGACACGCCGCTGGAGGTGGGGCTGGACTACGAACGCCGCCTGTTTGCCCTGGCCTTCGGCACCGAGGACAAGGAGGAGGGAGTGCGGGCGTTTCTGGAGAAGCGCAAGCCCGTCTTCCAGGGCAGGTAGCCGAGGAGGGACGCGGTGGACTACCAGACGCTCCTGTGGGAACTCTCGGACGGCGTGCTGACGGTGACGCTGAACCGGCCGGAGGTGCTGAACGCGGTGAACGACCGGATGGCGGAGGAGCTGCTGGACGCCCTGCGGCAGGCCGCCCGGGAGGCGGAGGTGCGCAGTGTGATCCTCACGGGAGCGGGCCGCGCCTTCTGTTCCGGCCAGGACCTGAGGGAGCGGGCCGCGGGGGACTTCTCGTACGCGCAGCACATCCGGACCCGGTACGCCCCGGTGATCCTGCAGCTGCAGAGCCTGGAAAAGCCCGTGGTGGCCGCGGTGAACGGGGTGGCGGCGGGAGCGGGCGCGAGCCTCGCCCTGGCGTGTGACCTGCGCGTAGCGTCCGAGGACAGCAGCTTCCTTCAGGCGTTCACCCGCATCGGGCTGGTGCCGGACTCCGGGGCCACGTACTTCCTCCCGCGCCTGGTGGGCCTGGGGAAGGCGTTCGAACTCTGCTACCTCGCGGAGGCGGTCCCCGCGCAGGAGGCGTTGCGGCTGGGCCTGGTGAACTGGGTGGTCCCCCGTGCGGAGCTCATGAGCAAGGCCCGGGAGGTGGCCGGCCGGCTCGCCTCCGGCCCCACGCGGGCGTACGGCCTCACCAAGCGCGCGCTCCTGCGGAACCTGAAAGCAGACCTCCCAAGCGCCCTGGACTACGAGGCGATGCTGCAGGACGCCGCGGGCCGCACGGAGGACCACCGCGAGGGCGTGCAGGCGTTCCTGGAGAAACGGCCGCCCCGCTACGTGGGACGGTAGCCGTCCGGAGGCCAGCGTGCGGGACGTGGTGATCGTGGACGCGGTGCGGACCCCCATCGGGCGGTACGGGGGGGTTCTGCGCGACGTGCGGCCGGACGACCTGGCGGCGCTGGTGATCGCGGCCCTGGTCCGGCGGACGGGCATCGACCCGGCCTGCGTGGAGGACGTGGTGTTCGGCTGCGCCAACCAGGCGGGCGAGGACAACCGCAACGTCGCCCGCATGGCGGCCCTTCTGGCCGGGCTGCCCGTGGAGGTCCCCGGGCAGACGGTGAACCGGCTGTGCGGGTCCGGGCTGCAGGCGGCGGTCACCGCGTATCACGCCATCCGCTGCGGGGACGGCGACGTGATGATCGCGGGCGGGGTGGAGAGCATGACCCGCGCGCCCTTCGTGATGGCAAAGGCGGCCGAACCCTGGAGTCGGAAGCTCGAGGTCTACGACACCACCATCGGCTGGAGGTTCACCAACCCCAAGCTGGCGGAGAAGTACCCTCCGTATTCCATGGGGGAGACCGCGGAGAACGTGGCCGAACGGTACGGCATCACCCGAGAGGAGCAGGACCGGTACGCCCTGCTGAGCCAGCAGCGGGCGGCCCGGGCCATCCAGGAGGGGCGCTTCCGCGAGGAGATGGTGCCCGTGGTCATCCCGCAGCCGTCCGGGGAGCCCATGGTGGTGGACCGGGACGAGCACCCGCGGCCGGACACCACCCTGGAGGCGCTTTCGAGGCTGCGGCCTGCCTTCCGGAAGGGCGGGACCGTCACCGCGGGGAACAGCTCCGGCATCAACGACGGCGCCGCGGCCCTGTTGCTGGCCGAGGCCAGCACCGCCCGCCAGCTGGGCCTGCGGCCCCTGGCCCGCATCGTGGCCACCGCGGTGGCCGGCGTGGACCCCGCGGTGATGGGGATCGGGCCGGTGCCCGCGGTCCGCAAGGCCCTGGCGAGGGCGGGCCTGCGGGTGCAGGACGTGGACCTGGTAGAGCTGAACGAGGCCTTCGCCAGCCAGGTCCTGGCGTGCGTGCGGGAGCTAGAGCTCGACCTGGAGCGGGTGAACGTGAACGGTGGCGCCATCGCCCTGGGTCACCCCCTCGGCGCTTCCGGCGCCCGCCTCCTGGGCCACCTGGTGTGGGAGATGCGGCGCCGGGAGGCTCGCTACGGCCTGGCCACCATGTGCATCGGCGTCGGCCAGGGCATCGCGGTGGTGGTGGAGCGGGTGCCGACCTAGACCGGCAGTCGCGCACCCCCCCTGGGCCTGGTCTATACTGGGACAGGTCCGAAAACACCAGGTGATCGCAGGGAGTCGACCGTTGCGTTCCCACACGCTTCGCGTCCTGGTTCTGCTCGCCCTCGCGGTGGCGTCGTTCCAGGTGGTGTTCCAGCCCGTGCGCCTGGACGGGTGGCGGCCTGTCGGGCAACCGCCCCAGCCGCGCCTGCGGCTCGGGCTGGACCTGCAGGGCGGCACCCGCATCGTCCTGGAGGCGGAGCGGCGGCCCGGCGTGGAGGTCACCGCGGACAAGGTGGACGCGGCCATGCGGGTCATCGAGAACCGGATCGACGCCCTGGGGGTGGCGGAGCCGCTGCTCCAGCGGCAGGGGCCGGACCGCATCATCGTGGAGTTCCCGGGGCTGCAGGACCCCCAGCGGGCGAAGGAGCTGATCGGCCGTACGGCGCTGCTGGAATTTGTGGACACCGACCACCAGAGCCTGCCCCGGGGCGCGGAGTGGCTACCGGACAACCGGCGCGTGCGGCTCCCGGACGGGCAGGTGGTGCCCCTTCCCAAAAAGGTGGTGGTCACCGGCGCAGACCTGCGGGACGCCCGCGCGGAGTTCGACCAGCAGTCCCTGCAGTGGCTGGTGCGGTTCCGGTTCGTGGGAGAGGGGGCCAAGAAGTTCGAGGACCACACGGGCCGCAGCATCGGCGAGTACCTGACCATCGTGCTGGACAACCGGGTGCTGTCCAGCCCCGTGATTCGGGCCCGCATCCCGGGCGAGGGCGTCATCGAGGGAAGCTTCACCGCGGATGAAGCTCGGGACCTGGCCATCCTGCTGCGGGGCGGCGCCCTGCCCGTGCCCGTGCGGCCGGTGGAGGAGCGCACCGTGGGACCCACCTTAGGGCGGGACTCCATCGACCGCAGCCTGCGGGCGGGGTGGATCGCCGCGGTGGCGGTGGTGCTGTTCGTGACCGCCTACTACCGGCTGCCAGGCTTCCTCGCGTCCGTGTCCCTGTCCCTCTACGCGCTCCTGGTGCTGGGCCTGTTTGCGGCCCTCGGAGCGACGCTGACCCTCCCGGGCATCGCAGGTTTGATCCTGAGCCTGGGCATCGCGGTGGACGGGAACGTGATCATCTTCGAGAAGCTGAAGGAGGAGCTGCGGGCGGGCAAGACCCTGCGGGCGGCCATCGCCGCGGGCTGGCGGCGCGGGCTCGTGACGATCCTGGACTCCAACGTGACCACCCTGGTGGGAGCCGCGGTGCTCCTGTGGCTGGGCACCGGGCCCATCCGGGGCTTCGCGGTCACCCTGACCCTGGGCGTGCTGGCGTCCATGTTCACCGCCATCGTGGCCACCCGGTGGCTGGTGGAGCTGTGCGCGGACCTGGGGCTGGCTCACAACCTGGCGCGGGTGGCGCACCTGCCGCGCCGGCCGGAGGTGGCGGCGTGAAGGCCTGGGACCTCATGGGCAATCGCCGGTGGCTGTACCTGCTGTCCGCGGGGATCGTGCTGGCCAGCGTGGTGGCCATGGCGATCCAGCCCGCCTTGGGCCGCCCGGTGCTGAACTGGGGCGTGGACTTCACCGGCGGTACCCTGATCACCCTGCGCTTCCAGGACCGGACGGTGTCCACCGGCCAGGTGCGCGCAGCCCTGCGGCCCCTCGGGCTCGGGGAGGCGATCATCCAGAAGGTCCAGGAGACGGGGGACGTGTCCGTCCGCACCCGCCACCTGGAGCCTGAGGAGCGTCGGAGGCTGGAGCAGGCCTTGCGGGAGCGCGTGGGGCCCTTCACGGTGCTGAGTGTGGACGACGTGGGCCCCAAGATCGGCCGGGAACTGCGCAACATCGCCATCCTGGGGGTGGCGGTGGGTCTGGCCCTGCAGGTGGTATACGTCTCCCTGAGGTTCCGGTCCGTGCGGTTCGCCCTGGCGGCGGACATGGCCTTGCTGCACGACCTGCTGCTGGTCCTGGGGGTGTTCGCCCTGACCCGGGCCACCGTGGACAGCAGCTTCGTGGCGGTCCTGCTGACGGTGGTGGGTTACTCCATCAACGACACCATCGTGGTGTTCGACCGGGTGCGGGAGAACCTGCAGTTGCGGACCCGGGAGACGTTCCCGCAGCTGGTGAACCGCAGTGTCCTGGAGGCCCTGGTGCGGTCCATCAACACCGGGCTGACCACCCTGCTGGCCATCGGGAGCGTGTACCTGTTCGGAGGGCCCACGGTGCGGGACTTCGCCCTAGGCCTCACGGTGGCGGTGCTCACCGGCGGGTGGTCCTCCGTGGGTGTGGCAAGCCCCCTGCTGGTGGACATGACCCTGTGGGCGGAGCGCAGGGCGGGCAAGGCCGTTGTGCAGCCCGCAGCCCAGCCCGCCCGGGCGGCGGCGAGCCGACGCCGCGCCTAGACCCGTACACACCGACATCGAGCTGGGGCCGCGGGCCGTCCTGCGGGCGTCTGTTCGACCTCCATGGTAGACTGCGGGCAGAGCCATGCGCCTTCTGGCCGGGGTGGTGTTCGTGCTGGCGGTGCTGTCCGTGGTGCTGGTCCTCAGCAACGCGGGCGCCTCGGATCGCTACCCCCTGCGCCTGGCAGGCTGGACGGTCCTGCACGACACTCTGCCCACCCTGCTGGTGGCGGTGCTGTTCGCCGGCGCCGCCATCGCGGGCCTGCCGCTGAGCGTGGCCAACTGGTGGCTGCGCAGGCGCGTGACCGGCCTGGAACGCGAGCTGCGGGCGGTCCGCCAGGCGAGGCCTGAGTCCGGGCCTGAACGGCCGCATTCCGGGGAGGGCGTACCGAGGTGAAGGGGTGGCGGTCGCCCCGAAGCCGGCCCTGGTCCTTCTGTCCTGTCCATCCGCGCCGCGACGGCCTCGTCCGCGAGCTCGGCCTGCTGCCCTCCACCGCGCAGGTGTTGGCCGTGCGGGGCCTCGGGAACCCCGAGGCTGCGGATCGCTTCCTGCGGGCACCCCTGGAGGCCCTCACCCCCCCCAGCCAGCTTCCCGGCATCCCCGATGCCGCCGCCCTGGTCTGGCGCACCGCTCGGGAGGGCCGGCGCATCACCGTCTACGGGGACTTCGACGCGGACGGGGTGTGCGCGGTAGCCCTCCTGGTGAGGGGGCTGCGGGCTCTGGGGCTGCACGTGGACTCCTACGTGCCGCACCGCCTGCGAGAAGGCTACGGGCTGAACGCGGAAGCGGTGCGCGCCCTGGCGGAGTCGGGGACCCAGCTGCTGGTCACCGTGGACTGCGGGGTGGGAGCCCTGTCGGAGGTGGCCCTGGCCAAGCAGATGGGGATGCAGGTGGTGGTGCTGGACCACCACGAGCCGCCGCCCGTGCTGCCTGACGCCGACGTGGTGGTGGACCCCAAGATCCCCCAGAGGCCCTACCCGTTCCGCGGCTACTGTGCTGCGGGACTGTCCTGGCAGCTGCTGGCCGCGCTCCGCGAACTCGCGGGCGCCCCGGCCACCGAGGACCTGCTGGAGCTGGCCGCGGTAGGTACCGTGGCGGACGTGGTGCCCCTCGTTGAGGACAACCGGGTGGTGGTGCGTTGGGGTCTGAAGCGCCTGCCCCACACGCCTCTGGTGGGGCTGCGGGCGTTGCTGCAGAACGCGGGCCTCACGGGCCCGGTGAGCGCGGATGACGTGGCGTGGAGGCTGGCACCGCGGCTGAACGCCGCGGGCCGCGTGGACACCGCGCACACGGCTCTGCGGCTCTTGCTGACCGACGACCCGCAGGAGGCCGCCCAGCTGGCCTCCCAGCTGGAGGGGCATAACGCCCACCGGCAGCGCCTGCAGGACGCGGCTTTGGGCCAGGCGCTGGCGGCGGTGGAGGAAGACCGGCTGGCGGACCGGCCCGGCATCGTGGTGTGGGGCGAGGGCTGGCACCCGGGCGTGGTAGGCCTGGTGGCGGGTCGGCTGAGGGAGGCCTTCTGGAGGCCCGCGGTGGCCCTCGCGGTGGAAGGCGAGGTGGCGCGGGGGTCCGCCCGAGGGGTACCCGGGCTGGACCTGGTGGAGGTGCTGGGGGAGTGTGCGGAGCTGCTGGACCGGTTCGGCGGACACGCCTCCGCCGCGGGCGTGTCGCTTTCCGCACGGCACCTGCCGGAGTTCCGCAGGCGTTTCGAAGAGGCGGTGGCTTCCCGGATCGCACCTGAGCTGCTGGTGCCCGCGGTGGTGGTAGAGGCGCAGGTAGGCCTGGAAGAGGTAACCGCCCGGCTGCTGGAGGAGCTCGCCCTCCTGGAGCCCTTCGGGGTCGGCAACCCGAGGCCCGTGCTGGCCGCGAGGGATCTACAGCCCCTGGAGGTGGGTGTGTGGGGCGCGGGCGAGCACCTGTGGGTGCGGGTGTGGGACGGCGTGAGGGTCCAGGAGGCGGTCGGTTTCGGGCTGGGGGAGTGGAGCGAGCTGCTGGCGTTTGTCCAACCGGGTCTGGACATAGCAGGCTGCCCCGAACGCCACCCGTGGGAGGACGGCGCATTCCGGTGGGTGCTGGAAGACCTGCGCGCGCCCGGCGTGGAGCTGAGCCGGGTGCTGGCGGACACGCCGGCCCTGCTGAGGCGTCTAGTGGATCGCGGGGACGACTATCTCACCGGCGCCTACCAGGGTGTGGAAGCGCGACCCGCGTTTTTCACCAAGGCGGTGGGGGTCACCTTTGAAGGTAGACAGAACGTGGTGGCGCAGCTCACGCCCGGAGAGGAAGTCCTGCTGAGGCGCGAACCGGGCAACCCCTTCGATCCCCACGCGATACAGGTGGTCCGGTCGGACGGCTCCGTGGTAGGTTACCTGAACTCAGCCCTGGCCGGCCGGCTGGCACCGCGTCTGGACCGCGGAGTCCGCTACCGCGCCACGGTAACGGGGGTCACCGGAGGCGGGGACCGCAACCTAGGTGTCAACCTCCGGGTGGAACAGGACGACCCGCAACCGCGCGCCGGGTGGGTCCGGACCGCTCTGCGCTCGTCGGGGCCAGACTTTGACCAGGTGCAGAAGCTTCTTTGGGGCGGCGACGGCCTGCCGGAGCCCCTGAGGTTGGCCCTGGACCAGGTGCTCGCAGGCGGCCGGGCCGCGGTAGCCTGCGCCCCTGGGCGGGAGTCGTCCCGCTTGGTCCTGCTGTCGCTGGCCATCCACGCGCTCCAGGACCGTCCAGCGGTGCACGTATCGCCCCTCGCGGAACTGGCGGACGGCCGGTGGCAGGGTTGGAGGACTCCCCTGGAGCGCCTGGGGCTGCGCGTGGCGCGGCTGCACGGCCTGGTGGGCCGCAGCGAGCTGGACCAGGCCGAACAGGCCCTGGAAGCCGGCGGCCTGGACGTGGTGTTCACCACGCCCACGTACCTGTCCCGCCGTCCGGAGCTGCTGGCCGCCGGCGCCCTGGTGGTGGCAGAGGGCTGGGTGCAGGCGGAGCTGCCGTCAGAACTCGGAGCCTGCCTAGGTCCCGTACTGTGGGTGATCTGGCACCCGGGGGCGAAGCCGCCTGGCTGGGGGGCCTTCGGCCTCCCCGATGCCAGGACCGCGATCCGAGTGCTGGACGTCCGGCGCCGGGGACAGCCGACGGAAGCGTGGGTAGGTCAGGTCCCCACAGTCCTGTTCAGCCCCGGGCCTGCTTCCGCGCTGGAGCTGGCCCGGTCGTTGTCCGCCGTCGGTCAGGTGGCGTACGACCACCCGGGACTTCCGGGCCCGGTGCGGGAGACCCTGGCGCAGCTTTTCAGCCAGGGAAAGTTAACCGCTGTGGTTTGCGGTGGTCCGGTACCGGAGGGGCTGCGCGGCGCCAGGCGCCTGGTGTGGTTGGGCCCTACGGCTAGGGAGGTCTTTCTGCAGCAGGCCGCCGGGGGCATGGACTCTGGGGACCAGGTGACCCTCGTGCTCGCCTTCGGGCAGGAGGACCTGCGTCGGGCTCGAGCCGAGTGGGAGAGCCGGCACCCCGGTCGACAGAGCCTGGCCGCGGTGTACCGGCTGCTCCGGGACCTGGGCGGTGCGGCGCGCTGGCCGGACGACTACCTGGCCCGCCGGGTCGGGGAGGCGACCGGGCTGGATCCCCGCCTGGCGGTCCCGGCGGCCTTAGACGTGCTGGAGGCCGCAGACCTACTCCGCAGGGAGCGGGTGGCCGGGGGCTGGCGGGTGCAGCTGTGCGGAGCCGAAGACCGGAAGGACCTGGCCTCCGTGCTGCGTTTTGCCGAGGGGGAGCGCAGCCGGGCGGCCTTCGAGGCCGGGAGCCGGTGGCTGGTCAGCTGCCCCGCGCTGGAGGTGCTGGAGCAGGTGGCCGCGGGCTCGGTTGCCGCGCGCACGGGCTCGGGTGCAGGATAAGGTATGACCACCCGGCTGGACGCGGGTGTGCCGCAGGAAGTGGAGCTGCCCGGGGAGATGCAGCGGCTTCTGGAGCGGGTTCAGGAAGTCCAGCCGCAGGCGGACCTGGACCTGCTGAAGCGGGCGTATGCCTTTGCGGTCCGGGCCCACCAGGGGCAGTTCCGGCGGTCCGGGGAGCCGTACGTGATGCACTCCGTGGCGGTGGCCCAGATCCTCGCGGACCTCCGCATGGACGGCACCACGGTGGCCGCGGCCCTGCTGCACGACGTGCCCGAGGATACCCCGCAGAGCCTGGAGGAAGTGCGGCGGGAGTTCGGCGACGAGATCGCCACCCTGGTGGACGGCGTCACCAAGCTGGGGAAGATCCAGTGGCGGAGCCAGGAGGAGAAGCAAGCGGAGAACCTCCGGAAGATGTTCCTGGCCATGGCCAGCGACGTCCGGATCATCCTGATCAAGCTGGCCGACCGCCTCCACAACCTACGGACCATCGACGTCATGCCCCCTGAGCACCAGCGCCGCAAGGCCCGGGAGACCCTGGAGATCTACGCCCCCCTGGCCAAGCGGCTGGGGATCGGGCAGCTGCAGAACGAGCTGGAGGACCGGGCCTTCGCCATCCTGGAGCCCGAGGCGTACCGGGAGATCACGGAGTCCCTGCGGGAAGCGCAGGCCCAGCAGGAGGAGGTGCTGCGGACCATCCAGGAGGAGCTGTACCGGGAGCTGAACCGGGCTGGCATCCGGGTGGAGCGGCAGCACATCACCGCGCGGCCCAAGCACGCCTACAGCATCTACCGGAAGATGCAGCGACCCGCCTACCAGGGCCAGGGCATCGCCCGCATCTACGACCGGCTCGGGGTACGGGTCATCGTGGACGACGTGAAGGACTGCTACGCGGCTCTGGGCGTGGTGCACTCCCTCTGGCGGCCCATCCCAGGCGAGTTCGACGACTACATCGCCAACCCCAAGCCGAGCGGGTACCAGTCCCTGCACACCAGCGTCATCTACCGGGGGGTCCCGCTGGAGATCCAGATCCGGACCCACCGCATGCACCAGGAGGCGGAGTACGGGATCGCGGCCCACTGGCGGTACAAGGAGGGCAAGGCGGGGGCGCGGGACCGGGCCTTCGAGGAGAAGCTGTCCTGGCTGCGGCAGCTCCTGGAGTGGCACCAGGAGATGCAGGACGCCCAGGAGTTCATGCGGTCGGTGAAGCTGGATCTGTTCCGCAACGAGGTGTTCGTGTTCACGCCCAAGGGGGACGTGGTGGACCTGCCCAGCGGCGCCACGCCGGTGGACTTCGCCTACCGCATCCACACGGACGTGGGCCACCGGTGCGTGGGGGCCAAGGTGAATGGGCGCCTCGTGCCGCTCAGCTACCGCCTCCGCAGCGGGGACATCGTGGAGATCCTGACCTCCAAGACCTCCGCGGGGCCGAGCCGCGACTGGCTGGAGTTCGTGGTCACCAGCAACGCCCGCACGAAGATCCGCCAGTGGTTCCGCAAGCAGCAGCGCGAGGAGAACGTGGCCCGCGGCAAGGAGATGCTCGAGCGGGAGCTGCGGCGCCTGGGGCTGCTGTCCACGCTGCTGCGGGCGGAGCGGATCAAGGAGGCGTGCGAGAAGCTGCAGGTGGTCACGGAGGAGGACCTGTACGCAGCCCTGGGCAACGGCGACCTGACGCTGCTGCAGGTGATCCACGCCCTGGGCGGCCCCCCCGCGCCCGCCTCCGAGCCGGCAGCACCGCAGGCGCAGCCGGCCACCGCGCCCGCCCGGGGCCTGCGGGTGCGAGGGGTGGACAACGTGCTCATGACGTTGGCCCGGTGCTGCATGCCGCTGCCCGGGGACGAGGTGGTGGGGTACATCACCCGCGGCCGCGGGGTGACCATCCACCGCCGCGACTGCCGGAACCTGGACTACCTGCGGCAGCACGGGGAGCGGCTGCTGGAGGTCGAATGGGAGCCGTCGCCCGACGGCAGTTACCCGGTGGAGATCCAGGTGGAGGCCCTGGACCGGGTAGGGTTGCTGAAGGACGTGCTGAGCGCGGTGGCGGACACCCGCACCAACGTCCTGTCGGTGAACGCCCACGTGCGCCGGGACAAGGTGGGCGTGATCCACCTCACCGTGGATATCCGGAACGTGGGCCAGCTCACCGCGGTGCTGCAGCGGATCGGCAAGCTGCCCGACGTCTACCGCGTGGAACGGCTGACCGCAGGCGGCCGGTAAACCCCGGTTCCCGGACTGCGCGCCGGCAAACCGTAGGAGGGAGACATGGGACTGCTACAGGATCGCTGTGCCCTCGTCATGGGAGTGGCCAACCGGTGGAGCATCGCGTGGGGCATCGCCCGCGCCTTCGACCGGGAAGGAGCCCGCTGCGTCCTCACGTACCTGGGCGAGCGGGAGGAGGAGAACGTCCGGAAGCTGGCCGGGGAGCTGCGCGACCCGGTGCTGCTGCGGTGCGACGTCACCCGGGACGAGGACCTGGAGGCGCTGCGGGACCAGCTGGCCCAAGAGGTGGGACGCGTGGACGTCCTGGTGCACAGCATCGCCTACGCTCGCACCGAGGACCTACGGGGTCGGTTCCTGGACACCAGCCGGGAGGGCTACCTGGTAGCGCAGAACGTCAGCGCCTACTCCCTGGTGGCGTGCGCGCGGGCGGTGGCGCCCCTCATGACCGAGGGAGGCTCCATCCTCACCCTCACGTACCTGGCCAGCGAGCGGGTGTTCCCCAACTACAACGTGATGGCGGTGTGCAAGGCCGCCCTGGAGGCCTGCGTCCGGTACCTGGCCTACGAGCTGGGGGAGCGGGGGATCCGGGTGAACGCCATCTCCGCGGGACCCATCCGCACCGCCTCCGCACGGGCGGTGGCGGGGCTTTCGGACTTCATCGAGACGTACAAGCAGCGGGCCCCCCTGCGCCGCACGGTGGACCAGGACGAGGTGGGTGACGCGGCGGTGTTCCTCGCTAGCCCCCTCAGCCGCGGGGTCACGGGTCAGGTGCTGTTCGTGGACGCCGGCTACCACATCATGGGCGTGTAGGAGGACCGACGGGCCCCGAGGGCGTTCCGGCTCGCGGTGTTGCAGAAGGCCTGTGGGAAGCCGCACAATGGTGCGCTGGAAATCCTTTCCGCCTGGTGGAGGCACACGGTGACCGCGAACCGCACGGCCCAGCGCGTCTCGGTGTTCCAGGAGTCTGTGATCCGGGAGATGACCCGTCTGGCGCAGCAGCACGGCGGGATCAACCTGGCCCAGGGCTTCCCCGACTTCGACCCGCCGCAGGAGCTGCTGGCCGCGGCGCAGCGGGCGCTGGCAGAAGGCTACAACCAGTACGCCATCACGTGGGGCGCCCCGGACCTCCGGCAGGCGCTGGCGGAGAAACTGGAGCGGTACAACGGGGTGCGCTACGACCCCGACCACCACCTCACCGTCACCTGCGGGGCCACGGAGGCCATGATGGCCACCATGCTGGCCCTGGTGAATCCCGGGGACGAGGTGGTGGTGTTCGAACCCTTCTACGAGAACTACGGGCCCGACGCGGCGCTGTCCGGCGCCCGCCTGCGGTACGTCACCCTGGACCTGTCCCGGCCCGACTTCCCGTACGACCCCGGGGAGCTGGAGCGCGTCTTCAACCGCAACACCAAGGCCATCGTGGTGAACACCCCCCACAACCCTACCGGCAAGGTGTTCCGCCGTGCGGAGCTGGAGCACATCGCGGACCTGTGCCGCCACTACGACGTCCTGGCGGTCACCGACGAGGTGTACGAGCACATCCTGTACGACGGGGCCCAGCACGTCAGCCTGGCCTCTCTGCCGGGGATGGCGGAGCGCACGGTCACCATCAGCTCCATGAGCAAGACCTACAGCGTCACGGGCTGGCGGGTGGGCTGGGCCGCGGTGGCCGACGACGCCGTGGCCGGCGCCATCCGCAAGGCTCACGACTTCCTCACGGTGGGCGCTGCGGCGCCCCTGCAGCAGGCGGGGGTGGTGGCCCTACGGTTCCCGGACCGCTACTACCGCGAGATGGCCCGCAGCTACCAGCGCAAGCGGGACCTCCTGCTGGGGGCCCTGCGGGAGGTGGGATTCCGCCCCACGGTCCCCAAGGGCGCCTACTACATCATGGCGGACTTCACCGCGCTGTCGGAGGAGGACGACGTGACCTTCGCCCTGCGGCTCGTGCGCGAGGTGGGAGTCGCCGCCGTCCCGGGCTCCTCCTTCTTCCACGACCCATCCTTGGGCCGCCGCTACGTCCGGTTCGCGTACCCCAAGCGGGAGGAGACCCTGGAGGAAGCCGCGCGGCGGCTGGCGCGCCTGGCGGAGAGGGTGTGAGGGCCCTCGTTCAGAGGGTACGCTTCGGGGCGGTCCGGGTAGAGGGCCGGACGGTGGCGGAGGTGGGGCCTGGCCTGGTGGTCCTGGTGGGCGTACGCCACGGGGACACCGAGGAAGACGCCCATTTCCTGGCCCGCAAGGTGGCCCACCTGCGGATCTTCCCCGACGAGCAGGGGAAGCTGAACCGCTCCGTGCTGGAGACCGGTGGCGAGGTGCTGAGCGTCTCCCAGTTCACCCTGTACGGCGACTGCCGCAAGGGCAACCGGCCAAGCTTCGTGGACGCCGCGGGACCCGAGCGCGCCCTCCCGGTGTACGAGGCGTTCAACCAGGCCCTCGCCTCCCACGGGGTCCCGGTGCGCACGGGAGTGTTCGGCGCGGTGATGCTGGTGGAGATCCACAACGACGGCCCCGTGACCATCTGGTTGGACACCGCGGAGTTGCGCGCGTGAGGGAGGCGGACCTGCGGGCGTGGATGCAGGCGGCCCTGGAAGCCCGCGGGGTGTCGGTGGACCCCGAGTCCCTGCCGGTTCAGCAGCTACGGGCGGTGCTGCGGAGGCTGGAGGCCCTGGACGGCGTGGACGTCTCCTCTGAGGAGCCCGGGCCGTTGCGGTGGGACGGGCCGTGAGCCTGGCGGACCTGACCCTGACGCAGGCAGCGGACGCGATCCGGAAGGGCGACGTCTCGCCCGTGGAGGTAGTGGAGGCCGTCCTGGACCGCGCTCTGCGGGTGCAGCCCGTCCTCAGGCCTTTCCTGTGGCTGGACCCGGACCGCGTTCGGGACGAGGCCCGGCGCCGCGCCCAGGAGGTGCCGGGGGGCCTGCTGCACGGCGTGCCCGTGACCCTGAAGGATCTCATCGCGGAACGGGGGGCCCCGTTTACCTGCGGGTCGAAGCTGCGGGAAGGGGTGGTGGCGGAGGAGGACGCGGAGGTCACCCGCCGGCTGCGGGCAGCCGGGGCGGTGCTGGTGGGCCGCGCGCACCTGCACGAGTTCGCCTTCGGCGTGTCCAACGAGAACCCGCACTTCGGTCCCGCACGCAACCCGTGGGACCCGGAGCGATCACCGGGAGGGTCCAGCGGGGGCAGCGCGGTGGCGGTGGCCACGGGGTGCACCTACGGCTCGGTGGGCACGGACACCGGCGGCTCGGTGCGGATCCCCGCAGCCCTGTGCGGGGTGGTGGGGATCAAGCCCACGTATGAACGGGTCCCCAGGCAGGGTGTGTTCCCCCTGGCACCGTCTCTGGACCACGTGGGCCCCTTGGCGCGTACCGTGGAGGACGTGGCGGTGTTGCTGGAGGTCCTGGCGGCCACCCCGGGCCGTTACACCGCCGCGTTAGGGGAGGGGTTGCGGGGACTGCGGTTGGGGGTCCCGCGGGGGCCGTACTGGGAGGTGCTGCACCCGGGGGTGGCGTCGTGTTTCCAGGAGGCCCTTCGCTGCTTGGAGGGTGAGGGAGCGCGGCGGGTAACCGTGGACTTCCCCTGGGAGGCAGCTTCCGCGGTCGCCACCGCACTCTTGTTAGTGGAAGCCGCGTCGGTGCACGCGGAGTTCGTGAGGGCCCAACCCAACGGCTACGGCCCGGACGTACGGGACCGCCTGCTGGTGGGCCTCTGCCTGCCCGCGGAGCGCTACGTGCAGGCCCTCAGGGCGCGCAGGGCCCTGGCGGAAGCCAGCCGCCAGCTTTGGGGCTCCGTGGACCTGGTGGCCACGCCCACGGTGCCCATCCCCGCCCCCCGCCTGGGGGAGGCGGTCACGGAGGTGGCGGGTGCGCACCACGACACTCGGGCCTTGCTCACGCGGTTCACCAACCCCTTCAACGCCCTGGGCCTGCCTGCCCTCAGCGTCCCGTGCGGGTTCGCGGACTCGCTCCCGGTAGGACTGCAGCTGGTGGGCCCGCCGTGGGAGGAAGCTCGGGTCCTGGCCGCGGGGGCGGCCTACGAGCGCGCCCGCGGTCGGCTGCCGCGGCCGGAGGTATAGCCGTGCGGGCCTGGCTGCTGGCCTCTGGACTGCTGGCCGCCTGAACCGACCCGCACATCGCCTTCTTCGCGGAACAGCCCGACGGCGAGGTCTGCTGCTGCGCCACGGAGGCGGGATTTACCGCCTGGTGAACCGGTGGGCGTGGGCGCTATCCGAGAAACGCGGAGAGCAACCGCTGTTCCAGCTCCTTGGTCACCTCCGACAGGTCCTTGATGGTGTCCACCCCTCGCCAGTACGCCCGCGATCGGTACGCGCCCAGGCGCCCCTGGCGCGCCAGGGCGGGGAAGGTGGTGGTCTCGTGGTCGCCCACGTCCGGCAGCAGGTCGCGCACCGCCCGGTCCAGCACGTACACCCCCGCGTTGATCCAGTAGGGCAGCTCCGGCTTCTCGTGGAACCCCGTGATGCGGTCGCCCTCGTCCACGTCCACGATCCCGTAGGGGCTCACGAACGGGCTCAGGACGAGGGTGGCCAGGTCCCCGCGACGCCGGTGCCGGTCCACCACCTCCCGCAGGGGGACGTTGGTGATCACGTCCCCGTTGGTGGCCACGCACACGTCACCGTCCACCAGGGCCATGGCCTGCTTGAGCGCTCCACCGCGCCCCAGGGGCTCCCGCTCCACGGAGTACCGGATCCGCACCCCCCACTTCCGCCCGTCGTTGAAGTAGTCCTGGATCACCTCGTGGCGGTACCCGCAGGCCACCACCACGTCCGTGACGCCCTGGCTGCGGAGCCACTCGATCTGATAGCCCAGGATGGGGATGCCCAGGATCTCCACCATGGGCTTGGGCCGGTCCTGCGTGTACGGCCGCAGCCGCTCGCCCTTGCCTCCCGCGAGGATGATGGCGTGCACCGTCTCACCCCCTCACGCGTTCCGGCCGGCCCCCGGCGTGGCCAGGAGGTCCTGGGGGGTGACGCGGCGCGCGGTCGGGGCGAACCCGCAGTCTGGGTGCAAGAGCGCCGCCAGCGTGCGCAGGCCGTCTACTAGGCGCGGGCCGGGGCGGCTGAACTGGGCATTGGCGTCCACCAGGTACACGCCTCCCTGCCGGAACGCCCGCAGCCGTAGGAAGCTGGGCTCGTTCGCCACCTCCGGCAGCCTCTCCCACGCACCCTGCAGGGAGAACCCGCACGGCATAAGGACCACCACGTCCGGGTCCGCCTGCGCCACCCGGTCCCACGTGGTCCTCCACGAGGGACGGCCCGGCTCGCCCAGCACGTCTGTCCCTCCCGCGAGGGAGACCATCTCGGGCACCCAGTGGCCCGCCACGTAAGGAGGATCCAGCCACTCCACGCACGCCACCCGCGCCCGGGGTCGCCCGGCCACCGCTTCAGAGACGGCCTGGATCCGTGTGCGCAGCCGGCCGACCAGGTCCCGGCCCCGTTCAGGGACCCCGCAGGCGTCGGCGATCCGCTGCACGTCCTCCCAGACCCCTTCCAGCGAGGTGGCGGCAAGGCGCACCACCCGCACATCGGGAAGGGCCTCCGCCAGCGGCAGCACCTGGGTGGGGCCCACCGCGCACACCTCACACACCGCCTGGCTGATGACCACGTCCGGCCGCAGCTGCCGGATGAGATCCACGTCCACCAGGAATACGGGCCGGCCCTCCCTCGCCAGCTCCCGCACGCGGCGGTCTACCTCCCGGCTAGGCCGCGTGGGGTCCACCACCGTGTGCACCACCCGGGGGCGGCTTTGGACCTCCTCCGGGGTGTCGCACTCGTGGGTTACGGCGACCACGTGCGCCCCCAGGTCCAGGGCCCAGAGGATCTCCGTGGCGCCGGGCAGCAAGGAAACCACCCGCACGCTTACGATTTTGCCACGGCCCGCGCGGCCGCCACCAGCGACCGGCTCCCCTGGTACAATCGGAAGGCCATGTCCAAGTACCAGGCGCCCCGCGGGATGCGGGACGTGCTGCCCCCGGAGTCCGAGCGGTGGCAGTGGCTGGTGTCGCGTTGCCGGGAGATGGCCCACCGCTACGGCTACCGCGAGATCCGGACTCCGCTGGTGGAGCACACGGAGGTCTTTCTCAAGGGGGTCGGCGAGGGCACCGACATCGTGGAGCACGAGATGTACACGTTCGCGGACCGCGCGGGACGGAGCCTGTCGCTCCGGCCGGAGGGCACCGCGGGGGTGGTGCGGGCGTACGTGGAGCACGGGATGCACACGTGGCCGCAGCCCGTCAAGCTGTACTACGTGGCGGAGATGTTCCGGTACGACCGGCCCCAGGCGGGCCGCTACCGCCAGCACACGCAGTTCGGGGCGGAGGTCCTGGGCGCCGCCGAGCCTGCGGCGGACGTGGACGTGCTGAGCCTGGCGGTGCGAACCCTGCAGGCCCTGGGGCTGCGGGAGGTGCGGGTGCACCTGAACAGCGTGGGCGACCCCAAGTGCCGGCCCGGTTACCTGCAGGTGTTCCGGGAGTACTTCCAGGCGCACTACGACCGGTTGGACGACGACAGCCGCAGGCGCCTGGTAACCAACCCCCTGCGTATCCTGGACTCCAAGGTGGAGCAGACCCGGGAGATCGCCCGGGGCGCGCCCCGGATGCTGGACTACCTGTGCCCGGAGTGCCGGGCGCACTTCGACGCGGTGCGCCGGCACCTGGAGGTCCTGGGGATCGCGGTGGAGGTGGACCCGCTCGTTGTGCGCGGCCTGGACTACTACACCCGCACGGCTGCAGAGGTGCACTACCCCAAGCTGGGCGCGCAGAGCACCCTGTTCGGTGGGGGTCGCTACGACGGGCTCGCGGAAGTCCTGGGCGGGCCGCCGACCCCTGGCGTGGGCTTCGGCATGGGGCTGGAGCGGGTGCTGATGGTGCTGGAGGAGGAGGGCCTGGTGCCGGAGCTGGCCACGGGGATCCAGGTGTACGTGTGCCACGACGGGCCGCCGTGGGAGGACGAAGCCCTGCGGCTGGTGGACTTCCTGCGGGGAGCCGGACTGCGGGCGGAGGGGGACCTGCTGGGCCGAAGCCTGCGGGCGCAGCTGCGGGCGGCCTCCCGCTCCGGAGCCCGGTGGGCGGTCCTGGTGGGAGTGCCGGAGGTTCCCCGCGGTCAGGTGGTGCTGCGGGACCTGCAGGTGGGCGAGCAGAGGCTGGTTCCCGCCGAACAGCTGCCGCGGGTCCTGCAGGAGGAGGAAGGCGGATGCGGACGCACTGGTGCGGGGAGCTGAGGCCCGCGCACGCGGGGCAGCGGGTGGCGCTGTGTGGCTGGGTGCACCGCCGCCGCGACCTGGGAGGGTTGGTGTTCCTGGACCTCCGGGACCGAGAGGGTGTGGTGCAGGTGGTGTGTACCCCGCAGCATCCCGCACACGCGACGGCGCAGCAGGTGCGGCCCGAGTACGTGGTGCGGGTCCAGGGCCAGGTGGTGCTGCGGCCGGCCCACACGGTCAACCCGAAGATCCCCACGGGCGAGGTGGAGGTGCGGGCGGAGACCCTGGAGGTCCTCAACCCCTCCCGCACCCCGCCCTTTGAGGTGGCGGACGACGCGGAAGTGGACGAGACCGTCCGGCTGCGCTACCGGTACCTGGACCTGCGGCGGGAGCGCATGCAGCGCAACCTCCGCCTCCGGCACCGTCTCGCGAAGGCCACCCGGGACTTCCTGGACCGGGAAGGGTTCTGGGAGGTGGAGACCCCGCACCTCATCCGGGCCACACCGGAAGGCGCGCGCGACTTTCTGGTGCCGAGCCGCCTGCACCCGGGGAAGTTCTACGTGCTGCCGCAGTCCCCGCAGCTGCTGAAGCAGATCCTGATGGTGGCCGGGGTGGAGCGCTACTTCCAGCTAGCCCGCTGCTTCCGCGACGAGGACCTGCGGGCGGACCGGCAGCCGGAGTTCACCCAGATCGATGTGGAGATGTCCTTCGTGGACCGGGACGACGTGTTGGGGCTGGTGGAGCGCCTGGTGCAGCACCTGATGCGGGAAGCGCTCGGGGTGGAAGTCCCCGCCCCCTTCCCGCGCCTGTCCTACCGGGAAGCCTTGCTGCGCTACGGGACTGACAAGCCGGACCTCCGCTACGGGCTCGCCATCGAGGATGTCACCGAGCTCGCGAAGGCGGCGGAGCTGCGGCTGTTCCGGGAGGCGGAGGCGGTGCGCTGCCTGCGGGTGCCGGAGGGTGCGGCCACCCCCCGGCGCGAGTTGGAGCACCTGGTGGCGGTGGCGGTGGAGGCGGGTGCGCCCGGCCTCCTGCACCTGGCCTTGCAGCCGGACGGTCCCAAGGGCCCCCTCGCGAGGCACCTGACGGACGGCCTGCTGGACGCGGTGTGCTCCGCCACGGGGGCGGGACGCGGCGACCTGCTGGTGTTCGTGGCCGGCGCGGGCGACGTGGCGTCCGCCGCGCTGGGGAAGGTGCGCCAGCACGTGGCGGGCCGGCTCGGGATGGTGCGGGACGGGACGTTCGCGTACGCCTGGGTGCTGGACTTCCCCCTGCTGGAGTGGGCCCCGGAGGAGGGCCGGTACGTGGCGGTGCACCACCCGTTCACCGCGCCGGTGGACGAGGACGAAGAACACCTGGAGTCCGACCCGCTCCGGGTGAGGGCCAAGGCCTACGACCTGGTGCTGAACGGCGTGGAGGTGGCGGGCGGGAGCATCCGGATCCACCGCCGCGACCTGCAGGAGCGGGTGTTCCGGCTGCTGGGGATCGGCCCGGAGCAGGCCCAGGAGCGGTTTGGCTTCCTGCTGGAAGCCTTCCAGTACGGCGCCCCGCCCCACGGGGGCATCGCCTTCGGGTTCGACCGCCTCGTGATGGTGCTGGCCGGGGAGGACACCATCCGGGACGTGATCGCCTTCCCCAAGACCGCCAGCGCGGTGGACCTCATGATGGGGGCGCCGTCGGAGGTGGACGAGGCCCAGCTGCGGGAGGTGCACATCGCGGTCCGGAAGCCCGCGGTGCCGTAGGCGGGTGGAACCCTAAAAGACTCCAAGCACGCCAGGAGGTCGGCCATGGGCGAGCTCTGGGAGCTGACGGTGCGGGAGGCCGTGGAGGCCGTAGCGTCCCGACGGGTGTCCGCGCGGGAGCTGGTGCAGGCGGCCCTGGAGCGCGTGGAGCAGTCGGAGCCCGCCGTGCGGGCGTGGGCACGGCTGGACCCTGAACGGGCGCTGGAGCAGGCCGGACAGCTGGACGAGCGGTTGAGCCGAGGGGAACGGGCGGGTCCCCTGCACGGGGTACCCGTGGGGATCAAGGACATCATGTACACGCAAGGCCTGGAGACGTCTGCGGGCTCCACGCTTCTCAAGGGCTTCGTGCCGCGCTACGACGCCACCGTGGTGGCGCGGCTGCGGGCCGCGGGCGCCGTGATTCTGGGCAAGACCGTGACCACGGAGTTCGCGTTCCTGGACCCCGGGCCCACCCGCAACCCGTGGAAGCTGGAGCACACGCCAGGCGGATCCAGCAGCGGCTCGGCCGCCGCGGTGGCGTGCGGGATGGTGCCGGCCGCCCTCGGCACCCAGACCATCGGCTCCATCCTGCGCCCCGCGGCGTACTGCGGCATCGTGGGCCTCAAGCCCACCTACGGCCGGGTGAGCCGGCACGGAATCGTCCCCCTCAGCTGGACCCTGGACCACCCCGGGCCCTTCGCACGCACCGTGGAGGACGCAGCGCTGTTGCTGGAGGTGCTGGCCGGCCCGGACGGCCTGGACCCCGCGTGCGGCCCGCAGCCGGTGGAGCGGTGGACAGAGGCGTGCAGGCTGCCCGCGTCGGGGCTCAGGGTGGGAGTGCCGGACCGGTTTTTCCTGGAGCGTTCCTCCCCTGAGGTCCGCGAGGCTTACGGCAGGGCCCTGGCGGCCCTGGAGGGAGCCGGAGCCCAGGTGCGGGAGGTACGGCTGCCTCAGGAATTCGAGGCGGGGCTGGTAGCCCAGCGCACCATCCTGGCCGCGGAGGCCGCCACCTTCCACCGCCCCTGGTTCGGCCGCCGGGCGGACGACTACGGTCCCAAGCTGCGGGCGTTGCTGGAGGAGGGGATGCGGGTCCCCGCCACCGAGTACATCCGTGCAAGACAGGTGCGGCGGGCGTGCCGGCGAGCCATGGCTGCCCTGTTCGAGGAGTTGGACGTGCTGGCGACCCCCACGACCCCATCGCCTGCACCGAGGGGGCTGGAGTCCACGGGAGATCCGGCGTTCAACGGCCCCTTCAGCTTCGTGGGCTTTCCGTCGGTCACCGTACCCGTGGGCCTTTCTGAGGACGGCCTACCCCTAGGCGTGCAGCTGGCGGCGAAACCCTTTGCGGAAACTACGCTGCTGCGGACGGCGGCAGCCCTGGAGACCGCCTCCTCCTGGGGCCGGCGCCTCGCGCAGCCTGCGCCCGTGACCGCCGGACGCTAGCGGGCCGGTTGCCGCCGGCGGCGCCCCGGTGGGATGCTGGGCTCGGATGGAGCTCTTTGAGCCCGAGCCCAGCGCCGCGCCCCTGGCGGCCCGCATGCGGCCCCGGACCCTGGAGGAGTTCGTGGGCCAGGAGCAGCTGGTGGGCCCGGGCCGCATCCTGCGGAGGCTCGTGGACTCGGGGGAGCTGGCTTCAGTGGTCCTGTACGGGCCACCCGGCACCGGGAAGACCACCCTGGCCCGCATCCTGGCCCGCAGCGCCCGCGCCCACCTCGAGACCCTGAACGCGGTGACCTCCGGCGCTGCGGACATCCGCCGCGTGGCCCAGGAGGCCGCGGACCGCCTGCGGTTCCACGGGCAGCGAACCGTGGTGTTCGTGGACGAGATCCACCGGTTCAACCGTGCGCAGCAGGACCTGCTCCTGCCTCACGTGGAGGACGGCACCCTGGTGCTGATCGGCGCCACCACGGAGAACCCCTTCTTCGCCCTGAACAGCACCCTGGTGTCGCGGGTACGCATCCTGCGCCTGGAACCGCTGTCCGCGGACCAGATCCGGCGCATCCTCCAGCGGGCCCTCGAGGACCCCGAGAGGGGACTGGGCCGGCTCGCGGTGCACCTGGACCCCGAGGCTCTGGAGCACCTGGTGAGCTCGTGCGGGGGCGACGCGCGGGTAGCCCTGAATGCCCTGGAGGTGGCGGTCACCACCACGCCCCCAGGACCGGACGGCGTGCGGCGGGTGGGCGTGGCCGCGGTGGAGGAGGCGTTGCAGCGCCCTGTCCTGCGGTACGATCGCGCGGGGGACCAGCACTACGACACCGTTTCCGCCTTCATCAAGAGCCTGCGGGGCTCGGATCCGGACGCGGCGGTGTACTGGCTCGTGCGCATGCTGGAGGCCGGGGAGGACCCGCGGTTCGTCGCGCGCCGCATGGTGATCCATGCGGCGGAGGACGTGGGACTCGCGGACCCCACCGCGCTGCTGGTGGCCACTGCGGCGGCCCACGCGGTGGAGTACGTGGGGATGCCGGAAGCGCAGATCCCCCTCGCGGAAGCCGCCCTGTACATCGCCTGCGCGCCGAAGAGCAACGCGGTGGTGCGGGCGCTGGCCAGGGCTCGGCAAGACGTACGGACCCTTCCGCCGGAACCGGTTCCGCCGCACCTGCGGGACAGCTCCTACCCCGGTGCCACCGTCCTCGGCCACGGCAGGGGCTACCGGTACCCGCACGACTACCCCGGCGGGTTCGTGGAGCAGGACTACCTCCCTCAGGGCCTGCGGGGCCGGGTGTACTACGAGCCCACCGAGCACGGCCTGGAGGCGGAGATCCGGCGGCGTCTGGAGGCCTGGTGGAAGCACCGCCGGGGCCGCGGCGGTCCCTGAGCTGCGCCTGCTCGCTGGGATGCAGGTCCGGTAAGGCGTCGCCCGGCTCCTCAGAGGGCGGTGATGGCCATCGGGGTCGACCTGCCACCGGAGATCGGGGGCCTGTGGCGAACGCTGCTTGCCGTCGGCTTCCAGGTAGAGCTCGTCCAAATCCCCTGTGTTCGGGAATCTGGCCCTGACCTTCCGCCGCGGTACGGTGGCGGTCCGGGCCGTGCGCGACCGCGGCTCCTGGTGGGTGGACTGGCGAGCCGGTCCACCGGCTTCTGCCCGCGGACATGCGGTTAGCCTGCTTGGAGCAAGGGAGTGCACCGCCTGCCCTGGACCGTGGGCTTGACAGCCGGGACGGGTGGGGCTAAATAGTTAGCAGTCCATATTGATGGAGGTGGAACGTGGCGATCGCCGGCTATACGTACGGGACCGCGGAGGTGGCCCGTAGCCCCGTATCCCTGGAGGACCTGCAGAAGTTGCAGCAGGCGGTGGCCATGACGGACGAGGACGTGCGGTACCTGCGGATGGCGGGGGACGTCCTGGAGGACCAGGTGGAGCAGGTTTTGGACCTGTGGTACGGGTTCGTGGGCTCCACCCCGCACCTCGTCTACTACTTCACAGGGCCCGACGGCCAGCCCCTGGGGGATTACCTGGCCGCGGTCCGCAAGAGGTTCGGGCAGTGGATCCTGGACACCTGCCGGCGTCCCTACGATCAGGCGTGGCTGGACTACCAGCACGAGATCGGCCTGCGCCACCACCGCTCCAAGAAGAACCGCACCGACGGAGTGCACTCCATAGATCACATCCCCCTGCGGTACGTGGTGGCCCTCGTCGCCCCCATCGCCCTCACCATCAAGCCCTTCCTGGCCAGGAAGGGGCACAGCCCGGAGGAAGTGGAGAAGATGCACGCGGCCTGGGTGAAGGCGGTGGTGCTGCAGGCGGCTCTGTGGAGCTACCCCTACGCGAAGCCGGGCGACTGGTAGGAGGTGCCCGTACCACCCCCCCTAGGTGCCGGTCCCGGTGCCCCCCGGGCCGGCGCCGCTTTCTTATTGTTCGCACAGACCGGGCGTTTGGGGTTGACAGGGAAGTCCGGCGGCGCTACCTAACTCGTGCAGCTTCACGAAGATGGTTCGCATATCCGAACCAAGAGGGTAACCATGAGCAGCCAGTGGGAGATCCTGAACTGCGTGGGAGGGGAGTGGAAGCGGCCTTCGGGTTCTGACGAGCTGGTGGTGTATAACCCCGCCACCGGGGAGGTCGTGGCCCGCAGTCGGGGCAGCAGCCCGGCAGAGGTGGACGAGGCGGCCCGGGCCGCGGCGCGCGCGTTCGCGGACTGGCGCAGGACCCCGGCTACGGAGCGGGTGCAGTACCTGTTCCGGCTGAAGCGGCTGCTCGAGGAGAACTTGGACGACCTGGCCCGCACGGTGACCGAGGAGTGCGGGAAGACGTACGACGAGTCGGCGGGGGAGATCAAGCGGGGGATCGAGAACGTGGAGGTGGCCTGCGGGATCCCCAGCCTCATGCAGGGGTACAACAACGAGGACGTGGCCCGCGGGCTCGACGAGCACCTGTACCGGCAACCCCTGGGGGTGGTGGCGGCCATCACCCCGTTTAACTTCCCGGGCATGATCCCCCTCTGGTTTCTGCCCTACGCCATCGCGTGCGGCAACACCATCCTGGTCAAGCCCTCGGACAAGACCCCCCTCACCATGCAGAAGATCATGCGGCTGGTGGAGGAGACGGGGCTGCCGCCGGGCGTGGTGAACGTGGTGAACGGCGCCAAGGAGACCGTGGACGCCATCCTGGATCACCCCCTGGTGCGCGCGGTGAGCTTCGTGGGCTCCAGCCCGGTGGCCCGATACGTGTACACCCGTGCCACGGGGAACGGCAAGCGGGCGCAGTGTCAGGGGGGCGCCAAGAACCCGGTGATCGTGATGCCGGACGCGGACCTGGAGACGGTACCCCACCTGGTGGCGGACTCTGCGTTCGGCTGTGCGGGCCAGCGGTGTCTGGCCAACTCCCTGGCGGTGGTGGTGGGGGAGGCGCGGGAGCCCTTCCGGGAGGCCATCGCGGAGCTGGCGCTGTCCCGGAAGGTGGGGTACGGACTGGACCCCGGGGTGGAGATGGGGCCCGTGATCCGGCGGGAGAGCAAGGACCGCATCGAGGGGCTCATCGGCAAGGGTGCGGAGGAGGGCGCGCGGGTGGTGGTGGACGGCCGCGGGGCGCGGATCCCGGGCTACGAGGACGGGTTCTTCGTACGGCCCACGGTCCTGGAGGACGTACCGCCGGACGGCGTGGTGGCCCGCACGGAGATCTTCGGGCCGGTGCTCGGCCTGATCCACGTGCGCGACATCGACGAGGCCATCCAGCTGGTGAACCGGGGCCAGTACGGGAACATGGCGTGCCTGTTCACCCGCAGCGGGGCCGCGGCCCGCAAGTTCCGGTACGAGGCCCAGGCGGGCAACCTGGGGATCAACGTGGGCGTGGCGCAGCCCATCGCCTTCTACCCCTTCGCGGGCATGAAGGACAGCTTCTTCGGCGACCTGCACGGTCAGGGGCGGGATGCGGTGGAGTTCTACACGGAGAAGAAGGTCGTGGTGGAGCGCTGGCCGGAGCGGCCCTGAAGGGAGACTCCGATGAGAGCGGCGGTACTCCCGGAGGTCGGCGCGGGGCTGCGGGTGGAGGATCTGCGCGACCCCCGCCCGCACGCGGGCGAGGTCCTGGTCCGTGTCAAAGCCTGCGGTGTGTGCCACACGGACCTGCACGTGATCAAGGGGGAGGTGAAGTTCCCGACCCCGTGCGTGTTAGGTCACGAGATCAGCGGGGTGGTGGAGGAGGTAGGGCCGGGGGTGGATGGGCTGCGCCCCGGACAGGCGGTGGCCTGCGCGTTCATCATGCCCTGCGGCACGTGCTTCTACTGCGTCCGCGGGGAGGAGGATCTGTGCGAGCGGTTCTTCGAGTACAACCGCCTGCGGGGAACCCTGTACGACGGACAGACGCGGCTCCACCGGCCCGACGGCTCCCCCGTGTGGATGTACTCTATGGGAGGCCTCGCGGAGTACGCGGTAGTCCCCGCCACGGACGTCTTCCCGGTACCCGAGGGGCTCCCCCTGGATCGGGCTGCGGTCCTCGGCTGCGCGGTGTTCACGGCCTTCGGCGCCATCCGCAACGCCGCCCGGCTGCAGCCCGGGGAGTCGGTGGCGGTGTTCGCCACCGGCGGGGTGGGCTCCGCCGTGGTGGAGCTGGCGCGCGCCTTCGGCGCCTACCCCGTGGTGGCCGTGGACGTGCGGCCGGAGAAGCTGGAGGCCGCTCGGCAGCTGGGAGCGACCCACGTGGTGAACGCCGCGGAGGTGAAGCCGCAGGACGCGGTGCGGGACATCACCGGAGGTCGCGGGGTGGACGTGGCGTTCGAGGCTCTGGGCCGGCCGGAGACCTTCGTGCAGGCGGTGGAGTCCGTGCGGGACGGCGGTCGGGCGGTGATGGTGGGCATCGCACCGGTGGGGGTGACCGCGCCCGTGGAGATCACTCGGGTGGTCCGCCGCAAGATCCAGATCCTGGGCTCTTACGGAGCCCGGACCCGAACGGACATGCCCCTGGTTCTGTCGCTCGCCCAGCGGGGAGCGGTCCACCTAGACCGGCTCGTTACGCGGCAGTTCTCCTTAGACCAGGCGGACGAGGCGTACCGGTTGCTGGATCAAGGGGCCATCGTGGGACGTGCGGTGGTGGTGGTCTGACCCGTACGCGTGCGCTGGCCACGGAGCCCGGGACCCACCGGCTCGGGGCGGCGCGGGTGGGTTCCGTCTGGCTGGCTGAATTCCCGACGAGATCAACGGAAAAGGGGGTGTTGAGGTGCGAGGGAAGGCGTGGCTGACCAAGGCGGCGGGAGGGCTGCTAGTGCTCGCGCTGGCCGTGGTGAGCATCCAGACCCTGGGCCGGGCCCAGCGGCCCGTGACCCTGAAGATCGAGTCCAGCTATCCCGCAGGGACCCAGGCGTGGATCTGGCTGACGGAGTACTACAAGCCCGCGGTGGAGGAGATGTCCGCGGGACGCCTGCGGATCGACGCGCTTCCACCGGGCGCGGTGGTTCCCGCCTTTGAGGTGGCCGACGCGGTGAACAAGGGGGTGCTGGACGGCGGGGTCACGCAGGGCATGTACTACGTGGGCAAGCACCCCGCGGGCGCCCTGTTCTCCACGGTCCCCGGCGGGCCGTTCGGGATGACCTTCATCGACGTCATGGCGTGGTTCTTCTACGGGGGCGGGTCGGAGCTGCACCAGCGCTACTACAACGAGGCCCTGCGCATGCCCAACATCGGGAAGGTCATCCCGGCCATCAACTGGGGCCCTCAGTGGTTCGGGTGGTTCAAGAAGCCCATCCGGTCCATGGCGGACATGCGGGGCCTCAAGTACCGTATTCCCGGCATCGCGGGGGACGTGTGGAAGGAGCTGGGCGTGAGTGTGGTGGTCCTGCCCGGTGGGGAGATCCTGCCCGCGGGCGAGCGGGGGGTGATCGACGCCGCGGAGTGGGCCTTCCCCTACGACGACATCCGCCTAGGGTTCCACAACGTGTGGAAGTACTACCACACCCCGGAGGCGCACTCGTACCGGGAGAACGCGGAGCTGATGTTCAACAAGCAGGTGTGGGACGGTCTGTCGGCAGACCTCAAGCGGATCCTGGAGGAAGCAGCCCACGCCTCCACCCTGCGCCTGTGGGCGCGGCACCTGGTAGACAACGCCCGGACCGCGCAGGAGCTCCGGACCAAGTACGGGGTGACCATCGTACGCACGCCCGACGACGTGGCCAAGGGGTACCTGGAGGCGTGGGACAAGAAGGTCGCCCCCAAGTTCCTGCAGGACCCCTTCTTCCGGGAGGTGTGGCGGTCGCAGCAGAACTTCGCCCGGCTGATCGTACCCTACCGGCGGGACACGGAGCCCGATTACCGGATCTACGCGGACTGGTACTGGAAGGGCATCCGGGCGGCCCGGTGACGGGCTGACGTAACCGCCGTGCGGCGAGCCCGGGCCCCCGGCGAGTCGTCGGGGGCCCGGCCCGCGCCTGGATGTGGGGAGGCAGGAATGGTAGACGCGGAGGTCGTACGAGCCCAGGAGATGCAGGAGCGTGTCCCGCGGCCACCGGGCGATCCCCTGGAGGCACTGCCACCGGTTTTCCGGGGCCTCGTGCGAGGGATCGACCGATTCACCCGGCGCACGGGCCAGCTGGTGAGCTGGCTCACGGTGCCCATGGTGTTCTCCCTCTGCTACGAGGTGGTGAGCCGGAAGTTCCTGGGCCGCGCCACCGTGTGGTCGTACGACGTCACCTACATGCTGTACGGAAGCCTGTTCATGCTGGCGGCGGGCTTCACCCTCCTGCGCAAGGAGCACATCCGGACGGACTTCTTCTACGCCCGCTGGCCGGTGCGGACGCAGGCTCTGGTGGACGTCCTGGCGTACCTGCTGGTCTTCTTCCCCGCCATGGCCTTCTTCCTGTGGAAGGGGACGGAGATGGCGGTGCACTCCTGGCAGCTGCGCGAGCTTTCGGAGGCGAGCCCCTGGCGTCCGCCCCTGTACCCCTTCCGGACCGTGCTGCCGGTGGGCTCTGCCTTACTCCTGCTGCAGGGGATCTCGGAGTTCCTGAAGGCGGTGGTGGCGGTGCGCACCGGGAGGTGGCCGGAATGAGCCCGGAGGCTTTGGGCTTCGTCCTCCTGGCCGCCCTGCTGTCAGGGATCTTCGGGGGATTCCCCATCGCCTTCACCCTGGTGGTGCTCACCGCGCTGTTCGGCTACATCGGTATGGGGACCCGGGTGTTCGACCTCATGGCGTTCCAGGCGTGGGCGTTGATGAAGGAGGAGACCCTCGCCGCGGTCCCCCTGTTCCTGTTCATGGGCTACCTGCTGGAGGAGGCGGGCCTCATGGACCGCCTCTTCCGGGGGTTCCAGAAGCTGTTCGGAGGCGTGCGGGGCTCCCTGTACCTCGGCGTGCTGATCACGGGGACCATTTTCGCCGCCGCCACCGGGATCATCGGGGCTTCCGTGACCCTCCTGGGGATCATGGCAGGCAGCGCCATGAAGCGCAGCGGCTATGACCCCAGCCTGTCCGCAGGTGTGATCACCGCGGCGGGCTGCCTGGGGATCCTCATCCCCCCCAGCGTGATGCTGGTCACCATGGGGCCGGTGGTGGGGGTCTCCATCGTTAAGCTGTTTGCGGCGGCCATCTTCCCCGGGTTGCTCCTGTCGGGGCTGTACCTCCTCTACGCCCTGGCCAAGAGCTACCTCCGGCCGCAGCTTGCGCCCCTGGTGCCGGAGGAGGAGCGGGCGGCAAGCGTGAGGGAAGGCCTCCGGGAGCTGCTGGTGGGCATGGTCCCGGTCACCACGCTGATCCTGGCGGCCCTGGGCAGCATTCTGGCGGGCTGGGCCACACCCACGGAGGCCGCGGCCATGGGAGCCGCAGGGGCCTGGATCCTGGCCGCCGCTTACCGCCGGTTCACGATGCGGGGGCTACAGCAGGCCCTGGTGCGGACCGCCTCCACCTCCAGCATGATCCTGTTCCTCGCGGTGGCCTCCAACATGTACGGGGCGGTGTTCACGCGGCTGGGCACGGGCACGTGGATCGCAGAGCAGGTGCTGAACTCCGGGGTGGCTCCCGCGCTGATCGTGGTCCTACTGATGCTGGTGATCTTCGTCCTGGGCTGGCCCCTGGAGTGGCCGGCCATCGTGTACATTTTCCTGCCCATTTTCGTCCCCGTGGTGGAAGGGATCCGGTTGCCGGGAATCGAGAGCACCCCGGACAAACTCCTGTGGTTCAGCACCCTGGTGGCGGTGAACCTGCAGACCGCGTTTCTCTCCCCGCCGGTGGCCATGGCCGCCTACTACCTGAAGGCGGTGGTCCCGGAGTGGGAGCTCAGCCAGATCTACCGGGGCATGCTGGAGTTCATGGTCCTCCAGGTCGTCGGGTTGGTGGTGGTGCTCCTGTACCCGCCGATCGCCCTGTGGCTGCCAACCCGGCTGTTCGGCGGAGGCTAGAGGCCGGAAAGCCCCCTACTACGCCCCCGATGGATCGACGTCGGATCTCAGGAGGACCGCAGGGAGCCCCACAACACTGCCAGCTGCAGGCGCAGACGCAATTCGGGATCGTCCAGGGGCGCGCCCAGGAGCTCCTCCATCCGTGCCACCCGGTGGCGCAGGGTGTTCCAGTGGACCCTCAGGGCGCGAGCGGCAGCCCGCTGGTTGAACCCCGCCGCCACCAGCGCCCGCGCGGTCTCGTACAGCGCAGGGCTGGCTTCCCGCAGGCGCCCCAAAGTGGTCTCCTGGAGCGCTTCCAGGGCATCCCGATCCTGGCAGGAGTGGAGGATCCGCAGGATCAGCGAATCCTCGTACCACCACACCCCCGCCCCGCGGACCACCGAGAGCAGGGCCTGTGCCTCCTGAAGGCTGGCGCGCAGCTGCGTGTGGTGTAGCCGGGGCCGCCCGACGGTCAGGACCACGGGCTGGTCGGGCAGCTGGGCGCGCAGCAGCGCGTAGATGGCCTCCAGCCGGTCCCGCAGGCGCGAGGGGGGAGGTTCCGCAGGGAGCAGCACCACCACCTGGTTCAGCTGGAAGGCGGTGAACCCCCTGACCTGCACGCTGCGGAGGGCGTGCTCGAGGGCCTCGCCCAGGCGGTGGCGGAGCCGGAAGTCCTCCGTGGACACCAGCGGCCTCAGCGACGCCCTTCCGTCGGCAGCGAGGGGGACCGCCACGGCGATGACGTAGGAGGCGTCCAGGTCGAAGCCCAGCAGCTGCGCCCGCTCCCGCAACGCTGGGTCGTCCGCGAGCCGACCCTGGAGGACCGCTTCCACGAAGGTGCTGCGTACCCGGGCCTCCGCGTCCGCCACCGCCTGCTGACGGAGGAGGTGCAGGCCCAGGACCAGACTGGCGTGCTCTGCAGCTCGGAAGTCCACGTCGCGGAAGGGCCGTTCGGGCGGCGCCACCAGGATCAGGTACGCGGGCGTGCCGGCACCGGTGCGTACGGGACGGGAGAACAACTGGGTACCGTTCCTGAGGGCGACCGGTGAGCCGTCGGGGTCAGGCGGCAGCTCCACTTCGGCCTGCAGGACGCGGAACACCTCCTCAGGTCCTGCCAGCAGCTTGCCCCGTCCGTCCACCACCAGGGCCGCGCGCCCCAGCAAGCTCTCCAGCCGGGAGACGATGTCCGCGAGGGCCTGCGCTTCCAGGGCAGCCTCCGTGAGCTGGCGGTGGATCCGTTCGGACCGTTCCAGCGCCTCGAAGTGCGTGCGGATGATGGCCCGGTTGATGGTCTCCGTGAGGTCCACGAAGGACACGTCCTGATCCGCTTCCAGGACCGCCACACCGGTCCGTGCGGCCTCCTCCACCACCGCGGCCGGGGTCCCGGGGAAGAAGGCACCACCCGCGCGGAACAGAATGGCGGCCACCCCCGCCCGCTCCAGGTCCCGGATGATCCGTCGCTGCTCTTCGGGGTCCTGAGGCCAGCTGTAGGCGGTGGTCAGCAGGAGCTCCCCTCCGTGCAGCCACGGCAGGACCTCCGGCCACGTGTGCACCCACCGGACCGGCCGATCCAGTCCCCCGTCCACCAGGACCCGCACACCGGCCAGCTCAGGAAAGGTGAGGATGTCTCTGACCCTGAGTGACATCTAGACGCGCCTACTTTGGATTTGTGCTTTTATGATACTGCGACAAAAAGTGTTCGGAAAATCGTGCTGATGGGACCTTGAGCCTGGCTCACACGTGCTTCTATCATGGCCCCGTGCGGCTGCAGGGGGGACGCCGGCTGCGTCGGCGAGATTCCATCGCGGTGGGGTGCCTGTACCCGCTCACCGGGCGTGCTGCGCGGTACGGCCACGACTCCATCGTGGGCGCGGAGATGGCTGCGGAGGAGGTCAACGCCTCCGGCGGGGTGCTGGGCAGGGAGCTGCGCCTGCTGTTCGCGGACGACCGGTCCGACCCCACCTACGCGGTCAAAGTAGCCCAACGCTACGTGTTGGAGGACCGGGTGGACTTCCTCATGGGGGTGGTTAGCAGCGCGGTGGCGCTAGCCGTCACCCAGGTGTCCCGCCACTTCGCGGTGGTGTTCGTGGGGACCGACCACGCCTCCGCCCGGCTCACCCTCGAAGCCTTCCAGCCCTATTACTTCCGCGTCACCAACAACACCATGCAGTCCATGCGGGCGGGGGTCCTGTACCTGGCCCGCCGGCCGTGGCGCCGGTTCTTCTACATCGGCCCGGACTACGAGTACGGTCACCGGCAGTGGCAGGACTTCCGGGAGTACCTCACCCGGGTGGTCCCCGACGCCCAGGTCCTGGGTGCGGTGTGGCCTAAGCTCTTCGAGCGGGACTACCGGCCCTTCCTGCGGGCCGTCCTGGAGGCGAAGCCGGAGGTCCTGGTGCACGGGTTCTGGGGCGGAGACACCATCGCGTTTCTGGAACAGGCTGCGGAGGTAGGGTTGTTCCAGCAGGTGCAGGTAGTGAGCTTCGACGCGGGAGGCAACTACGAGGTATTTGAGGCGCTGGGGGACCGGGTGCCGGCCGGGTTGATCCTCAGCGCCCGGCACCACAACAACTTTCCCCTCACCGAAGCCAACCGCCGTTTCGTGGAGGGGTTCTGGCGCCGGGCTCGCCGCTACCCCTCGTACACCGCCCACGGCGCTTACGTGGGCGTGCACTTCATCGCCCGGGCAGTGGAGCGGGCGGGCAGCCTCGACGCGGACGACGTGGTGCGCGCGGGCGAGGGCCTGGTGCTGCCCACCCCGCGGGATCGGGAGGGGTTCTGTTCGTGGATTCGTCCCGTGGACCACCAGGTGGTCCAGGAGATGTTCATCGGACGGACTCAGCCGTGCAACGAACTCCCGCCCGCCCGGTTCTTGCTAGGAGACTGGGAGGTGATTCCCGCAGACGAGCTGCTCCCTACGGAGGACGAGGTGCGGCGAATCCGCGCGTCGGCGGCCGCCGCTCCAGGAGGCCACGCGGGGAGCTGATCCATCCGGCAAGGGGGTGAGCCATGGCAGGTTCGACGAAAGGGTGGCTTGCGCTCGGTCTCGTGCTCGGGGTTCTCGTCACCATGGTCGGAGTGAGCACGTGGGCCGGTCCGGTGCGTCCCGCGGAGGTCCGCGTGGGCATCGTCACGTTCCTGTCGGGAGCCGCGGCCGCGCCCTTCGGCATCCCGGCCCGCAACGCCGCGGAGGTGATCATCTCCGAACTGAACGCGGGCCGGGTCCCGGCTCCGTACAACACCCCGGGGATCGGTGGCGTGCCCATCCGCCCGGTGATCATCGACGAGGCGGGCGGCGCCGAAAAGCAGGTGGCCGAGTTCCGTCGGCTGGTGTTGGACGAGCGGGTGGACCTCGTGATCGGCTACATCTCCAGCGCAGACTGCCTGGCGGTGGCTCCGGTCGCGGAGGAGCTGCGGGCCCTGCTGGTGATGTTCGACTGCGGGACCAACCAGATCTTCGAGGAGCGCAGCTACCGGTACGTGTTCCGCACCCACGGCCACCAGATCCTGGACAACGTGGGGGCCGCCCGCTACATCCTCCGCATCCGGCCGCAGGTGGCCACCATCGCGGGGATCAACCAGAACTACGCGTGGGGCCAGGACTCCTGGAACACCTTCCGGGAGTCCATGCGGAAGCTGAAGCCGGAAGTGCGGGTCCTGGCGGAGCAGTTCCCCCGGCTGTTCGCGGGCGAGTATTCCGCGGAGCTGTCGGCCCTGCTGGCCGCGCGGCCCGACGTGATCCACACCAGCTTCTGGGGCGGCGACCTGGAGAGCTTCCTGATCCAGGGCCTACCGCGCCGGATCTACGAGCGCAGCACCCTGGTCCTCACTACGGGGGACACGGTCCTGCCGCGGTTGGGCCAGCAGATCCCGCCCGGCGTCGTGATCGGAGCTCGGGGCCCGCACGGCGCCCTGGCGCCCAACGTCCCGCTCAACCGGTGGTTCCGGGAGGTGTACACCAACCGGTTCAACGTGCGGCCCGTGTACCCCTCGTACCACATGTCGCAGGCCCTGTTCGGGGTGAAGCACGCGTACGAGAAGGCCCTGGCTGCCAACCGGGGGACCTGGCCCACCAAGGAGCAGGTGGCCGCGGCCTTGCGGGGGGCGACCTTCGACACCCCCAGCGGGACCATCCGCATGGCGCTGGGGAACGGGCACCAGGCGGTGGAGGGGGTCGCCTACGGGATCACCAGCCGGTTCAACACCGCCACCAAGGAGATGGAGCTGACCCAGGTGTTCCACTTCCCCGCGGAGTGCGTGAACCCTCCGGAGGGGATGAAGAGCGAGGAGTGGATCGCCCGTGGCTTCCCGGGAGCCCGGTGCCCGTAGCGGGACGTGGCGGACATGAACCAGCTCCTGATCATCGCCGTTGACGGGCTGGTCTTCGCGTCCTGGCTGTTCCTGGTGTCCGTGGGCCTCTCCTTGATCTACGGGGTCCTGCGGATCCTCAACATCGCCCACGGGAGCCTGTTCGCGGTGGGGGCGTACGCGGGGGCCAGCCTGGTGGTGGCGTACAGCGCCGCGGGCCTCTGGCCCCCGGGTGCCCTCGGGGTCCTGCTGGTGGGGGCCCTGGCGGCCGGGCTCGTGGCGGGGCCGCTGATCGAACGGGGGATCGTCCGGTGGACGTACGGCCGGGAGCCCGTGATGCAGTTGCTGGTGACCTTCTCGGTGTTCCTGATCCTGGAGGACCTGACGAAGCTGGTTTGGGGGGTGAGCCCGTACTACGCCTACCAGCCGTACCAGCTGCTGGGCCAGGTCCGGATTGGGGGGATTGACTATCCCGCGTACAGCTTCCTGGTGCTGCTGGTGGCGGCTCTAGTGGGGGCGGGGTTGTGGTGGTTCGTGCGGAGGACGCGGTTCGGCCGGGTGGTGGTGGCGGTGATCCACGACCCGGAGATCAGCGTGGCCATGGGCGTGAACCTCTCCCGGGTGTACGTGACCACCTTTGCCCTGGGGTCGGTGCTGGCGGCCCTGGGAGGGGCGTTCACCGCGCCCATGATCTCGGTGGTGCCGGGCATCGGGGTGGAGGTGATCGTGCTGGCCTTTGCGGTGGTGGTGGTGGGCGGGCTGGGCAGCCTCGAGGGGGCGGCGGTGGGAGCGCTGTTGATCGGGCTGGTGCGGGCTGCGGCGGTACACCTGCTGCCGGTGCTGGAACTGTTCACCATCTACCTGGTGATGGCGGCAGTCCTGCTGGTCCGGCCCCTGGGGCTGTTCGGGCGGGTGGAGGCGCGGCGGATATGAACGCGAGGGGTGGTGGGCTGGGAGTCCTGCTGGTGGTGGCGCTGGTGATGGCGGGGCTGGTGCTGCCGC
Organism: uncultured bacterium; assembly: GCA_938028835.1. Lineage (GTDB taxonomy): Bacteria > Sysuimicrobiota > Sysuimicrobiia > Sysuimicrobiales > Sysuimicrobiaceae > Tepidifontimicrobium. The sequence goes on along the minus strand of CALIMJ010000004.1, from coordinate 20,156 downwards.
GCTGGCTGGTGTTCCTCCTGGCGCTGGCGCTGGCCAAAGGGGTGGCGGTGCTGTCCGTGGTGGTGCTGATGCGGGCGGGGCTGGTGTCGTTCGGCCAGGGCCTGTTCTTTGCCAGCGCGGCCTACGCGGCGGGGTTTGCCATGCGGTGGTGGGGGGTACGGGAGGCGCTGCTGCTGGTCCCGTGGAGCGTGGCGGTGGCGGTGGGTCTGGGAGCGCTGGCCGGGTTGCTGGTGGCCCGCTACCGGGACATCTTCTTCGCCATGCTGACCCTGGCCCTGTCCATGGTGCTGTACGGGGTCCTCATCAAGGCGTACGGGGTGACGGGCGGCAGCGACGGGATCCGCATCCCCACGCCCACGCTTCTGGGCCTGCAGCTGTCGGGGGACGACGCCCGACTGCTGGTGTACTACCTGGCGGTGGCGGCCACGGCAGCCGCCGCGTGGGCGGTGGGCCGGTACGCGGCGGCACCCGCGGGTTACCTGGCGCACGCGGTGCGGGACAACGAGGTGCGGGTAGCGTACCTGGGGGCGCCGGTGTCGCGCATCGTGTACGCGGCGTTCCTGCTGTCCTCTGGCCTCGCGGGGCTGGGCGGGGCGCTGACGGCCCTGAACGTGGGGCACGTGGACCCGGGGCTGGCGTACTGGACCACCAGCGGGGAGCTGGTGTTCATCGCGGTGCTGGGGGGTACGGGGACGGTGCTGGGGCCTCTGGCGGGCGCGGTGGTGTACGAGCTGATCCGCAGCTACGCGTTCAAGTACGCGCCGTACGCGTGGCAGATGCTGGTGGGGGCGGCGATGCTGCTGATTATCCTGTTCCTGCCGGGTGGGCTGTGGTCTCCCGTGGAGCGGGTGTGGCGGAGGCAGCAGGCGTGAAGACGCCCATCCTGGAAGTAGAGGACCTCACCCTGCACTTCGGCAGCATCACCGCCGCGGAGCGGGAGACGGTGATCGTGTACCCGGGCGAGCTGGTGGGGATCGTGGGGCCCAACGGTGCCGGCAAGACCACCTTCCTGAACCTGATCACGGGCTACCTGCGCCCCGAGCGGGGCACCATCCGGTTCTGGGGCCAGGACGTGGTCGGCCTCTCACCGCACCAGATCACCGCGTTGGGGGTGGGGCGGTCCTTCCAGATCCCGCAGCTGTTTTTGACCCTCACGGTGCGGGAGAACGTGCTGGTGGCCCTGGCCACCCGGGAGGGTCGGTGGGCGAGCGTGCGACGGCCGCTCCACGAGCCGGCCCGGGTGCAGGCGGCGGACGAAGTCCTGCTGCAGTTCGGGCTGCTGGCGCAGGCGGACCGGCCCGCGGGGGAGCTGCCGGAGGGCGGGCGGAAGCTGCTGGACGTGGCCATGGCGTTCGCCCTGCGCCCGCGGCTGCTGCTGATGGACGAGCCCACCAGCGGGGTGAGCGCCCGGGAGAAGTTCCAGGTCATGGACACCCTGGTGCAGGCCCTGCGGGAGGCGGGCATCACCGCGCTGTTCGTGGAGCACGACATGGACGTGGTGCGGCGGTACGCCACGCGGGTGTTGGTGCTGAGCAACGGCCGCATTCTGGCGGACGGGGCGCCCACGGAGGTCCTGGAGGACCCGGAGATCCGGCTGGCGGTGACGGGGAGGCGTTAGGTGCTGCGGCTGGAGGACGTGGGCGTGGCGGTCCGCCGGATCACCATCCTGCGGGGTGTGAGTCTGGAGCTGCCGGCGGGTACGGTGGTGGGGCTGGTGGGACGCAACGGGGCGGGCAAGACCACCACCCTGCGGACCATCATGGGCCTCATGCCGGTGACCCGGGGACGCATCTGGTACGACGGGGCAGAGTTGACCGCGGTACCTGCCCACCGGAGGGCGTCCCTGGGGATCGGGTACATGCCGGAGGACCGGCGGCTGGTTCCGGTCCTGACGGTGCAGGAGAACCTGTTGCTGCCCGCGTGGGCAAACGGGTTCGCGGACGTGGAGGAGCGGCTGGAGACGGTGTACGGGTGGATGCCTGGGCTGCGGGCCATGGCGCAGCGGCCCGCGGGCCAGCTGAGCGGGGGCCAGCAGAAGCTGGTGGCCCTGGGAAGGGCTCTGGTGGCGGGCAGCCGGCTGCTGCTGCTGGACGAGCCCTTCGAGGGGCTGGCTCCTGCCCTGGCGGACCAGATCGGGGACGCCCTGCGGGAGGCGGTGAAGCAGGGCCGTTCGGTGCTCCTGGCGGAGTCCGAGCACCACCGGGTGGAGGCCCTCGCGGACCGGGTGTACGTGATCGAGCGGGGTGAGGTGGTGGCGGCATAAGCATCGCCACGGAGGTGAGGGCTGTGGAAGCCAGGCTGTTCGTCGGCGGCCAGTGGGTCGAGGGCGGCGCCCGCATCGAAGTCCGGAACAAGTACTCAGGGGAGGTGATCGGGACCATCCCCGAGGCGCGGCGGGAGGACGTGCAGGCAGCCGTGGAAGCGGCGCAGCACGGCGCCGCGGTGATGGCGGAACTGCCCGCCCATCGGCGCGGGGAGGTCCTGCGGAGGGCCGCGGAGCTCATCCGGGACCGTAGAGAGGAGTTCGCGCGCACCATCGCCGCGGAGGCCGGAAAAGCCCTCAAGTTCGCCCGGATCGAAGTGGACCGGGCGGTGTCTACCTTCACCGTGGCCTCGGAGGAGGCCAAGCGCGTCCACGGGGAGACCGTGCCCATGGACGCGGTGCCCGCGGGCGAGGGCTACTTCGGCTTCTGGGTCCGCCGGCCTGTCGGGGTGGTGGCGGCCATCACGCCCTTTAACTTCCCCCTGAACCTGGTGGCCCACAAGGTGGCTCCCGCCCTGGCCGCCGGCAACGCGGTGGTGTTGAAGCCGGCCAGCACCACCCCCCTCACGGCGGTGATGCTGTGCCAGGTGCTGGCCGAGGCGGGATTGCCTGCAGGTGCCCTCAACCTCGTGGTGGGCCCGGGCGGCACCGTGGGGGAGTGGCTGGTGACCGACCCGCGGGTGGCCAAGGTCAGCTTCACGGGAAGCCCGCCCGTGGGCCGGCGCATCACGGAGATCGCGGGGATCAAGAAGGTGACCCTGGAGCTGGGGAACACCTCCCCGGTGGTGGTGGCGCCCGACGTGGACCTGGACTTCGTGGCCCGGCGGTGTGCGGTGGGCGCCTACTACAACTCCGGGCAGGTGTGCATCTCCGTGCAGCGCATCTACGCCACCCGCGAGGCGTACGAGCCCTTCCTGGACCGGTTCGTCCAGGCCAGCCAGGCCATGGTGGTGGGCGACCCCCTGGACGAGCGAGTGGACGTGGGGCCCATGATCGACGAGCGGGAGGCGCGCCGCATCGAGGCCTGGGTGGAGGAGGCCCTGGCGGGCGGAGCCCGGGTGCTCACCGGACACCGGCGGGAGCGGGCGGTGTACTGGCCTACTGTCCTGGCGGACGTGAAGCCCGAGATGAAGGTGGTGGCGCAGGAGGCGTTCGCTCCCGTGGCCTCCGTCATCCGCTCCGACGACTTCGAGCAGGCCCTGGAACAGGCCAACGCCACGGAGTACGGACTGCAGGCGGCGGTGTTCACCCGCGACGTGGACCGGGTCTTCCGGGCCATCCGGAGACTGAACTTCGGTGGGGTGATCATCAACGACACCCCCGCCTACCGGGCGGACCACATGCCCTACGGCGGCGTCCGGGGCAGCGGCATCGGGCGCGAGGGCGTGCGCTACGCCATCGAGGAGATGACCAACATCCAGATGGTGGTGATCCGCACCGGGAGCTGACGTGGACCTGCGGGTGCTCTCCGACGTGCTGGTGGGTGGCCTGGCCGCGGGGGCCGTGTACGCCCTGATGGCCTTGGGCCTGGTCCTCATCTACAAGACCACCGACGTGGTGAACTTCGGCCACGGCGACATAGCTACGGTGAGTACCTTCGTCGCCTACGCGCTGGCCGTCCAGGCGGGCTGGCCGGTGCTCGCCGCGGCTGTGGCCGCGCTGGGGTTCGCCGCGCTCCTGGGAGCGGTGGTGGAGCTCGGGCTGCTCCAGCCTGCCCGCTTCCGGCAGGCTTCCGTGTTGGGGTTGGTGGTGGTGACTTTGGGAGTCGGCCTGACCCTGAACGGGCTGGCGGGCATCGTGTGGGGCCACGATGTCAAGAGCTTCCCGTTCCTCCTCACGGGCCCTCCTCTCCGCGCCGGAGAGCTCACGATACCGGTAGACCAGATCCTCAACCTCGCCGCGGGCGTGGCGATTGCGGCGGTCCTGTACGCGTTCTTCCGCTTCAGTGACCTGGGAGTCGCCATGCGGGCGGTGCTCTCCAACCGCACCGCGGCGGAGCTGGTGGGGATCCCCGTGCGGCGGGTGTTCGCCCTGTCGTGGGCCTTGGGCTCCGTGCTGGGGGCTGTAGCCGGGATCCTGGCCGCTCCCATCCTGTACCTGGAACCGAACCGGATGGTGGACCTGCTGCTGAGGGGTTTCGCCGCCGCGGTGTTGGGAGGCATGGACAGCTTGCCTGGGGCGGTGGCGGGAGGCGCTCTGCTCGGGGTCCTGGAGAACCTCGCGGGGACGTACGGATCCATCGACCTCAAGGCGAGCCTGGCGTTTGTGGTGATCGTCCTGGTGCTGGTCGTGCGGCCGCACGGCCTCCTGGGGGCCGGGCGGGTGAGGCGGGCGTGAGCCGGGGGCTGTGGGTCGTTGCGGCAGTCTTTGTCGCCACGGCTCCCTGGTGGCTACCGGGGTACGGGTTGTACGTGCTGACGCTGGCCATGGTGTACGGGGTGGCTGCGGTGGGGCTCAACCTCCTCACCGGGTACAGCGGCCAGGTGTCCATCGGGCACGCGGGGTTCATGGCCATCGGCGCGTACGCGTCCGCTCTTGCGGCTCTCAGGCTCGGATGGCCCCCGTGGGCGGGGCTGCTGGTGGGCAGTACCCTCGGGGGACTGGCCGGGCTGTTGCTGGGGCTTCCCGCGGTACGCCTCCACGGCCCCTACCTGGCCGTGGCCACCCTCGGCTTCGGCACCTTCGTGTCCCAGCTGCTCGTCAAGTGGGAGGCCGTGACGGGGGGCTACATGGGCCTCAAGCCGCCTCGGCTGACCCTGGGAAGGCTTCCCGAAGACGCCGAGCTGTACTACGTGGCGGGGGTGGTCCTGTTGGGGGTCGTGTGGGCCGCGTCCGCACTCGTTCGGGGGGCCTTCGGCCGCGCCCTGCTCGCGGTGCGGGACTCCGAGCTGGCGGCGGAAGCCACGGGAGTCTACGTGGCCGGGACCAAGGTGCAAGCCTTCTCCCTCAGCGCCGCCCTCGCGGGGCTGGCCGGTGCGCTGCAGGCGCACGTGGTGGGCTACATCAGCCCGGGAGACTTCACCCTGCTCACCTCCATCTTCCTGGTGAGCGCGGTGGTGGTGGGAGGGCTGGCTTCCGTCTCGGGCTCCGTGGTGGGGGCAGTTTTGCTGACGGTGGGCTTTCAGGCTCTGAGCGGAGTGCGAGACCTGCGGACGGTCCTGTACGGACTGCTGCTGGTCGCCGCGGTGGTCTTCTTTCCGGGCGGGCTGGTTCGGCTGTCCCTTCGACGCCGCGGAGCGTGGGTGCCGGTGGCCGCCGCCGTGCGGAGGGAGGAGCGGCGTGCCGCTTCTTGAGATCTCGGGGGTGTCCGTGGCCTTCGGAGGGGTGCGGGCTCTCGACGAGGTCACCCTTTCCGTGGAGGAAGGACAGGTCCTCGGGCTCATCGGACCCAACGGTGCGGGGAAGACGACCCTACTGAACGTGGCGAGCCGGTTCGTCAGTCCGCAGCGGGGAGACCTCCGGCTGGGGAACCGTTCCCTGCTGCGGTACCGCCCTGATCAGCTGGTGGGACTGGGCGTGGCTCGGTCGTTTCAGATCCCCCAACTGTTCTCGGGGCTCAGCGTGTTGGACCACCTGCGACTGGCGGCGGAACGTTCCACGCGTCAGCGCGATTCCGCGGAGCGGGTAGCCCGGGAGGTGCTGGAGGAGCTCGAGCTGGGCGAGGTGGCGGCATCCTTTCCCCACCTGTTGCCTTCCGCCGTCCAGAAGCGGGTGGACCTGGCACGGGCCGTGGCCGCTCGGCCCCGGCTGCTGTTGCTGGACGAACCGGCCGCAGGGCTGGGCGCTGAGGAGCGGGTGAGTTTTGCCCGCTGGCTGCGGGAGTTCCGCAGGCGGCAGGGCTGTGCGGTGATTTTGGTGGAGCACGACGTGGAGCTGGTGGCCGGCTGCAGCGACCGGGTGGTGGTGCTGGATTTCGGTCGGATCATCGCCAGCGGGTCGCCGGAGGCGGTGCGCCGCGACCCGGCGGTCCTGCAGGCCTACCTGGGGGTCGCGAACGGTGCTGGAGCTTGAAGGGGTTCGTGCCGGGTACGGCGGTGTGGACGTCCTGGAGGGCGTCCACCTGCGCGTGAGCGAGGGCGAGGTGGTGGCGCTACTGGGGCGGAACGGCGCCGGCAAGACCACCACGTTGCGGGCCATCTCGGGCTTGATCCGGGTGCGCGCGGGCGCAGTGCGCCTGGGGGGAGAGCGGATCGACCGTCTCCCCCCGGAGGCCATCGTGCGACGCGGCCTCTCCCACGTGCCGGAGGGCCGGCAGGTCTTCGGCGACCTGACTGTGGCCGAGAACCTGCGCATGGGGGCGTACGCCCGGCGGGGCCGGAGCCTGCGCGACCAGCTGGACTGGGTGCTGGAGCTGTTCCCTGTGTTGCGGCAGCGGTACGGGCAGCTGGCAGGGACCCTTTCGGGCGGCGAGCAGCAGATGCTGGCCATCGCCAGGGGGCTCATGGCCCGTCCCAGGGTGTTGCTGGTCGACGAACCGTCCCTCGGCCTGTCGCCGCGGATGGTGCACACCGTCTTCACGGTGTTGGCCCGCCTGCGGGAGGCGGGCACGACCCTGCTCCTGGTGGAGCAGAACGCCTTCCGGGCCCTGGGAGTGGCCGACCGCGCCTACGTGCTGAAGGGCGGCCGGGTGGAGCTGGAGGGAAGTTCGGAGGTGCTCAAAACCAGTCCCGAGGTGGAACGCCTGTACCTCGGAGCCTGATGGGGGGTGAAATCCGTGCGAACGATTTCCTTGGGGGCAGTCGCCCTCGCGATCCTGCTGGCGTGGTCCGTCCCCGGCATGGCGCAGCGCGTGCCCGGCGTGACCGCGGACACCGTGACGATCGGGATGCCCGTGGCCCTTTCGGGACCCGTGTCCACCATCGGGATCCCTCTCGCCCGTGGTGCGGAGGCCTACTTCAAGTGGGTCAACGACCAGGGCGGGATCCACGGCAGGCGGATCCGCCTGCTGCTGGAAGACGACCGGTACATCCCGTCCGAGACCCTGGCGGTGACCCGAAAGCTCGTCGAACGGGACGAGGTGTTCGCCGTCTTCCGTCCCCTGGGGACTCCCACCGGGGCTGCCATTTTGGACTACCTGGTAGAACGCAACATCCCCGTAGTGGCTCCGGCTTCGGGGTCCTCCCTGTGGATTCACCCCTTCAAGCGCAACTACTTCCAGATCCAGCCGGTGTATTTCTTCGAGGGCCGGATCCTGGGCAAGTGGGCCCTGGAGGTGTTGAAGGCCCGCCGGATCGCGGTCTTCTACCAGAACGACTCGTACGGCAAAGAAGGGCGTGACGGCTTCCTGCAGTACCTGCGCCTGAACGGGGTGCGGGCGGTGGCCGAAGTCCCCTACGAGCCCGGGGAGACCAGCTTCACCGCCCACGCGATCCGGTTGCGGGAGGCGAACCCGGATCTCGTGTTCGTGTACGCCATCCCGGTACCTGCGGCGTCCCTGCTCCGGGAGGCAGCCCGGGTGGGCCTGCGTACCCGTTACCTGATGACGTACGTGCTCTCCGACCCCGTCATGTTCCGGCTGGCGGGGGAGCTCATGGAGGGCGTACAGGCAGGCGCGTGGCTGGTGGACCCGGAGGACCCGGGGCCCGCGGCTTCCGCTTATCGGGCGCGGCTGAAAGCCGCCTTCCCCGCGGAAGTCCCGGGCGGTTACAGCATCTCCTCGGACGCGTCCGCGGCGCTGTTCGTGGAGGGACTCCGGCGCGCGGGACGGGAGCTGACCCGCGAGCGGTTCATCGAGGCCATGGAAACCGTCCGCAACTTCACCGCGGGCGGTCTGACCCCGCCCTTCAGCTACTCCCGCAACGACCACTCGGGGATCCGGGCCCTGGCTATGGTGGAGGCCCGCAAGGGGAAGTGGGTGACCCTGAGACCCTTCTTCAGCGAGTGAGGTGTCCCATGCGCACGCAGGCGGCGGTGCTGTACGAAATGGGGCAAGGCCGGCCCTACCGGGAGACGCAGCCGTTGCGGCTGGAGGAGGTGGAGCTGGAGGATCCAGGGCCCGGGGAGGTCCTGGTGGAGGTTGAGGCCGCGGGGTTGTGCCACTCCGACCTGTCCGTGATCGACGGCACCCGGCCGCGGGTGATGCCCATGGTGCTGGGGCACGAGGCCACGGGTGTGGTCCGGGCCGTGGGGCCGGGAGTGACGGAGGTTCGGGAAGGCGACCGGGTGGTGTTCAGCTTCGTGCCTTCGTGCGGCCGCTGCCGCTTCTGCGCGGTCGGGCGTCCCGCTTTGTGCGAGCGGGGAAACGCCGCCAACGTGCAGGGCTGTTTGCTGGACGGGTCCTGCCACTTCCGGAGAGGCGAGCGGACCCTCCACCATCACCTGGGCGTCTCAGCCTTCTCCCGCTTCACGGTGGCGGCCCAGGAAAGCCTCGTGCGGATCGAAGAGGACGTACCGCCGGAGGTGGCGGCTTTGTTTGGCTGCGCGGTGTTGACGGGTGTCGGGGCGGTGTTCAACACCGCTCGGGTGGAGCCGGGAAGCTCGGTGGCCGTGTTCGGGCTGGGCGGAGTGGGCCTGAGCGCGGTCCTGGGGGCGCGGGCGGCTGGGGCTTTCCCCATCGTGGCGGTGGACGTGCGGGAGGAAAAGCTCGCCCTAGCCCGCGAGGTCGGGGCGACCCACGCGGTGCACGCACGGGAGGAGGACGCGGTGGCCCGCGTGCGGGAACTCACCGACGGGGGTGCGGCCTACACCTTCGAGTGTGCGGGTAGCGAGCAGGTCCTGGAGCAGGCCTACCGCGCCACCGCCCGGGGCGGGACCACCGTCACCGTGAGCCTCCCCGACCCGGGCCGCACGGTCTCCGTCCCCGCGGTGAGCCTCGTGACCGAAGAACGCACCCTGCGGGGTTCGTACATGGGGTCCTCGGTCCCCCGGCGGGACATCCCGCGCTACTTGGCTTTATACCGGGCGGGGGTCCTGCCCGTGGACCGGCTGTTGAGCCGGGTGATCCGGCTCGAGGAGATCAACGAGGCCTTCGACCGACTGGCGGAAGGTGCGGTGGTCCGACAGGTGGTGCGGTTCGACTAGCGAGACGTCCGAAGGGGGTGAGGCGGATGCCGTACGCGGAATTGAAGACGGGGGTGCGCCTGCACTACCGGGACGGAGGATCGGGCAAGCCCATCCTGTTCGTGCCCGGTTACAGTGCCACCGTGGACACGTGGAACTACCAGGTCCTGGACCTCAGCGACCGCTACCGGTGCGTGTGCGTGGACCTGCGGGGTCACGGGGACTCGGACAAGCCCTACTCTCAGTACACGTACGACGAGATGTGCCAGGACCTGCACGCCTTCCTGGAAGCCCTCCAACTACAGGACGTAACGTTCGTGGGCTGGTCCATGGGCGCCGGCGTGGGACTCAAGTACGTGGCGGACTTCAACGGGGACCGGCGCGTGACCAAGCTGGTCCTAGTGGCACCCGCCACCCCCCGGTTCGTGCGCACGGACAGCGAACCGTACGGGATGACTCCCGAGGAGGCGCAGGCGGCCCTGGAGGGGATCCGGCGGGGTCTACCGGAGGTGATGTTCGCCTTCGCGGAGCGCAACTTCAAGCGGACGGACCTGAAGCCCACCATGACCTGGTTCCTGTACGGGCACTGGCTTCGCATGCCCGCCTACGTGGGGTACCGCTACTTCAAGACCCTCATGACGGAAGATCTGCGGGACCGACTCCCGAAGGTGGATGTCCCCGTCCTCATCTGCCACAGCCGGGACGATCAGGTGTGTCACTACGGCTGGGTGGAGTACATGGCGCAGCGGCTGAAGGACTGCCGGGTGGTGTGGTTTGAGAACAGCGGCCACGCCCTCATGGTGGAAGAACCCGATCGGTTCTCCCAGGTGCTGGCCGAGTTCGTGGGGTAGGGGATGCTGGCTGCGGAGGTGGTCTACCACGGAGGTCGGTTCTACACCCTGGACCCGGGCCGGCCGTGGGCACAGGCCCTCGCGGTGCTGCACGGCCGCATCGTGGCGGTGGGGTCCGACGAGGAGGTCCTGCGACTGGTGGACGCGCGCACGCGCCGGGTGGACCTGGAGGGGGCGACGGTTCTCCCGGGCTTCCACGACGCCCACTGCCACATCCTCCTCTTCGGTCTGAGCCTTGTGGAGGTGAACCTGCGACAGGCCCGCTCCGTAGCCGACGTGGCAGCCGCCGTGGCCGAGCGCGCCCGCCAGTTGGCCCCCGGGAGGTGGGTGCGGGGAGGCGGCTACGACCAGAACCGGCTGGCAGAGAGGCGTCATCCCACCCGGTGGGACCTGGACCCGGTTTCCGCGGACAACCCGGTGTGGCTGCTGCACATTTCGGGCCACATGGGGGTCGCCAACTCCGCCGCGCTGAGGCTAGCGGGCGTGACCCGCGACACCTCGGACCCCCCCGGGGGCCGGATCGTGCGGCGTGAGGACGGGGAGCCCACCGGGCTGTTGCTGGAGACCGCGCAGGACCTCGTCAAACGGGTCCTGCCCCCCTACACCCTGGCCGAGACCAAGGCCGCCCTGGCCGCCGCGGGCCGGCAGATGGCTGCGGAGGGCATCACCGCGGCTCAGGACGCGTGGGCGGGATGGATCGCCCCGGAGGAGTTCCGCGCCTACCAGGAAGCCAGCGAGGAGGAGCTGCTCCCCCAGCGGGTGTGGCTGATGGTGGACGTGGAGAGGCTGCCAGTCCGCGACGGTCGGTCCGACTTCGGCTTCGGGCTGCACACGGGGTTCGGCGGAGACCGGTTGCGGCTGGGCGCCATCAAGATCTTCACCGACGGGTCCCTGATCGGCCGCACCGCGGCGCTGAGCCAGCCGTACGCAGACCCGCCGGACACCGCGGGGTTCCTGGTTAAGAGGGAGGAGACCATCCGGGAGCAGGTACGGCTGGCGCACGAGGGTGGCTGGCAGGTGGCGCTGCACGCCATCGGCGACCGGGCCATCGAGGTGACCCTGGACGCGCTGGAGGCGGTGATGGGGCCGGACGCGGCCGGCTTCCGGCCGCGGGTCGAACACGCAGGGGTGCTGCGGCCGGACCTCATCGAGCGGATCCGCCGGCTCGGCGCCGTGGTGGTGACCCAGCCGCGCTTCGTGTTCGAGTTCGGGGACGGTTACCGAGCCGCGCTGGGGGACGAGCGGATTCGCCTGACCTTCCCCCTGGCGAGCCTGCGGGGCCTGCACGTGGCGTTCAGCAGCGACCGGCCCGTCACGGACGGAGCGCCGCTTCTAGGGATCGCGGCCGCGGTGGTGCGCCGCACGGCCTCAGGAGCTCCCTATGCGTCGGAGGAGGCCGTCACCGTGGAGGAAGCGGTCCAGGCCTACACCCTGGGGGCCGCCTACAGCGCCTTCGCGGAGGGCGAGCTGGGGTCCCTGGAGGTGGGCAAGTGGGCCGACTTCGTGGTCCTGGACCGAGATCCCTTCGGGGTGGACCCGGAGGAGGTGGGTGAGGTCCGCGTGCTGCGCACGGTGGTGGGGGGGCGGGTGGTGCACCCTTCGGCCGACGCGCACGATTGACGCGGCGCAGGCTCGCCCTTAGACTGTTCGTGCTCCGAATTACCCGACCCATCAGCCAACCAGAAGGGAACAGAGCCTGTCCGGAAGAAACTCGATCCTGAAGGGGGTGAGAGCATGAGGGGTGCGACGGTGGCCCTTGCGGCCGTCGCGGTGGCAGTCCTCGGGGTTCCAGCATGGACCGGGCCGGCGGCGGAGGTAGTGTTCACCTCCAACCAGCTCACGCCGGTGGAGGAGCAGGAGTGGGCCCGCAACACCCTTCTGGCGCGGTTCACGCAGGAGACGGGCATCCCCGTGCGGTTCATCACGGAGCCTGAGGGCCCCTACGTGGACCGCCTGATGGCGGAGGCACGGGCCGGACGGGGCAGCATCGACGTTACGGGCACCCTGCACGGGATCTTCCCCGTGCTGGTGGCCGAGCGTGTCGTGCGGGACATGACAGACGTCCAGCGGCAGCTGGAGGGGCGGCGGGACCGCACCTTCTACCGCGACCTTCTGACGGTGGCGCGGATGGAGGGGATCCAGGCGTTCGTCCCGTGGATGCAGGCCACCTATCTGGTGGCCGCCAGGCGGGAAGCCCTCCGGTACTTCCCGCAGGGCCGTGACCCGATGCGCATGACCTACGACGACCTGCTCCAGTGGGGCCAGAACATCCGGGAGGCCACGGGCGACCGGCGTCTGGGTTTCCCCGCGGGGCCGCGGGGCCTGTACGGCCGGTTCCTGCACGGCTACGCCTACCCGTCCTTCACAGGTTCCCAGGTGAAGAAGTTCAAGTCCCCCGAGGCGGTGGCCATGTGGCAGTACCTTCGGCGCCTGTGGGGTGTGACGCATCCCTCGTCCTTCCGGTACGAGTTCATGCACGAGCCGTTGCTGCTGGGGGAGGTGTGGGTGGCCTGGGACCACACCGCGCGGCTGCTCCCGGCGCTGCGGCAGAGGCCGGAAGAGTTCGTGGTCCTGCCTTCACCTGCAGGCCCCCGGGGGCGGTCGTTCCTGTCCGTGGTGGTGGGGCTTAGCCTCACGCGGTGGGCGCCGAACGCAGAGGCGGGGGTGCGGCTCGTGGAGTACCTCACCCGGCCCTCTACCCAGGTGCTGACCCTGCAGGGAGTGGGCTTCTTCCCGGTCTCTCCGGAGGCGGCACGCGTCGTCCCCACCGGCGGTCTGAAGGTGATGGCGGACGGCGTGGCGGCGCAGGCGGGTGCCCCCGACGCCCGAACCGCGCTCTTGCCCGTGGGGCTCGGGGCGCGCACGGGTGAGTTCGTCCCCATCTACGTGGACACGTTCCGGCTGATCGCCATCGAGGGGCGCCGGATCGAGGACGTGCTGGCGTCTCAGGCGCGGCGCCTGGAGGAGCTGTACCGGGCCGCCAACGCGCCCTGCCCGCCTCCGGACCCCGCGGAGCGCCCCTGCCGCCCCGACTGAGTCAGGGAGTGGAGGAGCACCGGCCGCGGGTCCCCCTGGCGGCGGCGACGCCGTACTTGCTGGTGCTGCCCGCGGCCGCCTATCTGGCCGTGTTCGTCCTCTACCCCATGGCGCAGGCGGTCCGGCTGGGTGTCGCGGACCCCCACACGGGCGGCTGGACCCTGGAGCATGTTCGGCGCATGGCCTCGGACCTGTACTTCTGGCCCGCGGTGCGCTACACGCTCTGGATCACAGCTGTGGCGGTCCCCCTCCAGGTCGTCCTCGCCCTGTCCATGGCGCTGCTCGTCAACACCCGGTTCCCGGGCCATACGGCGTTCCTGTACGTGTGCGCGATCCCCCTGGCGGTCTCGGACCTCGCCGCGGGCCTGATCTGGCTGTCCCTGTTCACCGAGCGGGGGTACCTGAACGCGGCGCTGGTCCAGTGGGGCGTCCTGCGCCATCCCTTCAACTTCCTCAGCCACGAGCACCCGGCCTGGCTCGTGGGGGCCATCGTGACCACGGAGGTGTGGCGCGCCACCGCCATCGTGATGGTGGTCCTGGTGGCGGGCCTGCAGCTCCTCCCTCGGGACTACGCGGAGACGGCCGCGGTTTTCGGAGCCAGCCGGTGGCAGACCCTGCGGCACGTGCTGCTGCCGCTCCTGCGGCCTAGCCTGCAGACCGCCCTGATCATCCGCACCGTGCTGGCCTTCCAGCTGTTCGCCACCGTGGTGACCCTGAGCGGCCGTTTGGTGCCGGTACTGGCGGGCGAGACCTACTTCTGGTACACCTTGTACCGCAACCCGCACGTGGCGAGCGCGTACGCCACCCTGGTGTTGCTGCTCTCGGCCCTGTTCGTGTGGGTGTATCTGCGAACCCTGCGACCGGAGGGAGAGGGAGCGTGACCCTGCGGAAGCTGGGGCTGTACGCTGCCGCCCTGCTCCTGACCGCGTGGGTCCTGGCGCCCATCGTCCTGATCGCCCTGGCGGCCGCCACGCCGCGGGAGGACCTGTACCGGTGGCCCCGGCCCCTGTGGCCGGAGCGGCTGTCTTTCGAGATCCTGTCCTCCTTCGCGCGACAGGAGGCCGTGCTGAGGGCGCTGGGCAACAGCCTGGCGGTGGCGGGGCTGACCATCGTCCTCGCCACGTTGGTGAGCGCGCCCGCGGGCTACGCGCTGGCCCGCTACCCCTTCCGGGGCCGGGAAGCCGTGCAGCTAGGGATCCTGGCCACGAAGATGTTCCCCGCCACGGCCCTGGCGGTGCCCCTCGCGGTGGCCTTCATCCGCTGGGGCCTGTACGACACCCTCCTCGGGGTGGCCCTGGTGCACACCGCGCTCAGCGTGCCCTTCGTCATCCTCATCGTGGCCAGCGTGTTCCGAGGGGTCCCCGCGGAGCTGGAGGAGGCCGCCATGAGCCTGGGTGCCAGCCGCGTGGGGGCCTTCATCCGGGTGACCTTCCCCATGGCGTTGCCCGGGCTGGCCGCGGCGGCCATCTTCACCTTCATCCTGTCGTGGAACGAGGTGTTCGCGGCCACCCTGCTGACGGTCAACCACCGGACCCTGCCGGCTCTCCTGGTGCACTCCGTGGTGGCGGAGGGCGCTCCTCTCCACTACCGCTACGCGGGAGGGTTCTTCCTGGTGCTGCCGGCGCTGGTCATCATCTTCGTCATCCGGCGCTATCTTCTGACCCTGTGGGGCGTGACGGTGAGGTGAGGGGTGGCGGAGATCCGCCTGGAGGGCCTGCACAAGCGGTTCGGCCGCGTGGTGGCAGTCCGCGACGTCTCCCTGGAGATCCGGGAGGGCGAGTTCGTGGTCCTGCTGGGCCCGTCGGGATGCGGCAAGACCACGGTGCTGCGGTTGGTGGCGGGCCTGGAAACGCCGGACCGCGGGCGCGTGTGGATCGGCGGCCGTGACGTGACGCGTCTGCCGCCCGGGCGGCGGGACCTGGGCATGGTGTTCCAGAGCTACGCCCTGTTCCCGCACATGCGGGTGTTCGACAACGTGGCCTTCGGGCTGCGCATGCGGGGGGTCGGCGTGGCGGAGCAGCGCCGGAGGGTAGAGGAGGTGGCCGAGTTGCTGCAGATCGCGGACCTGCTGGACCGCTATCCCGCGCAGCTCAGCGGGGGACAGCGGCAGCGGGTGGCCGTGGCGCGGGCCCTCGTGGTCCGGCCCCAGGTCCTCCTCATGGACGAGCCCCTCAGCAACCTGGACGCCCTCCTGCGGCTGCACATGCGGGCGGAGCTGAAGCGGTTGCACCGGGAGGTGGGGTCCACCACCGTCTACGTGACGCACGACCAGGTGGAAGCCATGAGTTTGGGGGACCGGGTGGCGGTGCTCCGGGAGGGGCAGGTGGTGCAGTTCGACACGCCCACGCAGATCTACGACCACCCCTCGGACCGCTTCGTGGGGTCGTTCCTCGGCAACCCGCCCATGAACTTCTTCCAGGCCACCGTGGACCCCGAGGACGGGAGCCTGCGGGTGGAAGGGGTGAAGTTCCCCGCGCCCGTGGCGTACGCACAGGCGCTTGCGGAGCGCAGGGGCGGGCCGATCCTGGTGGGAATCCGGCCCGAGCACGTCTCCGTGGGCACAGGACCTCTCAGGGGGGAGGTCCTCGTGGCGGAGCCCCTCGGGGCGCAGAAGCTGTTGACCGTGCGTACCGCCCAGCACCTGGTCAAGGTGGCCGTCGGACCTGACCATGCCGCCCGCCCGGGCGAACACGTGGCCCTGGACCTGCCCGAAGCGCACCTGCGTCTCATGGACGCCCAGACCGAGCGGGCCCTGCCGCGACGCTAGGAGCGGTGCTGTGGTGCGTCGCGCGCCGCGGAAGCCGTGGGACGTGGGGGACGGCCACATCGCCGCGGCCGTGGGCTCGCGGGGCCAGGTGGTCTCCGTGCACGGCCCCCATCCGCGGTGGGGCTGGGTGCACCTCAGCAGCTTCCCCCGGTTCGAAGAGGACCGCCGCTACGACCCGGAGGCGGTGCGGGCGTACCGCAGAACCCTGGAGGACCCTGACGGCCCGGGCCTGCAACTCCAGGTGGAGGGTCTGGCACCTGTGGGCCGGCGGTTTGTGGAGGGCGCGGTACCGGAGTACGTGTACCGGGGCCAGGACCTGGAGGCGCGCTCGCTCACCTTCGCCGCCGGAGGCCGTCTGTTCCTGTGGCTGGCGGCGTGCGGCACCGGGTCAGGAATGCCGGCCCGCGTACGGGTGTGGGTTACGGTGTCGTGGGGTCTGGCGCGTGCGGCCTACGCACAGGTGACGGAGGGCGACCCCCTGCCGGTAGCCGACCCGACAAACCGGCTCCGGTGGGAAGACGGTGCGCTCGTGTGGGAGGCGCCCGGGTTGCCCGCCTGGGCGGTCCTCCGCCCCGTACCGCCGGTGAAGGCGCAGGAGGGCCCGCCGCCGCTGCAGGTGGGCTGGGGGGAGGAACTGGCTCTAGTGGGAGGTCGCGCCGACCGCGTGCTGGTGGTGGAGCTGTGGGACCGGCCACCGGATCTCGGGCGGCCCGTGCCCACCGCGCAGGACGCCCAGGCGGCGTTTGAGGAAGCGATCCGCCAGCGGCAGTGGGAGGCTTCCATGCTCCGCAACCCGCGGCTGCGCGGCTTCGTGCGGCGGCAGCTGCTGTTCGTGCTGGATGCTTGTGCGGTGCAGGTCGGAGACGCCACGTGCCTGGTGACGGACCCGGTCCTGTTGCCGCTTTCGTGGAATCGGGACGCGTACTACATGGCGTGCCTGTTGGGGGCTGCCGGCCGGCTGGACGGACCCCTGGCCGAGCGGGCACGCGGCGCGCTGGCGGGCCACCTGCGCTGGCTGTTCCGTGTGGCCCGCCGGCCTTCCGGGTGGTGGGGAAGGAGCTACCTGACCCACGGGGAGGTCAAGGACGCCGCGTTCCAGCTGGACCAGCAGTGGTACCCGGTGCTGGAAGCGGTCCGTGCGGCCGTGGACTGGAACCTCCCCGAAGCCTGGTCGGATTACGGCGGTGACGCGCTGGAGGTGGCAGGGCGGCTGCTGGCCCTGCGGCACCGGAATGGGCTGTGGCCCACTTCAGAAACGCCCGCGGACGACCCGCTCCCGCTCCCATACCACCTTTCCTCCCACGTGCTGGCGTGGCGAACGTTGCGGATGCTGGCGCGGGTGGACCCCGAGGGCCCGTGGGAGCGGGAGGCAGCCCGGCTCCGGGAGGCGATCTCCCGTCGGTTCTCCACCCCTGAGGGGGCTTTCGCGTACGCCACCGACGGCAGCCGCTACCTCCCCTACCACGACGCGAACGACCTGCCCCTGGCGTGCGCGCCGCACTGGGGGTTCTGTACCGCAGACGACCCTGCGTGGCGCAGCACCCTACGGTTCGCGTGGAGTCCGGAGAACCCTGGCTTCTTCCCGGGCCCTTATGGCGGGCTGGGGTCGGTACACGCGCGCGGCCCCTGGACGTTAGGGGATCTCCAGGCGTGGGTGGCGGGGGCCGCCACGCGAGACGGCCCGAGGGTGCGGGGCGCGTGGCGCCGGCTGCGGGAGGTGGCGTTCGACGACGGGTTGCTCTGTGAGTCGTACGACCCGCACACGGGCTGGCCTCGCACGCGCGCGTGGTTTGCCTGGCCCGGCGCGGCTGCCGCCGCCCTGCTGCTGGGCGACTGCCTGTAGCCGGGGCGGCTGTTATGATGGGGGCGGAGGTGACGGGATGGCGCGTGTGGCCGTCGCCATGAGCGGCGGCGTGGACAGCTCGGTGGCCGCGGCCCTGCTGGTGCAGGCGGGCCACGAGGTGGTGGGCTTCACCCTGAACCTGTGGCCCGCATGGCTTCCGGAGGACGGCAACCCCCGCGCGTGCTGCGGGGTGGGGGCTGCGGAGGACGCGCGGGCCGTGGCGCAGGTCCTGGGCATCCGCCACTACGTGCTGAACTTCCGGGACGCCTTCGAGGAGGCGGTGGTCCGGCCCTTCGCACGGGAGTACGCCCGCGGGCGCACGCCCAACCCCTGCGTGGCGTGCAACCGCTTCGTCAAGTTCTCCCTGCTCCTGGACCGGGCCCGCAGCCTCGGTATGGATTTCCTGGCGACCGGGCACTACGCCCGCACCCGGCGGGACGGACAGGTGGTGCGGCTTCTGCGCGGTACAGACCCCCGCAAGGATCAGTCGTACGTCCTGTACGGGCTCACGCAGCGGGAGCTGGCGCACGTGCTGTTCCCCCTGGGGGAGCTCACCAAGGAGCAGGTGCGGGCGGTGGCGCGGCAGCTGCAGCTACCCGTGGCGGACAAGCCCGAAAGCCAGGAGATCTGCTTCGTGCCCAGGGGCCACTACACGGAGGTGGTGGCCCGGTACGCCCCGGACGCCCTCCGGCCCGGCCCCATCTACGACCTGCAGGGCCGGAGTCTGGGCGTGCACGCGGGGCTTGCCCGGTACACCGTCGGACAGCGCCGCGGGCTGGGTGTCGCCGCGGGGCGTCCCCTGTACGTGGTGGCCCTGGACCCCGAGCGCAACGCGGTGTTCGTGGGGACGCAGGAGGACGTGCAGGCCACCGAGCTGGTGGTGGAGGACGTCACGTGGACCGTGGGGCCTCCCGCAGAGGCGCGGGTACGCGCGGAGGTCAGGGTCCGGCACGGGGGGAAACTCGCGCCCGCGTGGCTGGACCTGGGGCAGACCGTCCGGGTGCGGTTTGACTGCCCCCAGTGGGCGCCCAGTCCGGGGCAGGTGGCTTGCTTCTACCGGGGCGAGGAGGTGCTGGGCGGCGGGACGGTGGCGGAGGTGGTCACCGTCGCGCCGCGTGGTCTGACAGAGCCGGCGGCGGTATAAGCCGCCGTTTCGGGGATCGGAGAAAGGAGGCGAGGGCGATGAGTGACGAGCGCACGGAGTTGCTGACAGGGCTCGTGGTGGGCACCCTGGTGGGGATCGGCGTCGGGATCGGCCTAGGAGTGCTGTTCGCGCCCAGGCCCGGGCGCGAGACCCGCGAGCTGGTGCGCAAGAAGGCGTCAGAGGTGGGTGAGCGGGTGCGGGAACGCGCCCACGAGGCCACGGAGCGGGTGCGGGACACGGCGGCCGAGGCCGCGGAGAAGGCCAAGGAGGCCGCCTCCGAGCTGGCCCACAAGGGCCGAGAGGTGCTGCAGGAAGGCATCGAGCGGGTCCGGCACGCCTACCAAAGGGGAGCGGAGGCGGCTCAGGAAAAGCGCGAGGAGCTCCTCGGACGCCTGGAGGAGCTGGGGGAAAGCTGAGTCCTGAGCGTGCCCCGCAGCTACCGGACGACGCACCCGCGCAGGCCGCGCAGCAGGTGAGCCGGCGGCTCTGGGAGGCCGGCTTCGAGGCCTACCTGGCGGGCGGGTGCGTCCGCGACCTGTTACTGGGCCGGACTCCCAAGGACTACGACGTCGCTACCTCCGCGACCCCCGAGCAGGTCCGGGCCCTGTTCGGTCGCACCGTGGCGGTGGGTGCCGCGTTCGGCGTGGTGCGGGTCCTGGTCCCCAGCCCTGAGGGTGAGGTGGCCGTGGAGGTGGCCACCTTCCGCACCGAGGGGCCGTACGAGGACGGCCGCCGGCCCTCGTCGGTGCGCTTCGCTGACGCCCGGTCAGACGTGCTGCGCCGGGACTTCACCATCAACGGCCTCCTGCTGGACCCCCAGACCGGCAAGCTGCTGGACTACGTCGGCGGGCTGGAGGATCTCCGCTCAGGCGTGATCCGGACCATCGGAGCTCCCAGGCAGCGGTTCGCGGAGGACCGGCTGCGCATGCTGCGGGCGGTCCGCTTCGCAGCTGAGCTGGGGTTTAGGGTCCACCCGGAAACGCTGGAGGCCATCCGCGACCTGGCCCCCCTGATCCAGACCGTAAGCAAGGAGCGGGTGTACGAGGAGCTGAGCCGGCTGCTGACAGCCCCCGGTCGGGGAGCCGGCCTGCGCCTGCTGGAGCAGGTGGGCCTGCTCCGGGAGCTGCTGCCCGAGGTGGCGGCTTGTGTGGGGGTCCCACAGCCTGAGGAGTACCACCCCGAGGGGGACGTGTTCGAGCACACGGTGCGGGTGCTGGAGGCGCTGCGGGAGCCCACAGTAACACTTGCGTTTG
>CALIMJ010000003.1 GCA_938028835.1 uncultured bacterium | reverse complement strand
AAGTGACGGAGCTTTTGGGCCGGGTGAAGTACCAGCGGCGGGCGACCGTGGACGGGCTGGCTGGGTACCGGAACGGGCGCTGTCGCCTGGGCTCTGTCCCCAGGGCTCTGTCCCCTGGGACCCTGTCCCGTTGGTCCTGTCCCGTGGGCTCTGTCTCCCGGGGTCTGCCCCTAGGGTCTGGCCCTAGGTCTCCGTCCCCGAGGCTCTGTCCCCCAGGGGACAGGGCCCCAAAACGCCGGAGGACATGCCCCACGCGCACGGGAGCCCCCTCGAGGTCCGGCCCGTGCTGGTCGTCCAGGTGACCAGTCCGTCGACGCGGAGGATGGCCTTGGTCGAGGAGCCCCAGGATTACTTGCGAGCGGGGATCCCCGAGTACTGGGTCGTGGACGCTGAGCGGGGCGAGGTCGTCGTCCATCGGCTTCGGTAGGACGTCTACCAGACGACGGTCGCAACGGCGGGTCGGCTGGAGAGCCTGGCCCTATCAGGCTTATGGCTGGACGTTGGGTGGGGGCTGCAGCGGCCGCTGCCGCCCGTGGCGGACTGCCTGGCGAGGGTCCTTTCCCCGGATGGTGGAAGGCCGTGAAGGTACGGTCCGGCGGGGTATCCGAGACCGCCGACCGGTTTTTGCCCCGGTTTCCCGGGACACCCCTCGCTTACCGTTCGTAAGCAAGGTACCAGGTACCGGTACCAGGTACGGGAACCTGGTACCGGTTCCAGGCGGGGGCTCCAGGAACGGCACCCAGCGCCCGCTGGCGGCGACCGTACCTGGAGCTGGTACCGGGTACAGCGGTCCAAAAGCGTCCCCTGCATCGTTCACTTGAATGGGACGGGGGCCGGCGTTGCGGGCTGAAGGGGGTGGGGGTAGCGTAGGAGGTGGACACGATGGCGACGGTGGAGGAGCGGCTGGCGTTCGTGGAGGGGCGGGTGCAGGAGCTTTCCGGAGGGTACGCGCAGCTGCGGGAGGACATCCGGGCGCTGCAGGTGCGGGTGGAAGTGCTGGACCAGCGGCTGAGTACGCGGATGGACGCGCTGGACCAGAAGCTGGACCGGATCCGGGAGGAGCTGTTGGGGCGGGTAGAGGCCGGGGACGCGCAGCTCAGGAGTCAGGTCGAGGCGGTGGAAGCCAAGCTCGGCAGCCGGATCGACCAGGTGGAAGCCAGGTTGAGCGACCGGATGGACTCAGTCGAGGACAAGCTAAGCCGCCAGATGGCGGTCCTGGACGGGAAGCTGAGTTCCTGGCTGCGGTGGCTGGTGGGGATCCTCCTGGTGGCCCTGGTGGGGCAGACCGGGGTTCTGGCGCAGGCGGTGTTCCGCTAGCCGGCTGTCTGGAGCACGGCCGCGGCGTGACGTTCCCCCAGGCGCGCGAAGGCGTTGCCCTGAGGCTTTTTATACTGCCCGAGCCCAGCGACCTGCTGCGGCGTCAGGGATCCGCAGTCGGCTCACTCGTCCACGAGCTCCATCTCGAGGATCCGGTCCACCCGGAACGTCCGCTCTTCTCCCCGCAGCCCGCAGAGGGCCCGCACGGCCAGGAACTCCCTCCCCCGGTATTCCACCTCACCGAGCTGCAGGGGCCGGACCACCCGGCGGGATCTGTCCCCGTTGGGCTTGAGGTAGACGATCCGCAGCGCGCGGCCCTGCTCCACGGCCTGCTGGATGAGTTCCCGACGCCGGTCCAGGGGAAGGGACTGCTCGGCCCTCGAGTACTGGAAGCGCGTGAGGAACTTTACGATGCAATAGTCCACCCACACGTGCTTCGCCGTGATGGGGCGTTTCAGGACGATCCCCTCGAGGGTGCGGCAGCGACTCAGGGCCACGTAGACCTGCCCGGGCGCGAACGCTCCCCGGCCCACGTCGATGACGACCCGGTCGAAGGTCTTGCCCTGGCTCTTGTGGATCGTCACAGCCCAGGCGAGCATCATGGGCAGCTGGGTGTAGCGGCCGACCACGCGCGAACACAGCTGGCCACCCTCCACATAGAAGGCGAATAGTTCCCACGTGTAGGGCACCACCTCCGCCTGCGTACCGCCCTCCAGCTCCACCACCACAACAGGTTCCGCGGGGTCGTCCAGGACCTCCACCACGCGCGCTACGGTCCCGTTGACCCAACGGCCCTCGGGGTCGTTGTTCACCATCATGACCTGCGCGCCGGCCTTGAGCTGCAGCCGGAGGGGCGCCGGGGCGTGGTCCCCTCCGAACTCGCCCTGCAGGTGCCCCTCGAAGGTGTACAGGCGCCCCGGGAGTCTGGAAAGCTGGGCCCGGTTCACCGCCTGGGCCAGCGGGTTGGTGGTGGTGAGCTGGACGTACAACTCGTGCGGCCCGGGCTCGAAATCGGGCCGGCAGCGGCGGTTCAGAACCTCCAGGTGCCCGTCGGTGACGGTTCCGTTGCGGATGGCTCCCAGCACCTCCAGAAACAGCGGGTCCGTCTGGCGGTACACCTTCTCCAGCTCCACCAGCTCCAGCTCCACCTCCTGGAGCGCGCGGGCGCTGTAGAAGTAAGGGGTGTCGTACAGCTCCGCGAGAGCCCTGCGCTCGGGGCCGGTCACCACGGGAGGCAGCTGGTACAGGTCCCCGAAGTAGGCCATCTGGACTCCCCCGAAGGGTCGGTTCCGCCGCGGGCCGTTCAGCCGGAGGAAGCGGTCCACGCAGTCCAGCAGGTCAGCCCGCACCATGGAGACCTCGTCGATGACGATCAGCTCCACCTGCCGGTAGACGCTTTCGCGGCCGCCGGGGAGAACCAGTCGGGAGACCTGGTCCGGGGTGATGTCCGGCCGGAAGCCGAAGAAGGAGTGGATGGTCTGGCCTCCCACGTTGACTGCGGCGACGCCCGTGGGGGCCAGCACCACCGCCTTCTTACGGGTGCGGTCGAGGAAGTACCGCAGGAGGGTGGACTTGCCCGTTCCCGCGCGGCCCGTGACCAGGACGTGCCGTCGGGTGCGCTCGAGCAGGTCCAGCGCCCTCGCGAACTCCGGGTTGAGCTCGATCCCGTGGGCGTGAACCGGCCTCCCGAAGGCCACCCCGCTGGACCTCGCCGCCTGCTCCCCTGCGTGCGAATCGCCCCTGGTCTTCACGGCTGCGCGCCTTCAGTCTCCGAACACCACCCGCAGATGGCAACGGAAGCCGAAAGCACCGGGTTCTTCCGTCAAGTCGCAGGGGTCCACCGCGTCCTGCGCCGCTCCCGCGCGACGCGTGGTGGGTGAGGGGACCGGGCCTGTGGGTCCACTCAGACAGCGCGGACCCCCGGCTGGGGGCAGATCCGCACATCTCCGCTCACCACCTCGCCCAGGCGGCTGGCGTGGCCGTAAGCACCCGGGACGGCGCCGAAGCAGGGAGGATCCGGTCGTGCCCGAAGCCCGTGGGGGTCGTGATGACCGGCTCGCTCTCGTCGGTCTCGCGGCGCCACCCCTCCAGCAGGCCACCAGCTCCTCCGCGGTGCACGGCTCGGGCGGCGTGCTCCTGGACACCCCGTTCGAGACCACTCTAACACCGGTGAGCCCCGTGAGGTCCCGGTGCAGGGTTCTCGGGAACCTTTCCCGAGCCTGCCCGCCGGCGCTATTCGCCCGGGGCCAGGGCATGGGCGCCGGAACCCCTGGCGCGCCGGACGGATAGAACGGTGGCGGCAGCGGCCAGCTGCAGCGCCACCACGCCCAGCCAGGCTCCGGTGTACTGGCCTCCCATGCGCTCCACGGTCCACCCGAACAGGGGAGGCGCCAGCATGGTGAACACGTACAGGACGGTCATGCTGAGCCCCACCATGACCGCGGATGCGCCCCACGCCAGTTCGGACAGCAGGGTCACGTACAGCCCGTTCCAGCCCAGAAGGGTGAAACCCGAAAGTAGGGCCAGGAACGCCGCCACGGGGGCAGGCACCGCGTCCCAGCCGGACAACAGGGAAAGCGCCACCACAGTACCCGCGGCACAGCAAGCGGCCAGGGCGATGGGCCTGGGGCGGTCTGCCCCGAACCAGCGGTCCGAAACCCAGCCCCACGCCATCCGGCCCGCGATCCCGCCCAGGTGCACGAACAGCAGCAGCCGGGCTGCCTCCTGGGGCCTCCAGCGGAAAGTGTCCACGAAGTAAAGGGGCAGGTAGCCCGTCAGTCCGAACTGGCCCGCGGCCAGCAGGCAGGCGGTGAGGGTGGTAAGCACCAGGGCCGGGGTGCGGAAGAACTGCAGGGGTGCCCGCCAGGGGCTCACCCGGGTCTCGGAGGAGCTCGGGCGGGTCTTCCCGGGTCGCTCGAGCTGTCGGAGGCCCACATAGGTGAACAGTCCCGCCAGGGCGCAACCACCGCCGGCGGCCACCAGGGCCACCCGCCAGCTCCACGTGGAAGCCAGCCACGGCAGCAGGGCGGCGGCCAGCAGCCCTCCCACCGGCAGGCCCGCCTGCCGCACGCCCATGGCCACGCCGCGCTCCCGGGCAGGGAAGGCGAGCATCACCGCGTGGCTTCCGGCCACCTGGCTGGAAGGGAACCCGGCACCCGCAAGAGCCAGGAGCACGGCCAGCGCGGCGGCGGAGGGGGCCCCGGCCCCGAGGGCGGCCACCAGGCCGGTGAGGAGGGCTCCCAGGGCCATCACCGGCCGCTCGCCGGCCCGCTCCGTGGCCACCCCGGTGGCGTAGAAAGCCAGCAGGGCGCCCAGGTCAAACGCACCCAACACGATCCCCGCCTCGGCCAGGGAAAGCTTCAGGTCGGCCCGCACGAAGGGCATCAGGGCCGGGAGCCCGAACCGCACGAAGGTCAGGCCCGCCTGCTGGACCGTGGCCACGGCCAGGACGCGCCAGCGGTGGGGCGGGGGTTCCAGGGAGCGAACGTCCGGGGGGTCGCCTCGCACGAAAACAGTTTAGCGGAATTGAGCGTTCGGGAGGTTGGCAGCCGTTGAAGCTCGGCGCGGCGGTGTGCAGTGCTGGTGTCCGGGACGCCGCAGGTTTCGGGACCTGCCCGTAGAACACCCTGAGCGAGGAACCGCGCGGGTCCGCGCGGCGGGAAGGAGGTCTGACCCTTGCGCGCCATCGTGCCCGTGGCGGGGTTCGGGACCCGGCTCCGCCCCCACACGTACACCCTGCCCAAGGCGCTGATGCCCGTGGCGGGCAAGCCCATCCTCGGCCACATCCTCGACGAGCTGCTGCTGGTCGGCGTGGACGAGGTGGTGCTGGTGGTGGGCCACCTGGGGGAGAAGATCGAGGCGTACGTGCGGGAGAACTACCGGATCCCCGCCTACTTCGTGCGTCAGGAGCGGCCGCTGGGGAACGGTCACGCCATCTACGTGGCGCGGGAGTTCCTGGGAGACGAACCCGTGCTCATCATGCTCGGGGACACCATCTTCCGAGGTGACTTCCGGCCCATGCTGCGGAGTTCAGCCTCCCTCATCGGGGTGCGGGAGGTGGCAGACCCGCGGCGGTTCGGCGTCGTGGAGCTGGACGAGGACGGCCGGGTGCGCCGGATCGTGGAGAAGCCCGACCAGCCGCGCAGCAACCTGGCCATCACGGGCGTGTACTTCATCCGCGAGACGCCGCTGTTCCGGAGGTGTCTGGAGCGGCTGATTGACGAGGACCGCCGCGTGCGGGGCGAGTACTGGCTGGCAGACGCCCTCCAGCTGTACGTGGAGGCCGGCGCGGTGGTGCGCACCTACCCGGTGGAGGAGTGGTACGACTGCGGGACCCCGGAGGCGCTGCTGGCCGCCAACCGGGCGCTGCTGGACATCCTGAACCCATCGGCTCCCCGGCTGGAGGGCGCCCTGGTCCACCCGCCCGTGGCCATCGCGCCGAGCGCCGTCATCGAGGAATCCGTGGTCGGACCCTACGTGTCCGTGGCGGAAGGGGCGCGGGTGGTACGGTCGGTGGTACGGGACAGCATCGTGAACCGGAACGCCACGGTCCGGAACGTGGTGCTGCAGGGCTCCCTCATCGGTGAGGGGGCGTACCTGGAGGGGCGTGCGACCCGGGTGAACCTGGGGGACGACTCCGAGATCGAGCTGGGCGGCTGAGGTGGCAGGCCAACTCCCCGAGCGGTGCGACGTGGCCGTGGTGGGCGGCGGCATCGTGGGGCTGGCCTGCGCCCACGCGCTTCTGCGTCGGCGGCCGGACCTGCGGCTCGCGGTGCTGGAGAAGGAGGTGGAAGTGGGCCTCCACCAGACGGCCCGCAACAGCGGGGTCGTGCACGCAGGCATCTACTACCGGCCGGGGTCCCTACGGGCGCGGCTGTGCGTGGAGGGCGCGCGGCGGCTGCGGGAGTTCTGCGAGGAACACGGCTTGCCGTTTCTGCCCGCGGGGAAGTTGATCGTGGCCACGGACGATGCGGAGGTCCCGCGGCTCCAGGAGCTGTTCCGCAGGGGCCAGGCCAACGGAGTGCCTGGGCTGCGGTGGTTGCGGGCGGAGGAGCTGCAGGAGGTGGAGCCCCACGCGAGGGGGGTCGCGGCTATACACTCCCCGGCCACGGCCATCACAGACTTTCGGGCGGTGGCGGTGTGCCTGGCAGGCCTTGTGGGGGCCACGGGCTCGCGGGTGGTCACGGGTTGCGAGGTCCTCGGTGCCCGGCGGAGGCCGGAGGGTTTCGAGCTGCGCACCACGCGGGGGACGGTGCTGGCCCGCGCGGTACTGAACTGCGCGGGACTTCACAGCGACCGCGTGGCCCGGCTTTTGGGAGCCCAGCCCGGAATCCAGATCGTGCCCTTCCGGGGCGAGTACTACGTGCTCCGACCCGAGTCCCGGCACCTGGTGAGGGGACTCATCTACCCGGTGCCCGACCCGCGCTTCCCGTTCCTCGGGGTACACCTGACGCGCACCGTCCACGGTGAAGTGGAAGTGGGGCCTAACGCGGTGGTGGCCTGGGCGCGGGAGGGGTACCGTCCGCGCGCCTTCCGCCTCCGGGACGCATGGGGGACGCTGACGTACTCCGGATTCTGGTGGCTGGTACGCCGTTACTGGAGAGTGGGCCTGTACGAGCAGTATCGGTCGTGGTGCCGCAGGGAATTCGCCCGGTCGGTCCGGAGGCTGGTGCCGGAGATCACGGACCGCGACCTGGTGCGGAACGGTGCGGGCGTACGCGCCCAGGCGGTGGCGCCGGACGGGACGCTGGTGGACGACTTCCGCGTGGTGCTGCAGCCCGGAGCCGTGCACATCCTGAACGCGCCGTCTCCCGCGGCCACCGCGTCGCTGGCCATCGGGGACCACGTGGCGCAGCTGGCGACGGAGGCCCTGGGGCTACAACCCCGGCAGGAGGCGGGCCGGTCGGCCCTGGGCTGGTGAGGCCGGACGGGCGGAGGAGGGCAGTGAGGGACCGAGGGCTCTCCACCACGGAGCTCCTGCTGTCGCTGGCGATCCTGGCCCTCGTGGCCTTCCTCCTGCTTTCGGGCAGGCTCCAGCGCCCGGAGACCAACACGCCGCCCCCGGAGGTGCGCAGCACGTTCGACGGGGAGGCCCTCGCGCGGTTTGCCGAAATCCAGCGGCGGGCCAAGCAGTACCTGGAGGCGCACGGCAACCTCTTCACGTGGGTGACCGCCTCCGACCTGGACCTCCGACCCACCCGCAACTGGACCTACACCCTCCGGAGGGTGAGCGCGCTGGAGATCGCGGTGTACGCGCACGGACGCACCCAGAACCAGGGTCGACGCTGGCGGCTTTCCATCCGCAGCGACGGGTCTGCGAGCGCCCAGCTGGAGGTGCCGTGACGGGCTCCTGGACCGGCTGCCAGGTAGGCGGTTGAGAACAGCCGACCGGGGCGTTCGATTTCAGCCCCGAGCCGGGGCGGGGACGCCGGCGGCGGGCTCGATGCGGGAGAACACCGACCCCAAGACAGCCCACGCCGGGCTGTCCTATAATGCTTGCGGTCCCGCGGTGGCCGTAGCTCAAGGGCAGAGCACCAGACTGTGGCTCTGGGGGTTGCGGGTTCAAGTCCCGTCGGCCACCCCACGGAAAAGGCTTGCGCCTGTCCTGCCCGCCCTAGCGCCGACCTGCGAGCGTGGTCCCGACCGAGGGAGGTCTCCATGGCGGACGTGGGGATTGTAGGCGGGACCGGGCAGGAGGGGTTCGCCCTGGGCACCCGGTGGGCGGCCGCCGGGCTCAGCGTGGTCCTGGGCTCCCGCGTGAAGGAGCGAGGCCTGGAGGCCGCGCGACGCGCGCGGTCCCTTGACCTGCTGGGAGCGGTGTCCGGGGGCACCAACCGGCAGGCGGCGGAGGAGGGCGAGGTGGTGGTGCTGGCGGTGCCCTTCCACGCCCACGCCCAGATCCTCCCGGAGATCCGCCCTGCGGTGCGCGGCAAGGTCGTGGTGGACACCACGGTGGCGCTGCGGAGCCTGGATCCCCCGGAGCTGGCGGTACCCGAGGAGGGTTCTGCGGCGCAGCGGGCGCAGGCGCTCCTGCCGGAGGCGAAGGTGGTGGCGGCGTTCCACACGGTTTCGGCCTACAAGCTCGCGCAGCTGGGCCGGGAGCTGGAGGAGGACACCCTGGTCTGCGGGGACGACCGGCACGCCAAGGAGAGGGCGGTGGAGCTGGCGAAGGCTCTGGGGCTGCGGGCGGTGGACGCCGGAGGTCTGGATCAGGCCGGTACCCTGGAACGGCTGGCAGCCCTGGTGGTGGCGCTGAACCGCAGGTACCGGCGGAAGGCGGTGGGCGTCCGTTTCGTCGGCCTGTAGACCGAGAGCGGGCGGTCCGAGGCTGTTGCCCCAAGTCGACAGCGCAAGCAAGGAGGGACCGTGGAGTTCCGTGACACAGTGGACCTTTTACGGGAGTTTGTTTCGGTGCCCAGCGTGAACCCTGCGTACCCGGACGGCACGGGAGAAGGGGAGCTGGCCCGCCGGGTGGCGGACTACCTGCGAGACCTGGGCGCGGAGGTGCGGCTGGTCGAGGTGCTGCCGGGTCGGCCGAACGTGGTGGCCGAGGTAGGCCGGGAGGGTCCCCGGCTGCTCCTGTCGGCCCACCTGGACACCGTGCAGACTGTGGGAATGACGGTGCCTCCGTTTGCGGGCGAGGTGCAGGAGGGGAGGCTGTTCGGCCGGGGAGCCTGCGACACGAAGGCGTCGCTCGCCGCCATGCTGGTGGGCCTGCGCGAAGCCGTGCGGTCCGGACAGCTCCGCTGCCGCGTGCTGTTTGCCGCCCTGGTGGACGAGGAGGTGGGCTTTGCGGGCTCCAGGGCTCTGGCCGCTTCGGGGCTCCAGCTGGACGGCGCGGTGTTCGGAGAACCCACGGACCTGCGGCTGGTCACCTCGCACAAGGGCGTCCTGCGCTTCTACGTGCGGACCACCGGACGGGCAGCCCACAGCGCGACCCCGCACCTGGGCGTGAACGCCATCGAGGGGATGGCCCGGATCCTCCCGCTGCTTTCGCAGGTGCCTGAACCCCGTCCGCACCACCCCGTGCTGGGCGCTCCCACGGTGTGCGTGACCGAGATCCAGGGCGGGACGGGGCGCAATACGGTGCCGGATCGCTGTCAGGTGCACGTGGACCGTAGGCTGCTCCCGCAGGAAGATGGGGAAACTGTGTGGAGGTCCCTGCAGGAGCTCGTGCTGTCGAGCCAGGAGGCGGCGAGTTTTCCCGGCGCCGTGGAGTTCGATCCCCCTTACCTGCTGGCTCCAGGGATGGAGACCCCGCAGGACGCCTGGGTCCTCCGGGCGCTGGCGCAAGCCGTGCGCGCGGTGGCGGGAGATGCGGTCCAGGTAGGGGCGCCGTACGGCACCGACGCTGGCCACGTGGCCCAGACAGGGGTACCGTGCGTGGTGTTCGGACCGGGTTCCGCGGCCGAGGCCCACACCGCGTCGGAGTCGGTGCCCCTGGATCAGCTGGACGCCGCGACCCGGATATTCTACGAGCTGCTCACGGGGTGCGCCGGGTCCCCTTAGGACCTGGAACCCTGTGAGGGGCCCGAGCTCCGAATGCGCCACAGGAGCCAGGCGACATATCCGTAGGTCGCCCAGATGCCGCCGCGGACCAGCGCGAGTAGGGCCACCAGCTGCGGCGGTGGACCCGGACTGATCAGGGCCGGCTGTGGGCTCAGGGCCCTGAGCACGTCGCGATTCGGTCGTACCCGAGGGCTGCCGGGCGCTAGTGTCCCCACGCTTAGGGTCGCGCCCACACCCTCCACGTCGCCGCTTTCAGCCCGGATCTCCGTAGCCCACACCCGGGCGGGAAGGCGGATCCGCGCCTGACCGCTGGCATCCGTCGACTGCTCCTCCAGTGTGAGCCAGCCAAAGGCCGTGCGGAGCCTGAACAGCACGGACGCCTCGGGGACCGGCGTGCCCTCCGCGTCGGTCACCAGCGCCGTAACCCATGGTGCGCCGTCGGCGCCCGACGTCAGCGTCAGCGTGATCCGGGCCGCCTCGCCCGCCCATGCGGGCAGGCCGAACAGCAGCAACACGAGGGTACCCAGGCCGAAGCCTCGCAGGCGGCGGACGGACCCCCGGGAGCCACAGGGAAGAGCTTGACTCATTTTGCGAACACATGTACGCTATAAGTTGACTCGGGGCGCTGCCCACCGCGTCACCCCACCGCATCGGCGCCCTGAAGGGTGAGGCCTTCGTGCGCGACGCGACCTTAGGAGTCCTGTCCCCTCCGCGGCCCCTACCGGAGGGGGGCGGCACCTGGAGCTTCAGGGAGGTGTGTGGCCGCTTGGTCCAGCTCTCGGGACCAGCTGTCCTGACCCTGGCCACGGAGCTGGTGGCGGACGCTCAGAGGGCTGGCGACCCCGTGGCCTGGGTGTCGGTGGACAGCGACTTCTACCCACCCGACCTGGCTACCTCCGGAGTGGACCTGGATTCCCTGGTGGTGGTGCGGGTGCAGGACGCCCAGGCGGCTGCACGCGCCACAGATCGCCTGGTGCGCTCCGGTGGGTTCGGGCTGGTGGTACTGGACCTCACCAAAGACGCCGAACTCCCTCTGGCCGTCCAAAGCCGGCTTCTGGCACTCGCGCAGCGCCACGGAGCCGCGGTGGTGTGTCTCACCCAGACGCCCCCGGAGGTCCCCTCCCTGAGTCCGCTGGTGTCCCTGCGGGCGCACGTCCGCAGGGAGCGGACCTCCCCGGGGGTGTTTGCGTGCACGCTGTACCCCCTGCGGGACAAGCGCCGCGGGACGGGCTGGACGTTCCGGAAGAGCTATGTCGGTCCGGCTGGCGTGCGTTAGCCTCCCCGCCTTCCCTCTCCAGGTGCTCCTCCGTCACCACCCGGAGTGGAAGGGTTACCCCGTAGCCGTAGCGGAGGAGGACCGGCCCCGTGCCCGTCTGGTGTGGGTCAACGAGGAGGCCCGCCAGGCCGGGGTGGCTCCCGGTCTGACGTACGCCACCGCTCTGGCACTTCTGCCCACCCTGCGTGTCGGCGTGGTGGCTCCTGAGGTAAGCGCGGAGGTGGAGAAGCTGGCCGAGCAGCTGTACCGGTTCAGCCCGCGGGTGGAGCGTGCGGACGACCCCGGCACCTTCTGGCTGGATGTCACGGGACTCGAGTTGCTGCACCCCTCCCTGGAGGCATGGGCGGTCAGGTTGCGGGACCACCTGGCCCGGTCCGGTTGGGAGGCCACGGTGGTGGTGGGGTTTTCCCGGTTCGGGACCTACGCGGTGGCGAGGGCGTGTCGCGGGGTGAGGGTGTTCCCTTCCCCGGAGGAAGAGCACACGGCCGCGGGCCGGGTGCGGTTGCGGGAACTCGGGCTGGACCCGCAGGCGGTGGAAGGTTTGGAGAAGCTCGGGGTGCGCACGGTCCAGGATCTGCGGGCTCTCCCGGAGGTGGGGCTTCGGGAGCGGTTCGGCCACCCGGTGGCGGAGGTGCATCGGCTGGCCACGGCGAGCGTCTTCGACCCCCTACGGCCGAGGGTCCAGCGGGAAGAGCTGGTGCGTCAGGTGGTGCTGGACGCACCGGAGTCCGACCTCGTGCGCCTGGTGTTCGCGGTGAAGAGCGCCCTGGATCCCCTGCTGCAGATCCTGGCGCAGCGCGGGGAGGCAGCCTCCGTTGTAGGGCTCTCCCTGCGGCAACAGGACGGTCGGCTGATGGTCACCGAGGTCCGACCTGCAACGCCCACCCTGGACTCCTCCCAACTCGCCGACCTCGTACGGCTACGGCTGAGTTCCCTGCCCTGGGGAGCGGGCGTGGTGGAAGCGTGGGTGCGCGTGGAGGGGACAAGGGCCGGACCCGAGCAACTGCAGGCCGTGCCCGTGGCCCGGCGGGACCCCGAGGAAGCCGCACGCGCCCTGGCCCGCCTGCGGGCGGAGTTCGGGGACGGCTCGGTGGTCCGGGCGGTGCTGCGCGACGGGCACCTCCCGGAAGCCCGTTACGGGTGGGTCCCTGTAGACCGCGTGCGGCCGCCCAGACGCCCGGTGGCTCGAGAACCCGTCCTGGTCCGCCGGGTGTACCGCAAACCGGTTCCCCTCGACGGGCTGCCTGCCCACCGGACGGCCTTCGGCCCGGAGGAGGTCACGGGAGGGTGGTGGGTGCGGCGCGTGCACCGGTCCTACTACTTCCTGGAGACCGAGGCAGGCGAGCTCCTGTGGGTGTACTACGACCACCGCAGGCGCCGGTGGTTCCTGCAGGGACGGGTGGAGTGAGGTGTACGCGCCCCTGTGGTGCAAGAGCAACCACTCCTTCCTGGAGGGCGCCAGCCACCCGGAGGAGCTGGTGCGCACCGCGCACGAGCTCGGCCTCCCTGCCCTCGCTCTCACGGACCGCGACGGGGTGTACGGCGCGGTGGAAGCGTTGCTGGCCGCGGAGGAGGTGGGTTTGCACCTGCTGGTGGGCGCTCAGGTGTCGGTGTGCGACGGCACCCACGTGGTCCTGCTGGCCCAGGACCGGGAAGGGTACCGCAACCTGTGCCGGTTGCTGACGCGCGGACGCCTGCGGTCCCAGAAGGGCAGCAGCGAGGTCACCTGGGAGGAGGTGTGCGAGCACGCCGCGGGGCTGGTGGCCCTGTGGGGCGGGGAGGGGAGCCTTCTGGCTTCCGAGGAGGATCCGGGCCCCGTGGCCGGCATGCTCCGCGACGCGTTTTCGGACCGCCTGTACCTGCTGGTAGCCCGCCACCGTCGGTTCTCCGACGCGGTGGTGGAAGCCCGCACTCGCCAGCTCGCTTCCCGCTACGGGGTCCCCACGGTGGCCGGCTCCGAGGTCCTCTACCACACCCCCGCGCGCCAGCCCCTGCAGGATGTGCTGACCTGCGTGCGGTGGGGCGTCACGCTGGCAGAGGCCGGGCGGCGCATCCGGCCCAACGCGGAGCACGCCCTGAAGTCGGGGGAGGAGTTTGCCGCGCTGTTTTTGGACGACCCCGCCTCCGTCCGGCGCACCCAGGAGATCGCGCAACGGTGCTCGTTCTCCCTGCGGGAACTGCGTTACCGGTACCCGTCCGAGTGGCTGCCCGAGGGTTACACCTCCGGGCAGTGGCTCCGGCAGCTCACCTTCGAAGGCGCACGCAGGCGCTACGGGGGGGCCGTCCCTCCCGAGGTGGCCGCGCAGCTGGAACGGGAGCTGGCGCTCATCGAGGAGCTGGACTACGTGGGCTACTTCCTCACCGTGCACGACGTGGTGGCCTTCTGCCACAGCCAGGGGATCCTGTGCCAGGGGAGAGGGTCTGCCGCCAACTCCGCGGTGTGCTACTGCCTGGGGATCACCGCGGTGGACCCGGTCCGCATGGAGCTGCTGTTCGAGCGGTTCCTGTCGCGGGAGCGGGCGGAGCCTCCCGACATCGACCTGGACATCCAGCACGACCGCCGCGAGGAAGTGATCCAGTGGATGTACCGCAAGTACGGGCGGGAACGGGCGGCCATGGTGGCCAACAAGATCCGCTACCGGGTCCGCTCCGCGCTGCGCGACGTGGGCAGGGTGCTGGGAGTGCCGCTGGTGACGGTGGACCGGCTCAGCAAGCTGGTGGACCTGCACGGGGAGCTGTCCCCCCGGGTGCTGCGGGAGGCCGGGTTGGACCCGGAAGCGCCCGTGTACCGCCACCTCTCCTCCCTCACCGCAGAGCTGGTGGGCTTTCCCCGCCACCTCTCCATCCACCCCGGCGGCTTCCTGCTGGGCAGCGAGCCCGTGTGCGACCTGGTGCCCGTGGAGAACGCGGCCATGCCGGGCCGTACCGTGGTGCAGTGGGACAAGTCCGACCTGGAAGCCCTGGGCCTGTTCAAGGTGGACCTGCTGGGGCTGGGCGGGCTCACCCTGCTGGACCGGTGCACGAAGCTGGTGCGGGAGCACCGAGGAGTGGAGGTGGGGTTGGACCGGATCCCATCCGACGACCCCGACACCTTCGAGATGATCCGCCGGCAGGACACCGTGGGCGTGTTCCAGATCGAGAGCCGCGCACAGATGGCCATCGCCCCGCGGCTGCAGCCCCGCAACTACTACGACCTGGTGGTCCAGGTGGCCATCATCCGGCCCGGACCCATCGAGGGCGGGATGCTGGAGGCGTACCTGCGCCGCCGCCAGGGGCTGGAACCCGTCACCTACCCCCACCCGTGCCTGATCCCCGTGCTGGAGAAGACGTTGGGCGTGCCGCTGTTCCAGGAGCAGGTGATCCGGCTCGCGGTGGTGGCCGCAGGCTACACCCCCGGAGAAGCAGACCAGCTCCGGCGAGATCTCGGTGCCTGGCAGCGCAGCGGGCGGCTGGAACGGCACCGGCAGCGGTTGATCGCGGGGATGGTGGAGCGGGGAATCCCGCCGGAGTTCGCGGAGCGGGTGTTCCGGCAGATCCAGGGGTTCGGTTCGTACGGCTTCCCGGAGTCCCACGCGGCCAGCTTCGCCCTCATCGCGTACGCCACCGCGTACCTGCGCTGCCACTTCCTGCCGGAGTTCGTCTGCGCGTTGCTGAACGCACAGCCCATGGGCTTCTACGCGGTGCACACCCTCGTGGACGACGCGCGCCGGCACGGGGTGGTGGTCCGTCCCGTGGACGTGCTGCACAGCGACTGGGACTGCACCCTGGAGCCGTGCGCGCACAGCCGCGACGGACTCGCGGTACGGGTGGGCCTGCGGTACGTGAAGGGGCTCGGGGAGCAGGACGGGCGGCGCATCCTGAACTCCCGCGCGGAGGGCGGGTGGCGGTCGCTGGGGGAGTTCGTGCGGCGCACGGGGTTGGGCCGCCGGGCCCTGTTAAGCCTCGCGGAGGCGGACGCGTTCTCGGGCTTCGGGCTCGGCCGGCGGGAAGCGCTGTGGGAGGTGCGGGCGCTGCTAAAAAGGAAGGGCGACGCGCTTCCCGCTGACGTACCGGAGGGCCCCGTGGCCTTCGAGCCCCTGTCGCTGCTGGAGGCCATCCGGTGGGACTACGAGGCCACCGACCACAGCGCCCGCGGCCACCCCCTGCAGCCCCTGCGGCCTTGGCTCGCAGACCGCGGCCTCCCGGACGCGCGCACGGTGGCGGTCATGCGGGACGGCGCACGGGTGCGGTACGCGGGGCTGGTGATCTGCCGGCAGGCGCCGGAGCGGGCGGGCGGGGTGCGGTTCTTCACCCTCGAGGACGAGACAGGGTTCGTGAACGTGGTGGCCTGGCGCGACGTGTTCGACCGGTACCGGCTGCTGGCCACCACCGCCTCGTTCCTGGGCGTCACCGGCCGCCTGCAGGTAGAGGACGGGGTGGTGCACCTGGTGGCGGAGCGCTTCTGGTCACCTTCCCGGACCCGTCCCGTCCGCGTCCGCAGCCGAGACTTTCGATAGGCAGCCCACCTGCTCGGGACGCTCGCCCCGCGTGCGCGCAGGGCCTCCTGCGGCGGTACCATTGCTGGAGGAGGTGAGACCGTGTCCAGACCCCACAACGACCCCTCCTCATGTACGGCGCTGCAGCAGGCCCTCGCCCGGCGCTTTCCCGGCCGAGTCCTCACGGAACCCGATGACCTGGCGCGGTACGCCGCGGACGCCCTCGCGGCCGCGAGGGCGTACCGGTCCGGCTTCCGCGCGGACGCCCTGCCGGCGGCGGTGGTCCGCGCCACAAGCGTGGACGACGTGTGCCGACTGCTGGAGTGGGCGCAGGAGGAGGGCGTCCCGGTGGTCCCCTTCGGCGGCGGCAGCGGGGTGATGGGGGGTGCGGTGGCGGTGGCCGGTGCTGTGACCCTCGACCTGAGGGGCCTGAACCGGATCCGCAGGGTGAGCCGGCAAGACCGTACCGTGGAGGCCGAGGCGGGCGTGCTGCTTTCGGATCTGGGCGAAGCTCTGGATGCGCACGGCCTGTTCTTCGCCCACGACCCGTGGAGCGTGCACGTGGCCACCGTGGGCGGGGCGATCTCCACCAACGGCGCAGGGTACCGGGTGGGCGGTTACGGCCGGATGGCGGACCAGGTGCTGGGGGTGGAAGTGGTGCTGGCAGGCGGCCGGCTGGTCCGGACGCCCGCGGTGCCGGCACCGGGGCCCGGGCCGGAGCTGCACCGCCTGTTCTGCGGGTCGGAAGGAACCCTGGGGGTCGTGACCGCGGCGGTGCTGCGCCTGTGGCCGAAACCGGAGGCGGAGCGGCTGGTGGCCCTGCGCTTCCGCCGCTTCGAGGACGCCTGGAACTGGGTGCTGGCGCTGGTGGAGGTCAGGCTGCAGCCCGCGGTCCTGGACGTGGGAGAGGAACCCGGGACCGGAGAAGCGGCACCCGGCGGGTTCCGCACGGAGACCACCGTGTACGTGGGCTTCGACGGCCCCCAGGAGGTGGTGGAAGGGGCTGTGGACCGCAGCCTGCGGATCGCGGAGAAGCACGCCGCGCAGCGACTGCCGGATGAGGACGCCACAGAGTTCTGGCGGACGCGCCACCAGCCCGGGCGGGAGTTCGCCCGGCGCGTGCGGGCGCAGCCCGACGCCCGGGTGCGGGCGCGGTGGGGCCGGCTGTTCGACTACCTGTGCGTGTCGCTGCCCGCCAGCGCGGTCCTGGAGTTCCGGCAGGCGGCGTTCGAACGCCTTTCCCGTGAGGGCTACCGGCTGGCGGAGTTCGGCCTGTGGGGTTGCCCTGAGCTGGTGAGCGTGGCGTACGCGGACCCCCACGGCGACCCCGCGGAGGAAACGGACCGGCGGCGGCTGGCGGAGGTGAGCGACTGGCTGCTGCGCCAGGCGTTGCGTGCGGGAGGTGGCCTTGAGTACTGCCACGGTGCCGGGGTCAAGCTGCACCACCTGGTGCCCGAGGCCCTGGGAGCGGGGCTGGACGTGCTGCGGGCAGTCAAGCAGGCCCTGGACCCGAAGGGGATCCTGAACCCGGGCAAGCTGCTGTAAAGCGCGGGGCCGGAGCGCAGCTCCGGCCCCGCGCAGGATCCCCAGGGTACGGGTCAGAACTCCTCGTCCATGCCGGGGGTGGTGGGTGCCTTCTCCTTCTTCTTCTCCTTCTTCTCCACCACCAGGGCCTCCGTGGTGAGCAGCATGCCGGCCACGGACGCGGCGTTCTGCAGGGCCAGGCGGACCACCTTGGTGGCGTCCACCACGCCCGCCTTCACCAGGTCCGTAAACTCCCCCCGGAGCACGTCGAGGCCGTAGTTCTTCTCCTTCGCCTCCTTCACGCGCTCCACCACGAGGGAGCCCTCCATGCCCGCGTTCTCGGCCAGCTGGCGCAGGGGCTCCTCCAGGGCGCGCCGGACGATGCTCACCCCCACGGCCTCGTCCCCGTTGGCCTGGATCCGGTCCAGGGCGGGGATGCAGCGGATCAGGGCCACGCCGCCCCCCGGCACGATGCCCTCCTCCACCGCCGCCTTGGTGGTGTTGAGGGCGTCCTCGAAGCGCATCTTGCGCTCCTTCATCTCCGTCTCGGTGGCCGCCCCCACGCGGATCTGGGCCACCCCACCGGACAGCTTCGCGAGGCGCTCCTGCAGCTTCTCCCGGTCGTAGTCGGAGGTGGTCTCCTCGATCTCCTTCTTGATCTGCGCGATGCGGCCCTTGATGTCCTCCGGCTTGCCCTTGCCGCCGATGATGGTGGTGTCCTCCTTGGTGACCCGCACCTTCTCCGCGCGGCCGAGCATGTCCACCTCGACGCTCTCCAGCTTCACCCCGATGTCATCGCTGATCACCCGGCCACCGGTGAGAATGGCCATGTCCTGCAGCATGGCCTTCCGCCGGTCCCCGTAGCCCGGCGCCTTCACGGCCACGCTCTGCAGCACGCCCCGCAGCTTGTTCACCACCAGCGTGGCCAGGGCCTCGCCCTCCACGTCCTCCGCGATCACCACCAGGGGCTTCCCGAAACGGATGACCTTCTCCATGATGGGGACGATGTCCCGAGCCGCGCTGATCTTCTTCTCCGTCAGCAGCAGGAAAGGCTCCTCCAGCACCGCCTCCATCTTGTCGGGGTCGGTGATGAAGTAGGGCGAGATGTAGCCGCGGTCGAACTGCATCCCCTCCACCACTTCCGTGGTGGTCTCAATTCCCTTGCTCTCCTCGATGGTGATGACCCCGTCGCGGCCCACCTTCTGCATGGCGTCGGCGATGATCTCGCCGATGGCGGGATCGTTGGCGGCGATCCCCGCCACGTGGGCGATGTCCTCACGGCCCTCCACGGGCTGGCTGAGCTTCTTCAGCTCCTCCACCACCACGTCCACGGCCCGGTCAATCCCCCGCTTGATCAGCATGGGGTTGCTCCCCGCGGCCACCATCTTGAGGCCTTCCCGGACCATGGCCCACGCCAGCACCGTGGCCGTAGTGGTGCCGTCGCCCGCGAGGTCGTTGGTCTTGCTGGCCACCTCCCGCACCAGCTGCGCGCCCAGGTTCTCGTAGGGGTCCGAGAGCTCGATCTCCTTCGCCACCGTCACCCCGTCCTTGGTGATGGTGGGCGAACCCCACTTCTTCTCCAGGACCACGTTCCGGCCCTTGGGACCCAGGGTGACGCGAACCGCGGAGGCCACCTTCTCCACCCCGCGTTCCAGGGCCCTCCGGGCCGCTTCGTCGTAGAGCAGCAGCTTTGCCGGCATGGGCTCTCGACCTCCTTGTAGGGGTTTTGGACTGGATCGCCCCCCATTTTAGCACTCCCGGGTGCAGAGTGCTAACCCCGGCCCGTGGTAGCCTGGGGGCGTGAGGGGCTCCGTTGCCGTCCACCGAAAGCCCCCGGACCCCGTGCCCGGCCTTCTGGCGGCGGTCGCGGCACTGGTAGGGTTCGCGGTGGTGGTGCACGCCCGCAGCGTGGTGCATGTGCGGCCCCCTGCACCGCCGGTCCAGCGGGCCGAGGAGCTGGCGGCCCTGGTGGCCCGAGCGGACGCCAACCGGGCCGTGCTGGAGGCAGAGCTGGCCCGCCTGCGGTCCCGCTTGGCGGAGTACGAACGGCTGACCGAGCAGGGCCGGGCCCTCACGCAGGCTCTGCTGGAGGAAATCCGTCTGTACCGGATGGTTCTCGGGCTGGAGCCCGTGCGGGGTCCCGGGCTTGAGGTGCTGATCGTCCCCGGCGCCGCCCCGCGACTGCCCGTACCCGCGGAGCTCCAGGCCCTGGACCTGGCCGGCTTGGTGAACGAGCTGTGGGGGGCCGGGGCGGAGGCGGTGGCGGTGAACGGTCGGCGGGTGCTGAGCCGCTCCGCATACCGGCAGTCGGGACGGCGGATCGTGGTGGACGGGGTGGTTCTACGTCCGCCGTACGTGGTGGTGGCCATCGGCCCCGCGGACGCCATGGAGGCCAGTCTCCGGGCCCGGGGCGGCCTCGTGGAAGGGCTCCGGGCCGTGGGGGTGGACGTGCGGATCCGGCTCCGGGAAGACCTGCGGCTGCCGCCGTACACGGGCTCCCTCACGTACCGGTGGGCGCGGCCAGAGCGGTAGCGTGAGTGACGGCTCTCTCCTGGCAGAACTCGGGGTCCTGTTGCTGGCCGCGGTAGCCGGCGGCATGGCCGCCCACAGGCTCCGCCAGCCGCCCGTGGTGGGCTACGTGCTGGCGGGCCTGGCGGTGGGCGCGGCCACCGGAGGCGTCCGCGGGTCGGAGCTGTTCGCGCACGTCGGCGTGGTGCTGCTCCTCTTCACGGCTGGGGTGGAGTTCTCGCTGTCGGACCTGCAGCGGGCTCGGAAACTGGCCGTGTACGGGACCCCGCTGGGGATGGCAGGCGTGGCGTCGGTGGCGGTGGGGTTTGGAACGGCGGTGGGCTGGAGTCTCCCACAAGCGGTGGCCGTGGGAGCCGCCATCAGCGTGGCCAGCACCGCGGTGCTCTTCAAGTCCCTGCAGGACCGGCACGAACTGGGTTCCGGCCACGGCCGGCTTTTGGTGGGCGTCAGCCTCGCGCAGGACCTGCTCGCGGTCTTCCTCATCGCGCTACTGCCCGTGCTCCGCCCCGGCCAAGCCTCTTCCGAGGCTGCGGTGCGGGGCCTGTTGCAGGCCGCTGCCGTCCTGGCTCCCCTCCTGTGGCTGGCCCGACGGCTCGTGCCTGGGTTCCTGGCGCGCGTGGCGCACACCCGCAGCACGGAGCTGTTCCTCGTGACCGCGGTGGCCCTGGCCATCGGGACCGGTGCCCTGGCGTCGGGCCTGGGCCTGTCGCCGGCCCTCGGGGCGTTCCTGGCGGGCCTGGTGGTCAGCGAGT
Organism: uncultured bacterium; assembly: GCA_938028835.1. Lineage (GTDB taxonomy): Bacteria > Sysuimicrobiota > Sysuimicrobiia > Sysuimicrobiales > Sysuimicrobiaceae > Tepidifontimicrobium. Next base: position 15,204 of record CALIMJ010000003.1, on the reverse strand, counting down.
CCGAGTTCGCCCACGAGACCCTGGCGCGGGTCCTGCCCCTGCGGGACGTGTTCGTAGCCCTGTTCTTCGTGTCCGTGGGGATGCTGCTCCGGCCGGACGTGCTGGCCACACAGCTCCCGTCGGTGCTCGGTCTGGCGGCGTTGGTGGTGGTGGGCAACACCTTGGTGTGGACCTCGGTGGCGCGCGTGTTCGGGTACCCGTGGCGGGTGGCGGCGCTGTTCGGTCTGGGCCTCGGACAGATCGGCGAGTTCTCGTACCTGATCGTGGGCGCCGCCCGCGGCCTCGGCATTGTGGACGAGGCGGTGTACCAATCGGTCCTGGCCGCCTCCCTCCTGACCATCCTGGTCAACACAGTGCTGTTCCGCGGACGGCCCGGCTGGCTGGAGTCCTGGTTGCGGCGGGAGCGGGCTGCAGGGGAAAGGGTGAGCCCGAGACCGCTGGAGCTGTCGGGGCACGTGGTGATCTGCGGTTTCGGGAGGGTGGGCCGCGAGCTCGCGGACGCCCTGGACGCTTTCGGGGTCCGCTACGCGGTGGTAGACCTGGACCCGGAGGCGCTCCGGGAAGCCCGGAGGCGTGGGGCGGCTGGGGTGTTTGGGGACGTCGCCAGCGCCAGGGCGCTGGAGCGGGCGGGCGTGGGTGGCGCCCGACTGGTGGTGGTCGCCGTGCCGGACGCAGGTGCCGCGGCGCGCTGCGTCCGGGCAGTACGGCAGTTGGCCCCGCAGGTCCCGGTGGTGGCGAGGGCCCACCACGCCGCCGTCCGGGGGCTGCTGCTGGAAGCCGGGGCCAGCGAGGTGGTTCAGCCGGAGGTAGAGGCGGCACTGACCATGGTGCGCCACAGCCTGGACTGGCTGGGCGTCCCCCATGAGGCGGGGCGAGCGTACCTCAAGCGCGCCCGGGCACACTGGCCGGAGGCGTTGCGGTCCGAAGGTCCCGCGGAAGGACTGGAGGCACGGGAGGTGGTGGTGCGGAGCCCGCGACTTGCAGGCCGCTCCCTGCGAGAGGCGCGGCTGACGGAGCGGACCGGCAGCGTGTTGGCGGCGCTGCGCCGGGCAGACGGACGGCAGGTGGTGAACCCGGGTCCGCACGAGGTGTTGCGGCTTGGGGACCGGGTGGTGGCCATGGGGACACCGTCCCAGCTGGAGGCCCTGGAGCGGGTGTGCGGGCCAGGAGACGAGCGGGCGGAGCCGGACCGGGTTTGACACCTCCCGGGGCGCATGGTAGGCTTGCCGTTGGTTTGTTCGGAGGCGGACGGTGAAGACGTACCAGCAGAAGCCGTCGGAGGTCCAGCGGGAGTGGTTCGTGGTGGACGCCCAGGGGAAAGTCCTCGGGCGTCTGGCGAGCCGCATCGCCGCCATCCTGCGGGGCAAGCACAAGCCCACCTTCACGCCCCATGTGGACGGGGGCGACTTCGTGGTGGTGGTGAACGCGGAGAAGGTGCGGCTTACGGGCCGTAAGCGCGAGGAGAAGGTGTACTACTGGCACACGGGTTACCCAGGAGGGATCAAGTCCGCCACCGCCGGCCAGATGCTGGAGCGCAAGCCCGAGTGGGTGATCCAGAAGGCGGTGCAGCGCATGTTGCCCAAGAACCCACTAGGCCGAAGGATGCTGAAGAAGCTGAAGGTTTACCGCGGCCCCGACCACCCGCACTCGGCGCAGCAGCCGAAACCCTTGGATCCGTAGGGACGCACGGGAGGCAGCATGAGCACCCTGACCCTGCCCCACGCCACCGGACGGCGCAAGGAGGCCAGCGCCCGGGTCATCTTGCGGCCCGGGTCGGGGCGCGTGGTGGTGAACGGCCGTCCGGTGGAGGAGTACTTCCCGGGCGTGGCCCGGCGGTACCGGGTCCTGGAGCCGCTGCGGGTGGCGAACCTCGAGGGCCGGTTCGACGTGTTCGCCAACGTGCAGGGGGGCGGGGTCTCCGGCCAGGCGGACGCGGTGTGCCACGGCATCGCCCGGGCCTTGCTGACCGTGGATCCCAACCTCCGGCCGCTGCTGCGGCAGCACGGCCTGCTGACCCGCGACCCGCGGGCCAAGGAACGTAAGAAGTACGGGCGCAAGCGGGCCCGGCGCGGGTTCCAGTACTCGAAGCGCTGACCCAGTCGAGCCCGCGTGGAACGGCGCGCCCTCGGCCGCAGCGGCCTTTCCGTCCCCGTGGTGGGCATGGGCACCTGGCGGACCCTGGACGTCCGGGGCCCGGAGGAAGTCCACGGACACGAGGTGGTGCGGGCCGCCATCCGGGCCGGTTCCCAGTTCTTCGACACCTCCCCCATGTACGGCGACGCGGAACGCGTGCTGGCCGAAGCCACGCGGCCGGTCCGTTCCTCCGTCCTGATCGCCACGAAGGTGTGGGCATCCTCGGCGGACGAAGGCCGCTGGCAGGTGCGGCAGGCGTTGGCCTGGTATGGGGGTTGGGTGGACGTCTACCAGGTACACAACCTCCTCGCCACCCAAGCACACCTGCCGTACCTGGAAGCGCTGCGCGCGGGGGGCCGCGTGCGGGTGGTGGGGGTCACCCACTACAGCCACCGGGCGTTCCCCGAAATCCTGCGGTGGATGGAGGCCGGTCCGATTCAGTGCGTCCAGGTTCCGTACAACGCGGTTGATCGAGAAGCCGAACGGGAGATCCTGCCCCGCGCCCACGAGCTCGGGATCGGGGTCATCGTCATGCGGCCCCTCGCCGAGGGGCAGCTGGTTCGGCGGAGTCCGCCCGCGCAGGAACTTCGGCGCCTAGAGCCGTTCGGGGTGCGGACCTGGGCGCAGGCGCTTCTGAAGTGGGTGGTCAGCGACCCCAGGATCTCCGTGGTCATCCCGGCCACCTCGCGGCCGGAGCGGGCCGTGGAGAACGCGCAGGCGGGGGACCTCCCGTGGGTCGACCCGGAGACCCGCGAGCGGATCTCCTACGTGGCACGCCGGCTGTGGACCGCTCGCGGGTCTAGCTAGGGACTCACGGTACAGGGCGTTCCACCTTCAGCGGAGCGTTGAAGTCCTCCAGGACGCTGGTCATGGCGTGGGCGGGCGCCCACATCAGCAGCCGGTAGAGCCGGTGGGTCCGCGTGCCCACCCACGCGCCGAAGGAGGCCAGTCCGTCCGGCGAGTCCCACAGCACCGCCCGGCAGGGTTCCGTGGGGTCGTAGGGGCAGGGCTCCTGTCTCCCCAGGGCCGCCCGCAGCGGGTTCTGCATGTACAGGGCCGGGCCGCGGGCGGTGAACGCCTCCGGCAGCGTGTCCCGTTGCCAGCCTCGATCCGTGCGGACGAACCGATCCTTTCCGATCAGCACGCCCTGCATCCCGCCCACCACCTCGAACGCCAGGCGGTCCGGGCGCTGGTAGGTGTAGCGGGTGACCACCACGTTGCCCGCGGCGTCGGTGATCTGCTCCGTCTCGCGCCAGGTCCGGAGCCGTTCCAGAGCTTCCTGGGCCCGGCGCAGGAAGCGAAACGCTTCCAGGTCTGACCGCAGCTGGAACGACCCCGACCGCAGGGGGAACCACACGGTCCGGTCCGGCCTGCCCCGCACCCGGAGCACCACCTCCAGCTCCCAGAAACCCGCCACACCCAGCTGCGTCCCCTCCGCGGCGTAGCTGCCGTCAGGCCCGGGTTCCAGGATCACCGCGGGCACGCCGCCCTCCTCGTCCAGCTTCCGCAGACGCAGCACCACCCGATCCACGGGCAGAGGGTTCCCCCGCGCGTCCCGCACCGCCAGCAGGAAGCGGTTCCACCCCGGCTCCCCGGGATCCACGGTCAGCAGGACACGGGTGGAGTCCGCCAGGGCAGCCAGAACCAGGGGTTGCTTCCCCGCCGCCTGCACCGTGCGCGCGGGGGGGCTCACGGCCAGGGCGCCCGCCGCCAGCAGCACGAGGGAGGCCACTGCGACCTCGGCCTGCACGGACAGCCGCAGGCGGCGCAGCGCCCCGCGAGCGACCTCGAGCCGGGAGAGCAGCCGGTAGCGGTTGAAAGCCCCCAGCGCCGCCAGGACCCCTACCAGGAGAATCTTCGCTCCCAACCACCGCCCGTAGCCGGTTCCGAGGAGCGCGTCCCATCCGGGGACGTACTGGATGGCAGCGTACGCGCCGGTGACCACCACCGCCGCGAGGCTGTAGCCTGCCCACCGGGAGAAGGCCCGGACCATCGGTGTGACGGTGTCCCGGGGGCGCGCGGGTAAGAGCAGCAACGCCAGGCAGGCCAGCCCTCCGACCCACACCGAGGCCGCGGCCAGGTGCAGCCAGTCCAGCAGCACCGCCAGCGGCCCGGCGGCCCACGCATGGGACGTCACGGTGATTCCCAGCAGCGCTGCCCCACCCGCCAGCCCGGCCATCCAGGGTGAAGCCGTACGGGCTGCGTCCGCGGCCAGGATCGCACCGCCAGCCCGGAGGAGCAGAGACGGGCCCTCCTGCGAGGTCCGGACCAGCGTCCACAGGGTGGGCCACAGCCCCTGCCCCGGCCACTGCAGCCATGCGGCGCGCGCGAGGGTGTCCGCCGCCGCCACGGCCGCTAGGGCTGACGCGGACAGCTGCACCACACGACGCATCCTGGCAGCGCGATCCGCACCTGCCGCCACACTCAGGACCAAGTGCTGGAAAGCCAGAGCACCGGTCAGGGACAGGGCCGCCAGGTAGCCCAGCCAGCGCAGAGACACCTGCCACCACGGCGGTCCCTGGGACGCCACGGGCGCCGCAGAAGGGGCCACGCCGACCCCGAAACTTGCCAGACCCTCGGTCACGTGCCCGTCCAGGCGGCTGAGCACCCTCCAACGCACGGTGTATGTGCCGCGAGCCAGGCGCCCCACCTTCACCTTCACGGTGCGTCCGTCTGAGGTCACCTCGAAGCCCTCCGAAACCACGTGGCCCGAGGCGTCGACCACCTGCGCGGAGCTGGCCTGGGGGTGCACGGGTTCCGTGAACGTCAGCACCACCTCCGAGGGTGGGGTGTCCAGGACGGCACCGTGGGTGGGACTGGAGGCCTGGAGCACAGCGTGGGCCGCAGCCGGGCTCGCGATCACGGCTGCCAACAGGCAGGCCAGGAGGAGTCTCCGGAGCGGCTTCACGGCCGCACGGTGAAGACGTAACTGCCCCGCGCCACGTAGCCGTCGTCCGCGGAGGTGGCCTGCCAGCGGACGGTGTAACGGCCGGGTCCCACGGGCCGCAGTCGGGCCACCAGCGTCCTGCGGTCCAGGTCGTCCAGGTCCAGACCGCTTTTGCCGTCGTCCACCCGCCGGCCCCGCACGTCCAGGACGGCGAGAAAGCTGCCGCGCGCTGCCAGCTCCTCGTTGAACACCACCCGTACGACGCGGGGAGGTGTGCGCAGCACCGCCCCCGGAGCAGGGTCCGCGCGCACCAGCTTCGCGTGCGCGGCGGCGATTCCCACGAGGCCCGCGCAGGCTGCCACGATAAGCAAGGGCCGCAACGTCCTCACCGCTCACCTCCACCGCAACGTCCCTGTCCTCCGTCACGCCCGTGTATCAACGGGCGATGAGGGCCAGGACCCTCAGATAGTGGACCACCTGCCAGCGCTCCTGGTCGCTCAAACGGTCTGCAAAGGCCGGCATGGGGGTGCCCGGGACGCCAAGAGTGACCCACAGGTACAGCTGCCCGTCGGAGTGCATCGGAACGTGCAGCCGCAGGTCTGCCGGCTTCCTGGCCAGGCCTACGGCTGCGGGACCGTCGCCGGTTCCCTGTGGGCCGTGGCAGGCCGCGCAGTGCGCCTCGTACAACCGCTGTCCGGCCTTCACGGATTCCGCGGTGAGGGGGACCGGATTCCGGGACGGTACGGCTACAGGCGGTGGCGCCGGCCGCAGCAGCCCCGCGCCGCTCACGGCTGCAGCGGCAAGGCCCGCCAGGAAGAAGGCCCGCCCCTCCGCGGTCCGCAGGCCCGCCCGCACGCCGTAGAAGGCCAGCAGGGAGCCGGCTACGAGGACGGCCCAGCCCAGAAAGCCGGGCCCGCCTTCGGCCACCGCGCCGTGCAGGAACGGCGGAAGCAAAGTTCCCGTCACGGCCGCTCCGCCAGGGCCCGGAGGAAGTTCACCACGTGCCAGCGCTCCTCCTCGGAGAGGACGTCTCGGAACGCAGGCATGGCGGTCCCGGGCAGACCATCGGTGATGCGGCTGAACAGCAACGGATCTGCCATGCGCGCCGTCCGCCGCAGGTCCGCCGGCGTCGGCACCAGGCTGGCCGCCGCCGGACCGTCCCCGCGTCCGTCAAGGCCGTGGCAGACGGCGCAGTGGGCCCGGTACAGCCGGTGGCCCAGCTGCACCGACTGTTCGGTCGCGGGGATGGGGTTCCGCTGCGGAAGCTTCGAAATCTGCAGCGCCTGGTGGAAGAACAAGCCCGCGGTCGCCACAACGAACACCCCCACCCACACCAGGGAGCTGCGGTGCGAACGCAGCCCCCAGGCTACGGTGCCGAAGCCCAGCAGGGCGACCACACCGCCCAGCACCACCAGGTCCCAGGTGGCCCGCGTCACCGCCGGATCCCCCGCCGGAGAGCGACCTGACCCCACAGATAGGCCCCAGCGCACAGCGCGCCCAGGGCCGTCCAAAGGGCGAAGAACTCACCCACGTGGCGTGCGGGTCGGAGCGCCCAGGCCGCGGCGAGCAGCAGGCCCAGCAGCAGCCGCGTCCACGGGGGTTCGTGCACCCGCACGCCCAGCACGGGCAACGCGAGGGCGGCCAGCACCCCCGCGGTTCCGTAGGCGGACACCATGAGGACCAGGGCCGGGCCGTGGCTGCTGGCCAGCAGGCTCAAGGGCCCGCCTGCGGCGGCCACCACAGGCGTGACCAACAGGACCCAGGCCGCTGCCACCAGGCGGAGCAAGGTGCGGGGAGGCCTTACGGGGACCGCCCACGCGGCTGTCGTGGCGGTGGCCAGAAGCAGGGCCCACCCCGGCTGGGTCCCGGCCAGCAGCAGACCCGCCCAGCCGTGCAGCAGGACAGGCCAGGGAGCCGGGACCGTGGAGGCGGCGGCCTGCGCCCACTCCAGTAGGCCCGTGAGGGTGGCGAGGGCCGCAACCAGGACCGATCCCGACGCCGCGGCGGCCAGGGTGGCCGCGGCTCCCACAGCCCGCAGCACCGCCACGCCGGCAGAAAAGCTCTTGTTAGCCTCAACGGCTGTGCGCACCCCGAAGCTGTACAACCCCACGCTCACGTGCCCGTTCAGGACCGACGCAGCCCGGTAGTGCACCAGGTAAGCACCGTCGGGGAGGGGCTGCAGGGGGACTTCCACCCGCAGGCCGTCCGCGGAGACCCGCGCGGGGAGGTCGAACCGGCGACCGTAGGGGTCCAGGACCTGGAACTGGCTCAGCTGGAGATCTACCGGCTCGTTCATCCAGAGGATGACGCTTGCGGGAGGCGCTTCCAGACGCGTGCCGGGGACAGGGAACGACGACAGGCACCGCACCTGGGCCGCGGCGGGTGTGGCCACAGCGAGCGCCGCTAAGACCAGGGAGGCACGCAGCAAGCGTCTCACGGCGGCGGGTAGCCGGACAGCCTGGCTAGGTCCGCTAGGGGGATCGTCCCCTCGTACTTCCGCCCGCCGATCACCCACGTGGGGTAGGCCCGCACCCCGGCCTCCCTGCACTCCTCCGGCCTTCCGTCCGGAGCGCGAGGGTCGCACTCCACGTACGGGAGGTAGCGGGCTGCCGGGCCGAACATCCGCTTCTGCTCCGTGCAGTGGGGGCACCAGTAAGCTCCGTAGAACCTGGCGCCCGACGCTGCCAGGTGTCTGGCCAGTCCCTCCGCGTAGGCGGTGGCCACCGCCTGCCGTTCTGCCAGGGCGTACCCGCCCAGGACCACCACGACGGCACCCACCGCCGGCAGGACCACCACCGGCCACCGTACCCTGGGGCGACCGTACGTCCAGCTCAGGGCGAACAGAGCGAAGGAGAGCACGGCAGACAGGACGCAGAGGGAGCAGAAGGTCTGCAGAACGAAACGCTGGACACCCAGGAACACCAGGGTCGCTCCGGAACCGGCAGCCGCCAGGGGTAGGGCCAGCTGCCAGCGCCGCGCGGGGTCTGTACCCCAGCCCGCCACCACGAGCAGGGTACCGTAGTAGGCCAGCCCGTACACGGGAAGGGGGACTCCCAGGAGGGAGGCGTACCGGCTGGCCTGCACCACCTGACAGCCGCTCCCGGCGGGGCAGAGCGGCAGCTCTGCCCCGCCGGTGCCGAACCACAGGTAGCCGCTCAACAGGAAGCCTGCAGCCGCCAGGCTAGCCAGCGGCCAGCCCGGCGGGCCCCGGCGGGCTCTCACCGGTGTTCACCTCCTGCCGCCTGCTCCCGCACCACCACCTCCACGGTGAGCCGGCCGGCCCGCTCGAACCGCAGGATCAGGGGAAACCGGTCACCCACCCGCAGGACGGTGTTCAGCTTGATCAGCATGACGTGGAGGCCCCCCGGTCGTAGCTCCACCCTGCCGTTGGCGGGTACCTCGATGGCCTCCACCTTGCGCATGCGGTGCATCCCGCCTTCCATGCGGGTCTCGTGCAGCTCCACGGTCTCCGCCACGTCGGTACCCGCGGCCACCAGTCGGTCAGCCTGCGACTCGGCGTTGTGGATCTCCATGTACACCGCGCTGTTGCCCCCGCGGGTCCCAGGACGCGCCCACGGGTTCTTCACCTCCACCGGCGCCTGCCCTGCCTGGGCAAGGCCTGCGGCAAGCAGCAAGGCTGCGAGCATTGCGGTCGTCCTCATCCTCAACCCTCCTGAGTTCGCTCTCAAGACTTCCCCTCCCGGAGTAGCACGCGCAGGTCGTGCACGTAGTCCTCCACGGACGTCTCCGGGTTGAACCGCAGCCGCCACCGCCCCTGGGTGTCCACCACCGGGACGGCAGCGGTGTGCGCCACCAGGTAGCCGGTGGCGCTGCCCGGCTGCGGCACCTTCTCGAACGCCGCGCCGAAGGCGCGGTAGAACGGCTGAAGGTCAGACTCGGAGCCCACCAGCCCGACGAAGTCCGGGCTGAACAGCTCCAGGTACTCCCTGACCTTCTCAGCGGTGTCCCGTTGGGGGTCCACGGTGACGAACACGAACCGCACTCGCTCCCCGTCGGGGCCCAGCTGCTGCCGGACCCGCTTCCACCGGGCTAGGGTGGCCGGACACACGTCCGGACAGGTGGTGTAGCCGAAGAACAGCACTACCACCTTGCCCCGCTGGTCCGCCAGCCGGAACATCTGGCCTCGCTGGTCCCGGGCCACCAGGTCCGGTAGCGACCGAGGGGGGTCCAGCTGCTGGCCACGCAGAGGTTCGGTGCGGGAACAGCCGGCCGTGGACGCGACTGACGCGCCCAGGACGGCCAGGACAGCCATGATCCTCCACGTCATGGTATGCCTCCTCCGCCCGACGGAGACGCCGGCAACTCTTCGGTCGTGAACCGCGACGCGTGGTCAGGCGCCGCGGGGAGGGGGATCCTGGGGGTCCGGGTCCGCGGAAGTCCAGAAGCTGCGGGAGTCCGCGTCTAGCCGCTGAGCGGGGCCGGGCGGGATCAGTTGAGGTGCAGCGCCGAGCCCCGGGGCCAGCACTCCCGCGTGCACCACCGCCGGCACAGACGGATCTGCGCCGCGGAGCCAAACCACCCCGGGGGCATGCGGCGACCGATCCGGCCGTGCCGGCAACTGGCCGGCCGGTACGTCCCATCGCCCGCTCCCCGCGGCCTCGGACAGCACCCAGTGGGTGTGGTATGGGTCGTGGGCGTGGGGGTCGAGTAGAGGGCCCAACAGGAGGAGGGCCCACAGCGCCGCAGCGAGGCGCACGCCGACCATTCCGGTCCCCAGGATACCACGGGTCCGCAATCGGGCGTCGAGCCGATAGCCGGGCGAGTCGGTGCCCCGCTAACTGGAAGCAGGAGGCGACCCGCTATGGGAGGCGACTGGCGAGGGACGCAAGTGGAGCGGTACGCGGGGGTCTGTGGGGCTTACTGGGAGGGCAGCGTCTGGTACGAGGGGCTCCCCTTTTCGTGCGCGTCCCAGGAACAGTTCCTGGGGCAGGCGGCCTGCCCCATCCGGCTGTGCGCGAAGCGCCGGCGGGTGGAGCACTGTGGCCTGTGCGTGCACTATCCGTGCCAGCTCCTGCTTTCGTTCGCAGGGCGGGGTGGAGGGGACGACCTGCGGGTTTTTTCGGCCGCCCGGCGGGCCGAGTACGGCGACCGCCCGTGGGCGCACTGGGCGCGGGAGCAGCTCACAAGCTGGCTCGACGCGTACTGCCCCCTCCGGGAACTGGCAGCCGGACCGCAGGGTACCGTGCGACGGCCCGGACATCCGGAAGGGTAAAGGGATTCATCCCTCCGCGGGTCTAAGTCCGCCTCCTTTTGGGTAAATACCCGCGTGCGGGGGGAAACAGGAAGGAGGGCTCCCGTGCGCGGCAGATCCGAGGCCGGCTTCACCCTGGTCGAGCTGATCATGGTCCTGGTCATCCTGGGCATCCTGCTGGCCCTGGCGTTTCCCTCGTACCTCGCCGCGCGTCGCAACGCGTACTTCGCCGAGGCCGCGGAGCGCCTGCAGGAGATGCGGGAGTTCGCCTGGAGCTTCTACGCAGAGAGGCAGACCTTCGACGGGTTCAGCGCCTCTCCGGTGCCAACGGAGAACTGGGACTTCTCCTACGTCTCGTGCGGCGGTACCACCTGCCAGATGGTGGCCACGGGCCGCTCGGGGACCCGGGTGGAGGGAGCCACGGTGACCGTGACCCTCTCCGGCGACGGCACCTCCACCGTCAGCTCCTCGGGGTTCTGATAGCGGCCGGAGGACCGTACCGCACGATCTAGCCGCCGCCCTCCTCCAGCGCGTCCAGAGCCAGCAGGGCGTGGGCGTAGGCAGCGCCCGCCCGCATCTCTGCGGCCACCCAGATGGCCTCCATGATCTCCTCCGGAGTCGCGCCGTGCTGCCGGGCGGCGCGGGTGTGGCTGCGGATACAGTAGGGACACTGCGTCACGTGGGCCACCGCCACCGCGATGAGCTGTTTGGTCTTCGCGGGAAGTGCCCCCTCGGCGAACACCTGCTGGGAGAAGTGTCGGAAGGCCTCCAGGATCTGGGGCTGCAGCTCCCGACGCCTGGCCGCCAGCTCCCGCGTGGGGTGCGGGTATACCTCGTGCGCCATAGGTTTCACCTCCGCAGCGGTCCGTGCTGGCCGTCCCACGGCCTCAGGGCCCACCATACCGGGCCGCGAGCGATCGAGCAACCGCCGGCCGAGGAGGTTGGCGGCCGCCCTTCGAATCCAGCACGTGTGGCCCTGGTGGAAGCGGAGGAGCTGGTTAAACGGTTCGGGAATCTGGTGGCCGTGGATGGGATCTCCTTCCAGGTCCAGGAGGGGGAATGCTACGGCTTCCTCGGCCCCAACGGGGCGGGTAAAACCACTACCATGCGCATGATCTGCTGCACCGCCCGCCCCACGGCCGGGGTGTTGCGCGTGTTCGGCCTCGACGTGCCGCGCCACGCGAGGGCCATCAAGCGCCAGCTGGGAGTGGTGCACCAGGCCGTGACCCTGGACGACGCCTTGACCGTCCGGGAGAACCTGGTGGTGTACGGACGGTACTTCGACCTCACCTGGGAGGAGGCGCGGCGGCGGGCGGACGAGCTGCTGACCTTTGCGGAGTTGGAGGCACGCGCGGACGACCGGGTGTCGAAACTGTCCGGCGGGATGCAGCGACGTCTGATGATCGCTCGAGCCCTCATGGCCAACCCGCGGCTGCTGGTCCTGGACGAGCCCACCACCGGGTTGGATCCCCAGGCGCGCCACGCGCTGTGGGACCGACTGCGGCAGCTCAAGCGCGCGGGGGTGACTCAGATCCTCACCACCCACTACATGGAGGAGGCCGAGCACCTGTGCGACCGCGTGGCCATCGTGGACCACGGGCGGATCGTGGCCGAAGGTCCGCCCCGGGAGCTGGTCGAGCGTTACGTGGGGCGGGAGGTGGTGGAGCTGCAGGTGGCTGGGGACGGGGCCCTGGCGGGAGCCGTGGCGGAGCAGGCGGCGGGGCTGGCGGAGGGGTTTGAGGTGGCAGGCGACCGGGTGTTCCTGCACACCCGCGATGGCGAGGAGCTGTTGCACCGGGTGCGGGCCCTGCGGCTTCCCCTGGAGGCCGTGGTCCTGAGGCGGGCGACCCTCGAAGACGTCTTCCTGCGGCTCACGGGCAGGAGGTTGCGGGAGTGATGGACTTCTCCCCCGTGGGAGCCTTCCGCTTCTGGCAGCGGAACCTCCTGATCTTCCGGAAGACGTTCGCCTTCACGGTTCCGGAGAACTTCCTGGAACCTGTCCTCTACCTGCTGGCCCTGGGGCTCGGGCTCGGGGCCTACCTGCGGGAGATCCAGGGCCTCCCCTACGTGGCATTTGTGGCCACCGGCCTGGCGGCGTCCGCGGCGATGTTCGGCGCCACCTTCGAGTGCACCTACAACGCCTACGTGCAGTTCTACTACGACCGGTCCTACGACGCCATCGTGACCACGCCCCTGTCCGCGGAGGACGTCGCGGTCGGGGAAGTCCTGTGGGGCGCCACCCGTAGCGTGATCTACGGGACCGCCTTCCTCCTGGTGGTGGCCCTGTTCGGCGTGGTGCGGTCCCCGTGGGCGCTAACCCTCCCCGGGGTGTTTTTCGTCAGCGGGGTCGTGTTCTCCGCGGTGGCCCTGGCGTTCACCGCGCTCACCCCCTCCATCGACCTGTTCACGTACTACTTCTCACTGTGGATCACGCCCATGTTCATGTTCAGCGGCATCTTCTTCCCTCTGGACGCCCTGCCGGGCTGGGTGCAGACCGCCGCGTGGTTCACGCCCCTGTACCACGTGGTGCGGGCGACTCGGGCCCTGGCCTTCGGGAGCCCCGCGGTGGCGGTCCCGGATCTAGTCTGGCTGGCGGTGGTGGCCGTGGCTTTCCTGCCCTTACCGGCGGTGCTGCTGCGCCGCCGGCTGGTCCAGTAAGAGTCCACCACGGTGCACCCCGGGCAACAGCGTCCAACGTGAGCCCTCCCCGCACCGTGGCGGACCCGCGGCGACGGGAAACTCTGTCTCCAGTCCATCGCTGCCACGCGGGTCGGGGGGAAGACGGCCTTTCCGGACCTCGTACGTGACCCCGGAGCCCAGGACGTCCGGCTTGCCGCCAGAAACGGTCCCTCATCCGTCCCGGGCCAGTCCGGCCGGGCGGCGGTGTTGTCATGCATGGGGATGACCACCGCGGGCCGGAGTTGCTCCGTGATCCGGGTGGCCTCGCCGGCACCCTGGGGAAGGGCCCGGCGCCCGCGGGGATCACAGCACGTCGAGCCTGCTCAGCGCCCGCAGCTGGCCGTCGGTCAAGGCGGGCTGCCCCACGTCCGCCAGATGCGCCATCCGGACCTCCCCCACTTTTAGCAGGGAGAGGGTGTTGAGCCCGCGAGCGGCTGCCCTGGTCGTGGTGGAAGGAGGGGATGGAGGTGGCGGTGGTGACGCCCACGCCCTCACGGATCCGCTTGGCGGTCAAGCCGCGCACCATCGGCCGCGCCCCGCGGACCAAGCCCACGTTGTTGTGGTCCCCCACCAGCGCATGCTCCCACCTCCCGCATTTTCTTTGCAGGCAACCCCGCCGCACTCCTGCGCTTTGCCCAGACCACATAACCGCCACGGCTGTCCGTCGGCACGGTTGCCCGTTCCCGCCCCACGGCCACAGACTGTCGGCCCACTCGTCGAAGGCCGGTGGGTCGGGACGCCTCTCTGGGCGGGACGTCCCTCACCACCCCACAGCGGCTCCGTCCACCCGGGGATCGGAGCCTCCGTGATACACCCCTGCGGGATCCACAAGGATGACCTGCGCCCCACCGGCGAATCCGGACATGGGCACCGCCCGGTGTCCTCGCCGTTGCAACTCCTTAACCGTCTCCTCGGGGAAGCCGGGTTCCATGCGCAGCTCGAAGGGTGCCGGCAGGTCCGCGGGGTCCGTACCGGGAAAGCTCAGCCAGCGGGGCGCCTCCACGGCCTGCTGGACGTTCATGCCGAAATCCACGAGGTTGGTGAACACCTGGACGCACCACTGGGGCTGTCCGTCCCCGCCCGGGGTGCCCCACACCAGGAAGGGACGCCCGTCCGGGTGAAGAGCCATGAAGCACATCAGGGTGTGCATGGTGCGCTTGCCGGGCGCGATCACGTTCGGATGCCCCGCCTCGAGGGTGAATCCCCTCCCAGCCCGGTTGTTCAGCAGGATCCCTGTCCCCTCCACCACCTCCCCGCAGCCGAAGCTCGCGGAGAGGCTGGTGATGTAGGAGACGAGATTTCCCTCCGCGTCCGCCGCCGCGAAGTAGGTGGTGGCGCCCAGTTCCTCCCGCAGCGTGCCGGGCCGCGGCTCGGCGCTAGCCCGCCAGGGATCGATCTCCCCGGCCCGACGGCGGGCATATTGCTTGGAAAGGAGCGTCTCCACGGGCGGGTCCACAAACCGGGGATCGCCCACGTAGCCCAGCCGGTCCGCGAAGGCCAGCTTTTTGGCCTCCACCATGGGGTGGACGCTATCGGGAGACCCCCAGCCCAGCCGAGAAAGCCCGAACTCCTCCAGGATGTTGAGCATTTCCAGCAGGATGAGGCCCTGGGAGGGGGGAGCCGTGGTCAGGACGCGGTAGCCGCGGTAGGTGGTCTGGAGCGGCGCGTAGATCTCGCTCTGGTGCTCCGCGAACTCCCGCTCCGTGAGCAACCCCCCGCGCTCCCGGCAGTGGCGGACGATGGTTCGGGCCAGCTCGCCCCGGTAGAAGACCTCGCGGCCGCCCTGGGCGATCCAACGCAGGGTTTGCGCGAGGTCCGTCTGCACCAGGATCTCTCCGGGGCGCGGCGGTCTGCCCTCCGGCAAGTAGATCCGGGCGGTGGAGGGATGGGCTTTGAGCAGCTCCTCTGCCTCCGCGATCCAGGCGCTCACCTTTTCCGTCACCGGGAACCCCTCTTCCGCGTACAAGATCGCGGGCTCCAGCAGCTGTGCGAGGGAGAACCTCCCGCTTCCCCACCGGTCGAGCGCGGTGACCATGGCGTCCACCGCCCCGGGCACGGAGACGGAGAGCATGCCGCGCAAGGGCATCCGCCTGTAACCCCGGTCGAGGAAGAACTCGCGGGTGGCCGCATAGGGGGCGATGCCACTACCATTGAGGGCCCAGACCCGACCTTCCGCGGCGTGGTAGTAGAGGAGGAAAGTATCGCCGCCCACGCCACTCATCATGGGCTGGACCACGCCCAGCACCGCGGCCGTGGCCACGGCCGCATCTATGGCGTTCCCCCCAGACAGGAG
>CALIMJ010000002.1 GCA_938028835.1 uncultured bacterium | reverse complement strand
CAGGGCCACCCGAGCATCCGCCACCACGGGCAAGCTACCGTGCTTGCGGGCGTCCCGGTCCGAGAGGTTCACGCTGACGAACCGGACCTGCGGGTTCTCGAACAGGGTCCTGGAGGCGGTGGTGAAGTCGTCCCAGGCCATGCCGACCCCCAGCACCAGGTCCGCGGTCCGGGCGAGGCGGTTGGCCGCCAGAGTCCCGGTCACGCCCACGGCGCCCACGTTCTGGGGGTGGTCCCAGGGCAGGCTGCTCTTGCCCGCCTGGGTCTCCGCCACGGGGATGCCCGTGGCTTCCGCCAGGTCCCGGAGGGCACCTTCCGCCTCGCTGAACAGCACCCCGCCACCTGCCACCAGGAGCGGACGCCGGCTCTGGCGGATCCAGCGCGCGGCCTCGGCCAGCGCTTCGGGGTCGGGGGGCGGGCGCAGGATGCGCCAGGTGCGCGGCTCGAACAGCTCCGCGGGGTAGTCCCAGGCCTCCGTCTGCACGTCCTGGGGCAAGGCCAGGGTCACCGCTCCCGTCTCGGTGGGAGAGGTGAGGACCCGCATGGCCTCCAGCAGGGCGAAGGGGAGCTGGTCCGGTCGGTTGATGCGATCCCAGTAGCGGGAGACCGGCTTGAAGCAGTCGTTGACAGAGACGTCTTGGGACCAGCCCGCCTCCAGCTGCTGCAACACCGGCGCCACGTTGCGCCGCGCGAAGATGTCACCGGGCAGCAACAGGACCGGTACGCGGTTGATGGTCGCGCCCGCGGCACCCGTGACCATGTTGGTGGCGCCGGGGCCGATGGAGGACGTGCACGCGAACGCCCGCATCCGGCGGGTGGCCTTCGCGAACGCGGCCGCCGCGTGCACCATGGCCTGCTCGTTGCGGGCGAAGTAGAAGCGCAGCTGCGGATACTCCTGCAGAGCCTGACCGATCCCTGCTACGTTCCCGTGGCCGAAGATCCCCCACACCCCCGCGAAGAAGGGCACGCTGCGCCCGTCCCGCTCGACCCGCTGGGCGGCCAGGAACCTCACCAGGGCCTGCGCCGCTGTGAGACGCAGAGTGCTCATCGCCCCTCCGGGTTCGGATGTGCGAACGGATTCCGGTTTCCCGAAGCCGCGCGACCAAACAAACACATCGGCGTCAGCGTGTCAAGCCGCCCGTCTCACGGGTACGCGCCCAGCCGCTGGGACAGCTGCTGCGCCAGCCTGGTGACCTGCCGGGCCAGCTCCTCCAGGCGCGCGGGCGTCACCCGCGCCTTCACCGTGCTGAAGGCGACCCCGGCCCGCACGTCCCCGCGACCCCGCACCGCCGCCCCCACGCAGCACATGCCTTCCACCGTCTCCTCGTCGTCCACCGAGTAGCCCCGTCGGCGGGTGGCTTCGAGCTCCCGGAGCAACTCCTCCACGGAGCCCACGCTGCGCCCGGTCGGGCGGGGCAGCTCTCCCGAGCCGAACAGCTGCCGCACCCGCTCTTCGGGCAGGGCGCTGAGGATCGCCTTCCCCGTGGCGGTGCAGTGGGCCGGGAGCCGCAGCCCGATCCGGTAGTTCACCGCGATGGGCTGGGTTCCATTCCGGCACGCCACGTACACCACCTCGCGGCCGTCCAGCACGGACAGCACCAGGGTCTCCTCGTGCCCCGGCAGCACCTCGTCGCACACCTCCGCGAACGCCGCCGACAGGTCTGACGCCGCGTCGTACGCCCGGTACAGCTCCAGGACCCGTACCCCGAGGCGGAACCGTCCCTCCGGAGAGCGTGCGAGGAGCCGTTCCTGGACCAGGGTGGTGCACAGGTCGTGCGCCGTGCTCTTCGGGATCCCGAGCGCGCGGGCCAGCTCTCCGAGGGTCGGGGGACGCACCGCGTTGCCCACCGCTTCCAGGATCCGCACCGCCCGAACCACGGACGGCACACCGTCTGACCGTCCCTCCGGTCTGGCCACGTCAGAACCCTCCCCGTTCCTCCACGAAGTGCAGCGCCTCCTCCTCGTACGGCATGAAGTTGGCGCACCCGTGGCGCGTGACCACGATGGCACCGCAGGCGTTGCCCAGGCGTGCCGCCCGGTACCAGTCCCAGCCCCTGAGCCACCCGTACAGGAACCCGCTGGCAAACGCATCCCCGGCGCCCAGGACGTTGTACACCTCCACGGGGAAGGCTGGTGCGTCCACGCGTCCGCCGTCCCGGGTGAACACCGCGGACCCTCGCGCCCCCAGCTTTGCCACCACCGCCCGCGGCCCGAGCCCCAGCAGGGCCCCCACGGCCGCCTCCACCGCCTCCTCGCCCGTGGCAGCCCGCAGCTCCTCCTCGTTGCCCACCACTACCTCCGCCCAGCGGACCAGGGCCCGTACGTTCACCCCGTAGGCCCGTACGTCCGGCCACAGGCTGGCCCGGTAGTCCAGGTCCACCACCACCCGCGTCCCCGCGGCCGCGGCCCGCTCCGCCGCGAACAGGGTGGCCGTGCGGCTGGGGTCCGCGGTCAGCCCCGTGCCGGTGAGGAACAGCACGCGGCTGCGCTCCACCGGCGCCCGCAGGACGTCGCCCACGTCCAGGGCCAGGTCCGCGGCGTTTTCCCGGTAGAACACCAGCGGGAAGCGGTCCGGCGGTTCGATTCCCAGCACCACCGCACCCGTACGCCGTCCGGGCTTGCGGGGGATGAAACCCGTCTCCACGCCTTCCTGCCGGAGGAAGTGCAGGACGAAGTCGCCCACGGGGTCGTCGCCGACCCCGGTGAGCAGGGCGCTGCGGAGCCCCAGGCGCCGGGTCCCCACGCTCACGTTGGTGGGGCACCCGCCCACGTACGCGGCGAAACTGCGGATCTCCTCGAAGGGGACGCCCACGTCGTTGCTGTACAGGTCGATGCCGCAGCGACCCATGGCCAGCACGTCGTACGCACGGTCATCCATCTGCCGCCTCCAGGGCGTGGGTGACCACCGGCACCCGCGGGTCCCGTTCCACCCACGTGGACCGCACCCACGCGTGCGCGGGGTCTTCGGAGTTGGCGAGGCTCTGCGCGGAACCTGCCAGCACGTTCAGGTAGTAGCACGTATACCCGTAGGCGGCGCTCACGGGGTGGTACCCGCACGGCACCAGCACCAAGTCGTCCTGCCGCGCCACCACCGCCACGTCGAAGGAACCGTCGTGGGCGTAGATCCGCTGCAAGGCGAAGCCCTCCGGCCGGTCGAACTTGTAAAAGTACACCTCCTCCAGGTCCGCCTCCACCAGCCGGCCGCGCTCGTCCACCCGGTGCTCGTCGTGCTTGTGCGGAGGGTAGCTGGACCAGTTCCCGCCCGGGGTGTACACCTCCACACACACGAGACGCTCGCAGGGGAATCCTGGCGGCAGGATCCCGTTGATCTGCCGGGTGGCGTTCCCTCCACCGCGCAGCTCGATCTCCACGTCCCCGGGCCTCACCAGGCGCGGGGGGAAGCGACCGTCCGCAGGCGCCCAGCCACAGGCCAGTTCCACCCCTCCGGCTTCGGCCACCACCTCGAAGGTGGTGCCGGGCGGCAGGTAGAGGGCGTACGGCATCCCGTCGAAGGGATTCCGCCTGCGGCCCACGCCCTCCCAGTGGCCCCGGTCCGAACGCACGCTGGCCCGGCCGCCCAGCCAGACCAGGACCACCTCGCAGGCGCCCGTGTGGTGCTCCCACCGCCCACCCGAGCTCAGTCGCCGCACCTCGAACCCCAAAAGCTCCCAGCCCGCCTGCTCCGGCGTCACCCGTACCACGACCCCTTCCTCCGGCGCCGGTTGGACTGGCTCGATGCGCAGCTCCTGCGCGGTGCGGGACATCAGCGCGCCGCCTCCCCGGATCGTAGTGTTCCCGCTGCCGATTGTAGAGCACGCAGGGACCCGCAGGACTCCACGCGAACACCCGGGAGGAGGGGAAGCCGGTGGACGGAGCCCGCGTGGCCGCAGCCCCCATCAGCTGGGGCGTGTGCGAGATCCCGGACTGGGGACCTCAGCTGCCCTGGGAGCGTGTGCTGGACGAGATGGCGCAGGCCGGCTACCAGGGGACCGAGCTCGGTCCGTGGGGCTTTCTGCCCACCGAACCCGAAAGGCTCCGGGAGGCTCTGGGGGACAGGGGACTGCAGCTGGTGGCAGCTTTTGTGCCGCTGCCGCTCCGCGACCCGGCGCAGTATCCTCGGGCGGAGGCGGAAGTCCGCCGCAGCGCACAGCTGCTGGCCCGGTTCGGGGCGGGCTGTGTGGTGTTCGCGGACGCCGGCGACGAGCTCCGGGCCCGCGTGGCGGGCCGGCCTCACCTTACCGCCTCACACGGGATCCTCCCCGCGGAGTGGGCCAGCTACGGGGAACGGGTCACGCGCCTGGCAGGCCTAGTCCGGGACTCTTACGGGCTTGCGGTGGCCTTCCACCCCCACGGGGGCACGTACGTGGAGAACCCAGCGGAGGTGGACGCCCTGCTGGCCCACACGGATCCAGAGCTGGTGGGACTGTGCCTGGACACGGGCCACCTCCTGTTCGGCGGGGGCGATCCCGCAGACGTAGCCCAGCGTCACGCACCGCGCGTGAACCACGTGCACCTGAAGGACGTGGACAGCTCCCGCCTCCGGCGCCTGCTCGCCCAGGGGCTGAGCTACGCGGAAGCGGCCAAACAGGGGGTGTTCGTGGAGCTGGGCAGAGGTTCGGTGGATCTGCCCGCCGTCGCCGCCCGCCTGCGGGAGGCGGGCTACCGCGGCTGGCTGGTGGTGGAGCAGGACCGCGTGGTCACGGACGACACAGATACCCTGGCCTCTGCGCGGCGCAACCGTGAGTTCGTGCGCCGGACCTTCGGCGTCTGACAGCGTGCAGTGCACGCGGGTCCCGCCACTTGTCAAGGCGCGCCGGAGGGCGGTAGCATCAAGGCGACCGGCGAGCACGACCTTCGGGGCAGGGTGAGGGGGCTGCACGGTCCCCGATTCCCGACCGGCGGTGGGCACCGGGAAGGCCCGGTGCGAGCCCGCGACCCGCGCACGGTCTGCGGCGCGGTGGACCCGGTCCAGCCGAGCTGGCGAAGCCGGGGCCGACGGTACAGTCCGGATGGGAGAGGGTCGGTGGCCGCGAGGCCGGCCGTGATCCCCGCGGCGGCCGCAGCGCGTCATCCGGCGCCCCGGAGGCAACTCCGGGGCTTCTTGTTGGGTCCGTGCTTCGCTGGAGCCCAACGAGGAGGGTCGGGATGCGCGCGCATCGGCTGGCGTTCCTGTCCATGCTGTCCGCGGTGGCGGCGCTGCTCATGCGGTTCGTGCAGTTCCCCATCCTTCCGGGAGCCCCCTACCTGAAGTTCGACCCCAGCGAGGTGCCCACGCTCCTGGCGGGCACCCTGTACGGCCCTTCCGCAGCCGTGGCGGTGGCGTTCCTCAAGAACCTGCTGTACACCGCGCTGTTCGGCAGCCCCACGGGCTGGGTCGGGCCGTTTGCCAACTTCGCCGCGGTGAGCTTCTTTGCCGCCACCGCGGCCTGGGTGTACGGCCGGGAACCAAGCCTGGTGGGGCTGGTCAAGGGCGTGGCCGCGGGGGCCGTGGCGCGGGCGGCCCTCATGGTCCCGGTGCTGGCCTTCGTGGTGCTGCCGGTGTTCTTCGGCTACAGCCCCACGGACTGGGCTACCCTGCACCGACGGGTCGTCCCGCTCCTGGCCGGTACCTTCGTCCCGTTCAACCTGGTGACCAGCGTGATAAACGGCGCCCTGGCCCTGTGGTTGGTGGCTGCCGTCCGCGGCCGGGTGCCCGCATTGCAGGGACACGCCCCGCGCCGGAGCACGTCCTAGACCTCGTCCCGCGGGGCCTGGAGTAGGGTCAGGAGCTGGGGGTGAAGCAGGCCGTTGGTGGCCAGGGGACTTCGGGTGTCTGCGGTGTACGGTGAGCCGTCCATCCCCGTCACCACGCCTCCCGCCTCCAGCACCATGAGGGCACCCGCGGCCACGTCCCACGGGTTGAGGTCCGGCTCCCAGAAGGCATCCAGGCGCCCGGCCGCCACGTAGCACAGATTCAGGGCGGCCGAGCCCATCTGCCGGACATCCTCCGCCAGCCGCAACAGGGTCACGATCTGCGGCAGGTTGTTGCCCGTGGTGCCGATGTCCGGGGGTGTCCCGGTGGCCACCAGAGCTTCCTGCAGGCGGGACGTATCGGACACCCGCAGCCGCCGCGTCCGACCGCCCGACCACAGCCACGCGCCCGCCCCGCGCTCGGCCACGAACAGCTCGTCCAGAACCGGGTGATAGACCACCCCCACCTGCACGGTCTCGCCCTGGGCCAGCGCCACCGACACGCCGAACCACGGCAGCCGGTGGGCAAAGTTGGTGGTCCCGTCCAGGGGATCCACGTACCAGCAGAAAGCCCCCTCGAACCGGGCCCCCCGGCCCTCTTCGGCCACCACGCTGTGGTCGGGGAAGGCCTCCCGCAGCACGGAGACGATGCACGCCTCGCTGGCGTGGTCCGCCTCCGTCACCGGGTTCACAGGGCCCTTGTAGCGGACCTCCCCGGGCGCGGGCGGGCGGGCGAAGTACTCCATCAGGACGTGGGCCGCCTCGCGCACCGCGCGCACGGCCACCTCCGCGTACGGCGACAGCCGCAACGGCTCCAACCTTCACACCTCCACGGCTAGACACCCAGCGGCCGGCTGAGGGTCGCCAGCCGCACGGGGGAGACCACCCCTTCCTCGGTGATGTAGGCGGTCACCAGGCGGTCCGGCGTCGGCTCGTACAGGATGGAAGACACCTCCACGCCCTCCGGCGGGGTCCAGTCCGCGGCCAGGTCCTCCGGCGCCCCTACCACCGTGGTGACCGAGTCGCCCCGCAGGGTGGGCGGCAGGATCTTGATGGTCTCCGCAGCCACGTAGCTGGGGACGCCGTGCGCGTGGGCGCACGTCATCAGCGGCCGGGTGCCCACCTTGTTGACGAAGCTGCCGTCCAGGGACACCGCCTCCGCGCCCGTGAGGACCGCGGACGCCACGTCCATGTAGTACCCCATGGCCGCGTCCACGGTGAGGGTGACGGAGATCCCCAGCTGCGCCAGCGCCTCCGCCATCCGGCGCCCCTCCAGGTACGGGCGCGCCTCGAACACCACCACGCTGAGGTCGGGGTTGTGCTGGTACAGCTCCTCCAGCACCGCGTAAACGGTGCGGCTGTACGAGAGGGTGAGGATGACCTCGTACTCCGCCAGGGCCTCGGCCCCGTGGTGGGCGATCCGCGCGTGGGACTCTGCCACGTGGGCGCGGTACCCCCGCAGCCAGTCCCGCAACTCCTCGCGCATCTGCGCCGGGGGCACGCCCTCCCGGAGCATCTCCGCGGCGAACTGCACCATGCGGTACCGGAGGTTGTGCAGGGGTGCGGTGGCGGGCTTGCGCTCCGCCAGCTGCCGGGTCGCCTCGTCCAGGCCCTGCACGAAGGCCCGGGAGTCTGCGTCCGGCTGCTCGGCCAGCCACAGCTCCAGCGCCTCCGCCGCGGCCAGCGCGATCTCCGTGGCGCTCTCCCGCGTCATGCCCTCGATAGCCCGCAACCGGTCCGACCAGCCCACGCCCCCAGTATCCCACGGGGGCGGCTGTGGTCCCACCCCGGAGGATTCCCGCACCGCCGCGTTCAAATCTGCGCGGTGTGGGGCGGTCTCCGGACGTACGGATCCGTCCCGCGGAGCCGCGGGACGTACCGGCCCTGGTGGAGCTGTGGGGCGAGCTGGCCCGCCTTCACGAGCGCCTGGACGGAGCGTTCGCCCTGAGCCGCGGCTGGCGTCGGGCCTACGCGGACTACCTGAGCCACCTGCTGGGTCGGGAGGACGTGCGGGTGGTGGTGGCGGAGAGCGCCGGCGAACTGGTGGGGCTCGCGGTGGCCCGGATCACCCTCCTGCCCGCCTTCTTCCGCCAGCGGCGTCGCGGCTACATCCAGGACGTGTACACGCGGGAGGGCTACCGGGGTCGGGGCATCGCGCGTGCCATGCTGGGCTACATTGAAGCGTGGTTCCGGCGCCAGGGCGTGCGCCGGGCAGAGCTCACCGTGGCCGCGGGCAATCCGGAGGCCGAGTCGTTCTGGGAGCGGGCAGGCTACCGGACGTACATGGTGTACCGGGCGAAGGAGCTGTGACAGCGGCGCGTCCTTCGCCCACCGGTAGGCCCAGAGGGGAGGCAGCGTGGTGCACTGGGAGCGGGTTCGGGCGGCTCTGGCGGGCCAGGTGGCGGACTTTCCACCCGTGGCCCTGTGGCGGCACTTCCCGGGACAGGACCAGCGGGCGGAGACGCTGGCAGAGGCTCACGTGACGTGGTGGCGCCGGTTCGGCCTGGACCTCCTGAAAGTGACTCCCGCCAGCGGCTACTACGGGGACGACTGGGGCCTGCGCACCGCCTACCGGCCCAACCGCGAGGGCGTGCGGACCTACCTGGACCGGCCCGTGAAGAGGCCGGAGGACTGGGCGCGCTTGCGCCGGCTGGACGTCACCGCCGGCGCCTACGGCCGGGAACTGCGGGCGCTGCGCGTGATCCGCCAGGCAGTGCGGGGCGAGGTGCCGGTCCTGGCCACGGTGTTCAGCCCCCTCACGGTGGCGAAGACCCTCGCCGGCGACCGGGCAGTGGTCCGCTACCTGCGGGAGCAGCCGGAGGCCCTGCACGCGGGCCTGGAGATCATCACCGAGGTGACCGCGCGCTTCGCCGCGGAGTGCCTGGCCGCGGGCGCCGACGGGCTGTTCTTCGCCACCCAGATGGCGTGTGAGGCCGCCGTCACCGAGGAGGAGTACGAGACCTTCGGCCGACCCTACGACCTGAGGGTCCTGCAGGCCGCCTCCGGAGCGGAGATGGTGCTCCTGCACGCCCACGGCGACGGGCCGTACTTCGACCTCCTGGCGGACTACCCGGTCCACGCGCTGAACTGGCACGACCGACGCACCCCGCCCTCCCTTCGGGACGCGCGGCGCCGGTACCCCGGCTGCGTGTGCGGCGGGATCGACGAGCTCCGCTTTGCAGACCGAACTCCCGCACAGGTGGCTGAGGAGGCACAGGACGCGCTGCAGCAGACGGGCGGTCGGGGCCACATGGTCACGCCGGGCTGCGTGATCCCCACGGACACCCCGGACGCCAACATCCAGGCGGTGGTCCGGGCCGTCCGGACCGTCTAGGACCGCGAACCGGGCGGCAGGGGAACGGGGGGCGCGAAGGGGTTCCCCCGGGGCGCGGGGAAATTCGGTCCGGGCAGGGACGGTGCGGGCTGCAAGGGGATCAGCTCCTGCGGACCCGTGGGCCGGCCGTCCGGCCCGATCCCGGGGCCGAGCCGCATCTCGTAGAACCGCCCGTTGAAGAACAGGTACACCCGGGCCTCGCACTCCTCTCCCTGGCCCGGTTGCGGACGCGCACCGGGGAACTGACGGCCGGGCCCGGGAAGCGGGATCAGCTCCTGGAGGGGGGCCTGCACGGGAAGGGCTACCGGGCCGCCAGCCCCCGCCGCCTTCGATCCTGCGGCGTAGCCCGCAGCCCACACCCCCGCAGCGCCCGCCAGCGCCGTCATGGTCACCAGCACCCCGCGCCAGGTCCCCATGGCACCCCTCCGCCTCGGTCTGCGTCCACTGTACCACGGCTGCCTTTTGCAGTTGTGAAGGAGGGGTCATCCGCCATGCCGCTTGTCCAGGTTCGCGAAGCGCGACGTCTCCTTGTGGAAGAACAGCTCCAGGTCGTCCGTGGGGCCGTTGCGGTGCTTGGCCACCCGGACCAGGGCCACGTTCTCCTTGCCCTCCCGACGCGCCCGCTCGGGGTCGTAGTAGTCCTCCCGGTACAGGAACAGGACCAGGTCCGCCACCTGCTCCAGCTCCCCGCTCTCCCGAAGGTGCGACAGCATGGGGATCTTGGACCCGCCCTGCTCCGCGGCCCGGGACAGCTGGGAAACGGCCAGGATGGGGACCTCCAGCTCTTTGGCCAGGGACTTGATGGCGCGCGCGATCTCGCTGAGCTCCTGGGTGCGGTTCTCCGTCCGCCGGTACGACTGGATGAGCTGGATGTAGTCCACCACGATGAGGCCGAGCCCGTGCTCGGCCTTGAGCTTGCGGGACTTGGCCCGCATCTCCACCACCGACAGGTTGGAGGAGTCGTCGATGAAGATCGGGGCCTCCACCAGGACGCCCATGGCGCGGGTGAGCCGGCGCCAGTCCGTCTCCGACAGGTATCCCCGGCGCAGGCGCTGGCCATCCACCTGGGCCTGTGCGCACAGCATCCGCTGGACCAGCTGTTCCGCACTGGTCTCCAGGGAGAAGATGGCCACGGGGATGTGGTGCTCTGTGGCAGCGTGCTGCGCGATGTTGAGGCAGAAGGTGGTGTTGTGGACGCAGACATCGTTGGCGACGAAGTTGTGGGTGTCGGGCACGGTGAGGTCGTAGACGGGGTGGTGGCCGGTGTACTCCACGGAGACGATGGGGTCCCACACCACGTCAGGCTCGGGCAGCAGCGGCTCGGGCGCGTAGCGGGCCCACTGCCGCAGCCGTTCCCAGCCCAGGACCCCGCAGGTCCGCAGCAGCTGCAGTGCGGCGGGCCCACGGGCCTCTAAGACGACACCGCCGTCCCACGCGCTCAAAACCCCCAGGCGCAGGAGGAGGTGCTGAACCTGCCGGGCCATGGTGGCGTTGGGCAGCTCCGCCCGGATACCGAATTCCTCGGACCGCTCCGCCTCCGGGCGGGCCCAGCGGTCGGGGTCTCCCTGCACGGAGGCCACGCACGCCAGCAGGCAGCGCAACAACAGGCACAGCTTGGCCCGGTTCAACCGAAAGGCCACCGGCGGCAGCCTCCGCCGCCCGTCCGGCTCCGCTAGCTCGGGGTAGTCCTGGAGGAACTCCGCCACCACCGCGGCGGCGTCCTGGGGCTGGACGTCCGCTGGGTCGGGGCGGAGGCCCAGGGTCCCCACGAGCGCGGGCACCCGTGAGGCCCGCACCGCGGCCGCCGCGGAGGCGGCGTCCAGGAAGTCCCGGCTCACTTCCGGGTTGGCGGGCAGCCGTCCCGCGGCCAGGTACGCCATCAGCCGCACCTCCGCCCCGGGCAGGTCCACGGTCCCGAATACGGGCAGGCGGGCGGGTACCGCTACGAAGTGGCCGGGCCGCAAAGACGCCAGGGGCTTCCAGCCCTCCGGCGTCAGGAAGGGGTGGGTGGCCGTGACCTCCACCTCCCGGCCCAGGGCCGTCCGCACCCGGAACGTGGGCTTGACCCCGTCGTCCACGAAGTGCGACGGCCTGGCCTCCCGCAGCCGACCACCGTCCAGGGTCAGCACCGCGCCCTCGCCTGACCGCACCACCTCCTCGATGGTGCGCAGTAGCCCCGTGCGGGGATCCACCACCAGGGTGTCGTGT
This sequence comes from uncultured bacterium, assembly GCA_938028835.1. Classification (GTDB taxonomy): domain Bacteria; phylum Sysuimicrobiota; class Sysuimicrobiia; order Sysuimicrobiales; family Sysuimicrobiaceae; genus Tepidifontimicrobium. Next base: position 68,891 of record CALIMJ010000002.1, on the reverse strand, counting down.
TTCAGACACTTCCCCATGGAGGGCCGGGCGGCCACGATCACTAGGTCCCCCCGCTGCAGCCCGCCGGTGAGCTCGTCCAGGTCCACGAACCCTGTGGGCACGCCGGTGATCATCCCACGCTCGTAGTGGGCGTCCAGCCGCTCCATGGTCTCGCGGATCAGCTCCCGCAGCGGCTGGAAGTCCTGACGCGTGCGGCGGTTGGCGATCTCGAACACGAGCCGCTCCGCGCGGTCCACGAGCACCTCCACGTCCTCGTCGCCCTCGAAGCCCAGGTGGGCGATCTGGGTCCCCACGCGGATCAGGGCGCGGAGCATGGACTTCTGCAGGACGATGCGGGCGTAGTACTCGGCGTTGGCCGCGGTGGGGACCGCGTTCAGGAGGCTGGACACGTACGCCGCCCCACCGGCCTCCTCCAGCTTGCCCAGGTCCCGCAGCCGATCGGTCACGGTGATGAGGTCCACCGGTTCCCCGCGCTCGAACAGGTCCACGATGGCCGAGTACACGAGGCGGTGGGCCTCGCGGTAGAAGTCCTCCGGCCGCAGCAGCTCCACCACCGCGGCGATGGCGTCCCGGTCCAGCAGCATGGAGCCCAGGACACCCATCTCCGCCTCCAGGCTCTGGGGCGGGACCCGGTCCACGGCGACGGCCATGGCTACCCTCCATTGTATCAAACGTCGGTTCGCGGTCTTTTGTACGTACGCGCCTTTGCTTCCGTGCACCGGGTCTACCACAGGCCGGCTGTGGGAAGCTGCGGGAAGAACCTGTGGATTGCGCTGGCCTGGGGAGGAGGTGGGAGGGGCCCGGGACCTTCCTGGGAGGTGGCTGGGGAAAACCTGTGGGTGGTGTGGGCTGTGGATCGTGTGGACGGCGCCTGGCTCCTCAGCGCCGTCGGGCCGGGACCAGCACGTGGGGCAGGGCCTCCTCCACGGCCTGCACCAGCACCACCTGCACCCCGGAAACCTCCGCGGGTAGGTCGTTCTGGTTCTCCTGCGGGACGACCACCTTCTTCATGCCCGCCTGACGGGCTCCGTACAGCTTCTCGGGGATCCCTCCCACGCCCCGGACCCTCCCCTGGATGCTCACCTCGCCCGTGAGGGCCACGTTCTGGAAGGCGGCCCGGTTCTGCACCGCGCTGGCCAGCGCCGCGGTGATGGCTAGGCCCAGGCTCGGTCCGTCCACCAACCCCCCGCCCACCACGTTCACGTGCACATCGTAGTTCGCCAGGTCTACCCCCAACAGCCGGCGCAACACCGAAAGGGCGTTGAACACCGAGTCCTTGGCCATCGTCCCCGCGGTCTCGTTGAACCGCACCGTGCCTCTGCCCCGCTGGGCCGCCGGGAACACCGCGGCTTCCACCTCCACCACGGAGCCCAGGTAATGGGCCACGCCCAGTCCGAACACCTTGCCCACCTCCGGGGTGTCGGAGGCCCGGGCGCTGGTAAAGGGGCTCAGCCGGGAGACCCGGATCACCTCCAGCATGTCGTCCTCCGTGATCCGGACTCTCCCTCCTCGCCCCTTACGCCGGTACAGGGCCATGCCGTAGGCGTCCGCGAGGAGGTTGACCGCCTTCCGGCCCTCCACCGTGTATGCGGCGATGAGCTCGGGCACCCTCGGGTCCAAACTCACCCGCAGCCGCTTGGCGGCCTGCACCACAATGCGCTCGATGTCCGACTGCGACAGGGGGTCGAAGAACACCTCCGCGCAGCGCGACCGCAGGGTGGGGCTGATCTCCTCAGGGTCGCGGGTGGTGGCGCCGATGAGGACGAAGTCCGCGGGCGCTCCCTGCTCGAACAGGCGGCGGACGTACGCGGGAACGTGCGGGTCGTCGGGGTCGTAGTAGCTGGACTCGAACGTCACCCGCTTGTCCTCCAGCACCTTCAACAGCTTGGCCTGCAGCAGGGGGTCCATCTCGCCGATCTCGTCGATGAACAGGACGCCCCCATGCGCCCGGGTGACCAGCCCCAGCTTGGGCTCGGGGATCCCGCCCTCCGCGAAGTCGCGCCGGGAGCCCTGGTAGATGGGGTCGTGCACGGAACCCAGCAGGGGGTTGGTGACGTCCCGCGGGTCCCACCGCAGGGTGCTGCCGTCCACCTCCACAAACGGCGCGTTCTCCGGAAACGGGGTGTACGGGAGCCGCCGGGCCTCCTCCAGCGCCAGGCGTGCCACCGTGGTCTTGCCCACCCCCGGGGGTCCGTACAGGATCACGTGCTGCGGGTACGGGGTGGCCAGCTTCGCCAGCAGGGCCCGGATGGCGCGGTCCTGACCCACCACCTCCCTCAGGCGCCTGGGCCGCAGGGCCTCCAGGGCCGACTGGGACAGCCGCACGCGCTCCAGGGCCTCCAGCTCCTCCAGCTTCTTGCGCGTGCTCGCGTTCTCCGGGCCCGTTGCCTCGCGCAGGACCTGGAGCCGGATCTCCTGCAGGTAGTCGTCCTGGCGTCGGTTCATGCGCTCGGCGACCTTGCGCTCCAGCTCCTCCTCGACCCGCCGCTGCGCCACCAGGTCCGCCAGCTCCTCCTCGATCTCCGACAGCACCCTGGGGATCTCCGCGTCGGAAGGAGCGCGCTGGATGGTGGGGTCGTCGTACACCAACCGTTGGAGGGCCACCACGCGGTCCGCCAAGCGGGGGGATCGCATGAGGGTGAGGGCCTCCAGCTTGCCGGCCTTCACGATGAGCCGCTCGGGACCGTACACGTCGCTGAGCACGCTGAACAGAGCGCCCACCCGGCGCTTCAGCTCCGTGCGGTCTGGCGCTCCGCGGCCCCGGGGCCGGATCCCCTTTGCCGTGGCCGCCCGCTCAGCCATCGCCGGTCACCTGCACCTCCACCTCCACGTGCTGCCCGTGCGGCAGCCGGACCCCGACCCGGTAGGTCCCCACGGCCTTGATGGGCTCGGGCAGCTCCACCTGCTTGCGGTCCACGTCAAACCCCATCTGGCGCAGCGCCTCCGCCACCTGCTGCGCGGTCACCGCCCCGAACAGCCTCCCCGTGGCGCCGGCCTTGGCCCGGATCCGCACTGGGCGGCTGCGTAGGGCCTGCGCTATCTGGGCCGCCCGTTCCCGCTCCCGTGCTAGCTTCCGATCCCGGGCCGCCCGCTCCTGCTCCAGGGCCCGCAACTGTCCCTCCGTCGCCTCCCGGGCCAAGCCCCTGGGCAGCAGGTAGTTGCGGGCGTAACCCTCCCGTACCTCCACCACGGACCCGGCCTTGCCCAGGGACGGCACGTCCTTGACCAGGATCACCTTCATAGGGAACGCTCCGCCCGTGGCCCGACCTTCCGCAGGTCCACCCACAGGTCCACCAGCCCCAGGGCCACCATGGCAAACGTACCCAGGTCGCCCAAGAGCAACACGGCCACCACCGCCAGCGCACGGCCCGCCCGCGGAACGTCCCGTGACTGCAGGTAGTGCAGCATCGTCAGCACCCCGAAGAACGCGAACACCAGGACGCTGGCCATGAACCCGTTGGCGGCCAGCACCCGGCCCACCTCCGGGGCCCACGGCTGCACCGCCACCCCGGCCAGAACCGGCAGCACCAGAGCGGCGGTCCCCGCAGGCGGGAGCCTCCAGGTGAGGATCGGCGCAAACCCCGGAAGCTCGGTACCCAGCCGCCGCATCACGTGCCGTGCCAGGGCGTAAGCGCCATACGCCCAGACCAGGACCCCAAGGATCACCGCCGCGGGCAGGATGGTCCGCACCAGGTTGGGCATCTGCTGCGCCAGCTGCTCCATCTGCTGGACCTGCTGCGGCGGCGCCCCCAGGCGCCGGCTCAAATCCGCAGCCGCCTGAGCGCCCTTCACCTGCGCCTCCACCACCGCCTGGAGGGGATCCAGCCCCAGGAGGTACCGGGTGATGACAAGGCTCAGGACGGTAACCCCGAGGCCCACCACGGCACCCGCCAGCACGGCCCGAACCGCCACCCTCTCCCCGCCCCTCCGGGCCACCACCCCCTGCACCACCCCCACCGGGGCGAACGCGGCCACAAACAGAAGCCCCTGGGGGAAGCCGAAGAACGGCGACAGCACCAGCCCGGCCACCACCGCGCTCAGGGCCGCGGTACGCACCCCCCGCCGGTAGGTGAGGACGAACAAGGGAAGGGGAGCGGCCACAAGCCCGGGCGAACCGAACAGAGCCACCAGAAGGGCCACGAGCACGGTCAGGGCCGCCAGCAGGGCCCCCTCGGTCAGGCTCGCGGTGCGCTCCCGCACCGCCCCAGCGCCTCCGTATGCCCTGGCCATAGGCCTCCGGCCCCTCAAGGGGGGCCTGTCACGCGCTCAGTCCGCGGTGTAGGGCAGCAGGGCGAGCTCGCGGGCCCGCTTGATGGCCACCGCCAGCATGCGCTGGTGCTTGGCGCACGTCCCCGTCACCCGCCGGGGCAGGATCTTGCCGCGCTCGGAGATGAACCGGCGCAGCCGGTTGCTGTCCTTGTAGTCCACGAACCGCGCCCGCTCCGAGCAGAACACGCAGACCTTCTTGCGGGGCCTCCGCGGCCGCCACTCGCGCTTCTCCTTCTTGTCCTTCTCCGCCATGCTCGTGGTCCTCCACGCCCACCGTTGCCGGCCCGTGTGCAGGGGGTCTAGAAGGGCACGTCCTCTTCCTCCTCCGGCTCGGGGGCGGCCTCGAACTCTTCCGCCGCAGCCTCCACAGGCTCCGGGGCCTTGCGGTCCAGGAACCGTACGTGGTCCGCCACCACCTCCACCGCCCTCCGGCGCTGGCCGTCCTGCGTCTCGTACTCCCGAATCTGCAGCCGGCCGTCCACCGCCACCAGCCGGCCCTTCGCCAGGTGCTGGGAGACCTGCTCGGCGAGCTTCCGCCACGCCACCACAGGGATGAAGTCCGCTTTGCGCTCGCCCTGCGGCCCTGCAAAGGGCCGATCCACCGCGAGGGTGAAGGTGGCCACGGGCTGCCCGCTGGGCAGGTACCGCAGCTCAGGGTCTCTGGTGAGCCGGCCGATCAGCACCACCCGGTTCAGCACCCCTCGTCACCTCCCCCGGACGGGACGGCCTCCGCCAGCTGGGCCTGGGCGGCGGGCGCAGGCAAGGCCGCTGCAGGCAGGGCCTCGCACACGAGAAAGCGGATGACCTCCTCCACCAAGGCCACCGCGTTCTTCACGTCCTGGACCCGCTGTACGTCCAGCTCGAACCGCAGGAGGACGTAGAAACCCTCGCGGTGTTTCTTGATGGGGTAGGCGAGTCGCCGCCTGCCCCAGGGCTCCGTGGCCAGGACGGCGCCGCCCCGCTCGGCGATGCGGCCGGCCACCCGCTCGATGGTCTCCCGGACCTGTTGGTCGTCCAGGTCGGGCCGCAGGATGAAGACGATCTCGTACTCCTTCCGCACGTCCAACCTCCCTCGGTCAGGGATTGACAACTCCCCGGTCTCCACCCGGGCGGAGACGGGAGGCTATCGCCTTGCGACCCAGGTAGTCCGCCGTCCTGCTTGCCACGCTATGCGTGGGGGACGCTACCAGCCGGTTGATTCTACCAGACAGGACGCAGGGTGTCCACGAAGGGCTCGCACCGGCGGGCAGCGGGGGTCAGTCGTCCCGGAACAGGCCTGCGGGCGGGGTCGGGCCGGAGCGGCGGCGTGGCCGCAGCGGCCGGTTCTCGTGAGCACGGCGCGCCAGCAGCTCCCGCTTGGTCCGGTACAGCTCCTCCAGCTCCGCCTCGATGGCCGCCAGCGCCCGTCGGCCCGTCTCGCCCGTCCCCGTGTGCGGGACGCTGCTCTGCCAGATCCGTTTCCGCTGCTCCGCGAGCTCCGCGATTCGGCGGTCGACCTCCTCCAGGGTGAGCTCGAAGGGGTCTACGAAGTCACTGGGCACTCCCATGCTGGCTCCTTCCTTGGGGTTTGTTCTGTCCATGGCAACGTCCCAGGATACCAAACGGTTTCCACGCCCCGCCCGCGGTGCAACTCCCGTGCCACCGGCCCACGCGTCGGCCCGAAACGTGAGCGGCCGAGGCCAGCTTACGCGTGGAAACGAAACGTGATCACGTCCCCTTCCCGCACCTGGTAGTCCCGCCCCTCCAGGCGCACCTTCCCCGCCTGCCAGGCCGCCTCCCAGGATCCCGCCCGGACCAGGTCGTCGAACGCCACCACCTCCGCCCGCACGAAGCCCCGCTCCATGTCGCTGTGGATGACCCCCGCCGCCTGTGGCGCCCGGGTGCCTCGCGGAACGGGCCACGCCCGGACCTCCCGGCTCTCCGTGGTGAAGAACGTCACCAGGTCCAGCAGCCGGTAGCCGGTCCGGACCACCTGGTCCAACACTCCCTCCCCCAGCCCCGCCACGTTCCGGTACGCCCGCGCCTCATCCTCCGGCAGGTCCAGCAGCTCGTCCTCCAACTTCAGGCAGGCCACCACCACGGGCACGCCCCGGGCTTCCCCCAGCGCCCGTACCGCCTGCACCGCGCCGTCCGACTGGCCTTCGGCCACGTTCACCACGTACGCCACAGGCTTGTCCGTGAGCAGCCGCAGGGGTCGAAGCGCCTCCCGGACTCCCCCCGGCAGCGTACGCGCAGGCCGTCCGGCGTCCAGGGCCCTGGCCACCTCTTCCAGCGCCACTCGCTCCGCCCGCGCCTGGGCGTCGCCCGTCCTGGCCCTGGGCTCCACGCGCTCCATACGGCGCTGCACGGTTTCCAGGTCCGCCAGCAGGAGTTCCGTCTCCACCACCTCGATATCCCGCAGCGGGTCTGGGTGCCCTTCCACGTGCGCCACCTCAGGGTGGTGGAACGCGCGCACCACGTGCAGGAGGGCCGCCATCTCGCGCACGTGCGCCAGGAACCGGTTCCCTAGCCCCTCCCCGTGGTGGGCGCCCCGAACCAAGCCCGCGATGTCCACGACCCGCACGGTGGCGGGTACCACCCGCTCCGCCCCCGTCATCCGGGCCAAAACGTCCAGGCGGTCGTCGGGGACGACAGCGACCCCCGTGTTGGGGTCCACGGTGGTGAACGGGTACGGCGCCACCGGCACCCGAGCACGGGTCAGAGCGCGAAACAGGGTGCTCTTCCCCGCGTTGGGCAAGCCCACGATTCCCACCGACAGCACGATCCCGCTCCGGGCCTCACACCCTCGCCCGCTTCACGATCCGGCGCCGGGGGCGTGGTTCGGGCGCGGGTGAGGCGGACTTCCGCGACCCGGGCTTGGTGGGCGGCTCCTCCTTCGGCGGTTCCGGCTCCGCGGGCGGGGGTTCGTTGCCGCGCTGCAGGAACGCCCGGATCCGCCGCTCCAGCTTGATCCGGTCCATGAGGACGAAGCGGCCGCACGTCCGGCAGCGGATCCCCACGTCCGCGCCCAGCCGCTCGATCACCCAGACGTCCCCCCCGCAGGGGTGCGCCTTCCGGGTGCGGATCACGTCGCCCACGTACAGCTTCACGTATGGGGCGGGCAACCCGACACCCCCTACCGCACGCTCAGTAGCGCGTCCGTGGGTGCGAAGTCGTCGGTGAGAGTGGGGACGTCCTCGGTCCGGATGGGCCGCAGGTACAGGTCCGCCACCGCTGCGTCGAAACCCGGTACCTTCACCCGCCCGCGCAGCGCCCGCGCTCGGGCCTGCACCTCCTCCGGCGGCCACCGGGTCTCCGCGCCCACCACGATGACGTTCCGCAGCGCCTCCGGCCACCCCGTGGGTCCGAACTCCACGGGGAACACGTACACCGCCGGGTACACCTCCCGCAGGGTGCGGTACACCGCGCGGAACAGGCGGCTGTGCGGGCCCTCCAGGGCGCCGATCACGTTCACCACGAACACGCCTCCCGGACGGAGCCTAGCGCGCACCTCCTGGAAGAACTCCCGGGTGGCCAGGTGGAAGGGCAGGGTGTCCCGCAGGTACGCGTCCATGAGCACGTGGTCGTAGCGCTCCCGTGCCCGCCGCACGAACTGCCGGCCGTCCTGCGCGAACGCCCGGAGCCGGCCCCCCCGCGGAACCCCGAAGAAGCGGTGCGCGACCTCCACCACCTCGGGGTCGATGTCCACCACGTCCACCTGCACTTCCGGGTAGTCCTCCAGGTAGCGCTTCGGGACCGTGCCGCCTCCCATGCCGATGACCAGGACGTGTCGAGGGCGGGGCTGGAAGAGCATCCCCACGTGCATGTAGTCCGCGTACCGGAACACCGTACGCCGCGGCTCTTCCAGGTCCAGGGCGCTCTGCCAGTAGTTGTCCAGCTTCAGGTACCGCACGGTTCCCTCGTCGCTCACCGTGATGCGGTGGTAGACGGTGTCCCGGGCGTACACCACCCCCGGCGCCTCGGGCGGGGCCAGCCGCGCGCTGCCGGCTCCCGCGCCCACCAGGACCAGGGCCGCCGCGGCCGCCGCGCCCGCGCGCCGCAGCCCCACCAGGCCCACCACCGCCAGGGCCATCTCCAGCAACCCCAGGGCCAGGACGATGTCCCGCACCCCTAGCACCGAGATGAGCCAGAACGCCGCCGCAAAGCAGCCCGCAATGCTGCCCAGGGTTGACAGGGCGTACAGCCGTCCCGCGGTGCCGCCCACGGTGGCCACCGAACGCGTGCTCAGGCGCACCGCGTACGGGGAGATGGTCCCCATGACCACGCTGGCCGGGAAGAACAGCACCAGAGCGCTCAGCAGGGGCCCTGCCCGGCTGTCCAGGTCCGCGGCGGCCAGGCTCGACAGCAGCGGCGGAGCGGCGGCCGGGATGGGGACCGTCAGCAGCCCAGCCAGGAACACCAGACCGCAGAACGCGCCGTGGCTCGGGTACCGGTCTGCCAGCCGGCCGCCGAGCCAGTAGCCCACACTGAGCGCGGTGAGGAACACGCCGATGAGGCTGCCCCACACGTAGATGGAGTTCCCGAAGGTGGGGGCCAGCACCCGGCTGGCCACAATCTCCAGGGCCAGCAGCACGCCCCCGCTCGTGAACACGATCAGCTCCAGCATGACCTCACCCCTCAGGGTACCCTACCGGAGGACCCGGGCGTTGCCCCTAGCGGAAGCTGGTGGCTCAGTCTCCGTGCGCGAGGCGCAGACGGGGCGACAGCCGCAGCAGCAGCTGCACCCGCTCGACCTCGTTCAACCACTCCTGCACCACCCGCCGCAGCAGGTCCTCGCCGGGGGGGACCACCCCCACCGGACAGGCGGGCCCCAGGCGGTCTGCGGCCATCTGCCGGTAGAGGGACAGGGTCCGCTCTCCGTACCGGGCCACCTCCACAAAGTCCTCGCTGAGGAACACCACCACGGGGATGCGGTAGCCGCGGTTGATGGACAGCAGCTCCCGCACGTCTGGGTGCTCATCCCGGTCCAAAAAACGCAGCCGGATGCGCGGGGTGACCTCCGCGAAGCGCTGGAGGATGGGACACTGGTTCACACAGTCCCCGCACCACACGCCCGCCAGCACCAGGAGGTTCATGTCCCGCTGGAAGCCTTGCAGGAGTGCGCGCTGGTCGCGTGTCAGCGCCACGGCCTCGTACACGCGCTGCCACCGCTCCCGGTGCCCCTCGCTGCCGTAGCGCTCCAGGAACTCGTGGTACCCTAGCGCCTGCTCGAACTTGGACTTCCAGTCCACCTCCCGTTCACCTCCCCTCGGGACTCCCCACGGGCAGCCTCAGGGCAGCCGCGGCCACGCCAACTAGCGCCATGACCGTGGCCGCGGACGCGAAGGCCGCACCCTCTCCTGCGGCTCCCAGCAGCCCGTTGCCCCAAACCGGTCCCACCATGCGGCCCAGACTCTCCAGGGTACCCGCCACACCCTGGACCGCACCCTGCTCGTGGGAAGCCGCGGCTCGGCTGATGAGGGAGACCAAAGCCGGGTTGGAGATCCCCACCCCCACCGCAGCCACCAGGGTGCTGCCCACGAACCCCGCAAGGTCCCTGCTGACGGAAGCCGCCACTAGCGACAGCCCTGCCACCACCAAGCCCGTGGCCAGGGCGCGCCCCTCACCCCACCGGCCCACCACCGGCCCCACCAGTCCCACCTGCACCGCGGCGCCCACCAGCCCCCACAGGGCCAACAGGTAGCCGGTGTGGGTGGCATCGAGCCCGAACCGCCGGTGGACGAAGAGGGCGAAGGTGGTCTGGTAGACCGCGGCGGTGGCCCAGTACACGAAGTCCACCCCGAGCAGCGCCCGCAGCTGCGGCCGCCGCAGGGCCGCGGGCAGCTGCCGCCAGCCCGTCGTGCCGCCCGCACGGACCCGGTGGACCGTCTCGGGAAGCCACCACCACGCCAGCGCCATGGCCACTCCCGTCAGGCCTACGGCAGCCCACGCGGGGGCCGAGTACCCGAACCGGGAGAGCGCCCCGCCCAAAGCCGGGCCCAGCACGAACCCGATCCCGAAGGCAGCGCCGATCAACCCGAAGCTACGGGCCCGCCGGTCGTCCGGGGTGACGTCCGCGATGTAGGCGCGGGCGGTGGAGATGTTCCCGCCCGAAAGTCCGTCCACCACCCTGGCGACGAACACCATGGCCAAGTTGCGCGCCAGCGCCAGCAGGGCGAAGCTCACCGCGGTGCCCAGCAGGCTCACCAGCAGCACCGGCCGGCGTCCCCAGCGGTCCGACCATGCGCCGAGAACGGGGGCCGCCACCAGCTGGCAGGCGGAGTACGCGGCGAACAGCAGTCCCACCTCAAGGGGAGACGCACCTAGGCTGCTGGCGTAGAAGGGCAATAGGGGGATCACGATCCCGAAGCCGATGAGGTTCGCGAGCACCGTGAGGAAGATGGCCCACAGCGGCCGGCTCACCACACCATTATGCCACCGCTTTTCCTTTCCCCCGGAGAGCCGGGTACAATGCGGCGCAGGAAGCCATGTCGAGCTTGCCTCGGCTGCGCCCCGTGGAGTTCGTGCCCGTGCGGGTGTCCGGCCGCTCCGCGGTGGCCGTGCGCGACCCGGAAGGCCTGGTGGAGGAGACGCTGCTCCTGCCGCTGGAGGTGGCAGAGGTGGCGTTGCTGCTGGACGGGAAGCGGGACGCGGTGGACGTGCAGGTGGAGTACGCCCGTCGCCACGGCGGGGCGCTGCTGTTCACCTCCGACCTCGCCCGGATCGTGGAGGAGCTGGACCGCTGGGGCCTGCTGGACACCGACCGCGCCCGGGCGCGCCGACAGGCCCTGGAGGAAGCCTTCCGCAGAGCCCCAGAGCGGCCCCCGTGCTTCGCGGGCAAATCCTACCCGGAGGACCCCGACCGCCTGCTCTCGCACGTGCAGGCGTACCTGCACGCGGCCGACACCAGCCGGATACCCGCCAGGCCGCCCCGGGGCGTGGTGGCCCCCCACGTGGACTTCGAACGCGGCGGGACCAGCTACGGGTGGGCATACGCAGCCCTGGCCCGCTCCCCGGCCACTACCTTCCTCCTGCTGGGAGTGGCCCACGGCGGCGCGCCAGTGCCCTTCGCCCTGTGCACCAAGCCGTACCGCACCCCTCTAGGGACGCTGCCCGTGGACCGGCCCTGGGTGGACGAGCTGGTCTGTGCCGCACCCGAACTGATCGAGGGGGAGCTCGCCCACCGCGCCGAGCACTCCCTGGAGTTCCAGGCGGTCTTCCTGCAGGTGGCGTTAAAGGGCAGGCCGGTGTCGGTGGTCCCTATCCTGTGCTCGGCTTTCGAGCAGTGGGCCGGCCGCCGTTCGCCCCGGGAGATGCCGGAGGTGGAGCGGGTCCTCCGGCTGCTGCGTCGGACCTTCTGGGAACGGGCGGGTCGCGCCGCGCTGGTGGCGGGCGTGGACTTCAGCCACGTGGGCCCGCGGTTCGGAGACCCCGACCCCCCCGACTCTGCCCTGGCGCTGCGCACCTCGGTGGGCGACCACCGCGCCCTGGAGCACGTCCTGCGGGGTGACGCGGAGGCGTTCTGGAGGGAGGTGGCGTCGACGGGCAACCCGCAGCGGATCGACGCCCTCAGCGCCCTGTACGCGGCCCTCCGGATCCTGGAGCCCGTACAGGGGCAGCTCCTGCACTACGGACAGGCCCATGACCCAGTGGGCGGGATCGTGAGCTTCGCAGCCCTCGCCCTGTACGACTTACCCCGCCGTGGCCTCGGGGCAGCCGATCCTGAACCTGACAGGCCTTGACATGATGGTAGGCCTGTGACACGCGCACCTATCCCTCCGATCCGCGGAAAGCGCGCAGGGCCGAGATGAGGAGCAGCAAGCCCAGTAAAAGCTTCACCAGCTCCGCAGGGGCCACTCGGGCGAGCGCGCTGCCCGCGGAGGCGCCCAGCACAGACCCCACGCCCATGGGGACAACGGTGCCCCGGACGGCGGCCCGATCCGACAGTCCTCCCATTCGAGCCCACCGAGCCACGCCGGCGGCCACGGTAGGCAGGGCGATGAGGACGCTAGCGGTCCCCGCACTCTTCACGTCAACCCCGTAGCCGAACACCAGGGTGGGGATGAGGAGCTCCCCACCGGCCACGCCCAGGAGGCTGCTCACCAGCCCGATTCCCAGCCCCAGCCCGACTCCTGCGGAAACCCACACCACCGCTTCCCGCGGCAAAAGCGCAGGCGGCGCCACCGGCACGAACGCCTCAGCTACCAGCAGACCTCCGATGAGCACCAGCAAAGCCACCACCAGCCTCCGCAACCGCGCGTTGCTGAGCCGTTGAGCGATCCGCGGGCCGGCCAGGGCGCCTGCCAGCGAACCCGTCAAAAGCGCCCCTACTGCGGCGACGTAGGGGACCACCGGAACCAGCGAGAGGGTCTGGCTGCGCGCCGCCAGGGAGGCGGCGAGGGTGATGAGGCTCGCGGCCAGGTTGAGCGGGATGGCCTGCCGCAGCGCGTAGCCGAACAGGATCACCAGGGCCGGCAGACGGAACTCCGCACCCCCCAGCCCGATGAGTCCTCCCAGGACACCGACGGAGAGTCCGACCCCGAAGGCCAAAACGCGCCTCTGTGGCCGCGGGCTGGGCCCGGGAGGCTGGAGGGGCAAGCGGACAGCCTGCAAGTTCAGATCACCCGCTCCCCGAGCCGGCCGACCGCTACGAGCACAACCACCGCCACCGCGCCCAGGAGCAGCGCGAGGGCTCCCGCGGCGTCCCACCGGCCCGCCTGAACCGCATCGTACAACGCGATGGGCAAGGTCTGGGTGCGACCCGGGATGTTGCCGGCCACCATCAGCGTGGTGCCGAAGTCCCCCAAGGCCCGCGCAAAGCCCAACGACACGCCCGCCACGATCCCCCTACGGGACAGAGGCAGCAGGACGTAGGCGAACTGGTGCAGCCAGCCCGCTCCGTCCATCCGCGCGGCCTCCAGAACATCCAGGGGCACCTCCGCGAACGCCGCGCGCACGGTGCGCACCACCAGGGGCAGCGAGGGGATCGCGGCGGCCACCACCGCGCCCTGCCAGGTGAACACCAGCGGCACCCCAAAGGTGGCCTCCACCCAGGCCCCCAGGGGGCTGCGGCGGCCCAGCAGGACCAACAGGTAGTACCCGAGCACGGTGGGCGGCAGGGTGAGGGGCAGCGAGGTCAGCGCCTCCACCACGCCGCGGCCCGGAAACCGGCCGACCGCTAGCACGTACGCCAGCGCCACCCCCGCCGCGCCCGCCACCAGGGTGGCCAGGGACGCCACCTTCACCGAGATCCACAGGGGTGCCGGGTCCAGCTACGGGCCCTCCCCCGGCAGCAGGAATCCGTACCGGCGCATCACCGGCCGCCCCTCCGGCCCGTTCACGAAGGCGAGAAACGCACGGGCCTGCGGCTGGCGAGCAGACCGGGCCACCAGCCCCGCAGCCTGGCGGATGGGGTCGTGCGTTGACGCGGGCACTAGCCAGTGGCGACCCTCCCGTCGTACCGGGGGCGCCAGCGCCAGCGACAATGCCACCACGCCCACGTCCGCGTTCCCGGACTGCACCAGCTGCAGCGTCAGGCTGACGTTCTCTCCATAGACGAGTTTCGGCCGCACCCGGTCGTACAGCCCGGACCGCACCAGCGCCTGACGGGCGGCCTCCCCGTAGGGTGCGTGCTCGGGGTTGGCGACGGCCACGTACCGCACCCGGGGATCCAGGAGCAGGGCCATCCCCCGGCCCACGTCGAGGCCTCTCGCTCGGCGCACCCACAGGACGATGCGTCCTATCGCATACAGCTGCACCGTGTCCGGCAGGATGTGCCCTTGGTCCGCAAGCCGCTGGACGAACGCTTCGTTGGCGGAGAAGAAGACGTCATACGGAGCCCCGTGCTCCACCTGCTGGGCGAGCTGGCCCGAGGACCCGAAGGAGAACGTCACGGGGACCGCCGTGCGGCCGCGCCAGAGACCCGCGAGCTCCTCGAACGCGTACCGGAGGTCTGCGGCAGCGGCCACCAGCAGCCCCTGCGGGGGCTCGGCCGTGACCGGAGGCCGACTGACCGACGCTAGAGCAAGGGCCACGAGGAGAGCCGGGACTCGCCTCACCCTACGGAGCCCTCCAGCTTCCGTACGGCCCCCGCGCAAGCCACGTCGTAGCCCCCGATGGCCACCAGCTCCTGGCGGAACCGACGGCTCGCCACCACGTCCATCACGACCCGGACGGGCTCGGTGTCCACGAGGTCCCGGGGGATCACCAGGTCGTAGCGCTGCTCCACCAGCGGCAGGAAGTCCAGACCGTACAGCCGGGCCACCGGGAGCACGCCGGGGCCGGCGTCTGCGAGCCCGCTCGCAACCGCCTCCGCCACCGAGAGGTGACTCGGCAGCTCGCGGCGGTAGCCGTCCACCCGGTCGGTGGGCACGCCCGCGGCGGCAAGCCAGCGGTCGAAAACCACGCGGCTACCCGAACCCGGCTCCCGGTTCACCACCCGTACACCCCGACGGAGCAAGTCCTCGGGGCTTCGGATCCGCACGCCCGACCGGAGCATGAGACCCTCCACCCACCGGGCCACGGACACCACCACGGCCGCAGTCGGGCCCAGGGCGGCGCGGATGGTCTGGATGCCTTCGGGGTCCTCAGGGGGGTGCAGGTGCGTCCCCGCCACGTGCACGAGCCCGTCCCGGAGCGCCTCCAGGGCGCGGGCGCTGCCCGTGGGGATCCAGTGAACCCCGACCCGTCCGGCGGCCTCCGCCAGGGTCCCGGCAATCCGCAGGGCGGGGTCGCAGCCAGCCAGCAACAGGGTGCGCTCTGGGGTCACGTGCCCGAGGGCAAGGGCCACGGTGGCCGTCCTTCCCCGGCGATGCGCTACCGTCCCGTCTGCGGGCAGCGCAGCTACCGGCCCCCACAGGGGCCAGGCCACCAGCTGGGACCGCACCCGGCCCAGCCGGACCCGGACAGCAGGGCTTTCCTCGGCCAGGCGCGCCCTCACCGTGCGGGGGCTCAGGAAGGCGAACAGGTCTTCCACCGCGCAACCCAGGGCCTGCGCGAGCCGCAGGGCCACGGCGGTGTTGGGGAGGTACCGGCCGGCCTCGATGGCGGACAGGGCCTGGCGGGAAAGGCCCGCGCGCCGCGCCAGCTCCGCCTGGGAGAGCCCGCGCGCCTCCCGAGCCGCCCGAACGCGGCTTTCCACCTCCGCGGGCACCCGACGCCCCACGCCGACAGGGTAGGTAACGATAGAGAGCTAAGTCAAGGATTTAGGACAACAGCCCGATCGACCCTGGCTGGCGGGGAGGGTCGTCAATAGTCCCGCTCTTGTTAGCTTTTATCGCATCAAGCTTTCCGACTGGGCGCGGCAACAAGGCGTCAGTGACCTCACTGCCTGGCGGTGGTTTAGGGGAGGTAGGCTGCCTGTCCCCGCGCGGCAGTTGCCGACTGCACCATCCTGGTGGAGGAACCCACCCCGGGAGCCCGCACGGTTGCTCTATGCGCGAGTCTCCTCCGCCGGCCAGAAGGATGACCTGCACCGCCAGGTGCAGCGTCTTGAGGAGTTTGCCCGGAAGCAGGGCTGGCCGGATCTCAACGTGGTGGCGGAGATCGGATCCGGGCTGAACGGGAGGCGGAAGTTGCTGCGCGTGCTGCGTGACCCCAGGGTGGGCCGGATCGTGGTGGAGCACCGGAATCGACTGAGCCGGTTCGGGTTCGAGATGGTCGAAGCGGCCCTGGCTGCGGCGGGCAGGAGCGTGGTCGTTGTGGATCCTCACCTCCGCCTGCGGGCGGCTGTACGGGGCGGCGGTCGGCCCGGAACCGGGCCAGGCGGGCGCTCAAGGTGATGGGATGCGGGTAACGCAAGCGTTCCGCTTCGAGCTGGCCCCGAACCGCGCCGGCCGTGTGGCTCTGGCGAAGCACGTGGGGGCCGCCCGCTTCGCCTACAATGAGCCACGGAACGGCGACGTTGTGGTCTACCCCCAGACCCGGCGGGCGGTGTCCACCACCAGCCTCAGCTTGGACCACTGGTCGTCTTCGGACAGGAGGTTGCCCTCCATCACGGAAGCGAACCCGCACTGGGGGCTGAGGGCCAGGCGGTCCAGCGGGACGTAACGGCTGGCCTCCTCGATCCGGCGCAGGAGGGTCTCCTGAGGCTCCACCTGCGGCCGCTTGGTACTCACCAGGCCCAGCACCACCGTTTTGTCTGGCGGGACGAACCGCAAGGGCTCGAAGGTCCCGGAGCGCTCGTCGTCGTACTCCAGGAGGAACCGGTCCACCTGAAGCTGGTGGAACAGCTTCTCTGCGATGGGGTCGTATCCTCCCTCCGCGTACCACTGGCTTCGGTTGTTCCCCCGGCACAGGTGGATGGCCAGCACCGTCCCGCGTCCCCGCAGACCCTCCAGGCACGCGTTGTCCGCCCGGATGGCTTCGTCCAGGGCCGTCTCCGGCTCCACCCCCATCTCCTCGCGCACGTACTGCCGCCACCGGGGGTCGATGTAGTAGCTGTATCGGGGCGCGTCGATCTGCACGTAGGGGACCCCCTCCGCCACCAGGGCCTCGATCTCCCGTCGCACGATGGGGACGATGTCCCACAGCAGCTCCGAGTGGTTGCGGTACACGCGGTCCGTCACGCCCTTCTTGAAGGCGATGGCGGGAAACTGGTTCGCGCTGGGCAGGGTGATCTTGAACGGTCCCGGACTGTGGGCCCGCAGGAAGCCCACCTCGTGCTCCGTCAGGCGCCGCACCTGACGCAGCCGCGAGACCGCCACCCCCGTGACGCTGGCCGGCGGTGCCTTTCCTTCCCCCTTCCAGCTCCGCGGGAGCGCCTCGCCGAAGTCGAACCCCTCCACGGAGTCCATGAGGTCGCTCATGAAGTTGCGCCGGCGCAGCTCACCGTCGGTGAACACGTCCACGCCGAGCTCCCGCTGCCTGTCCAGGAGCCGGAGGATGTGCCGGTCCTCCAGCGACCGCAGTTCCTCCTCCGGGGCACCACGGTAGCGGGCCTCCAGCAGCTCCTGCGGCCGCAGGAGGCTACCCACCTGGTCCGCCCGGTACGCCGTCGTCATCCCGGCACCTCCACTCCCGATCCTGGCCCGATGGTACGCCCCACCGTGGCCGTCGCCACCCCTCAGTCGCCCGTCGCCTCCGCGAGCACCTCCCGCGCGACCCGGAAGGCGTCCAGGGCCGCGGGCATGCCCGCGTACACCGCGGCCTGCAGCAGGGTCTCGCGGATCTCCTCCGCGGTGCAGCCGTTCCGCAGGGCGCCCCGCACGTGCAGCCGCAGCTCGTGGGGCCGGTTCAGCGCCGCCATCATGGCCACGGTGAGCAGGCTGCGGACCTTCCGCGGCAGCCCGGGCCGCGTCCACACAGCCCCCCACGCGTACTCCGTGACCAGCTCCTGGAACGGACGGCTGAAGTCGTCCGCCTCCCTCAAGCTGCGGTCCACGTACTCGTCCCCCATGACCTCCCTGCGAACTCGAAGGCCTTCCTCGAACCGGCCCATACTCCCCTCCCCCCTCACGCCCGGCCTCAGGGCAGCCGCTCTTCCAGCAGCTCCACCACTGCCCGGGCGATCTCTTCCTTGCCCTCCGCGACCCGCAGCACCTGCCCGTCGGGACCCACGAAGTAACCCCGGTGCACGCCCCGGTCGATCTCCTCCAGGTCGTTGGCCACCATGACGTCCGCCCGGTTCCGCACCAGGGACTCGTGGGCGATGCGCACCAGCTCCTCCCGAGCCTTGCCCACCTCCAGCTTGAAGCCCACCAGGAACGTGCGAGGGCTCAGCTCCTTCACCAGCTGGATGACCTTCGGGGTCGGCACCAGGCGCACCACCCAGGCCTCCTCCGAGCCCACCTTCTCCCGCCGGACCTCCTCGGGCGCGAAGTCCAGGACCGCCATGGGGTGGACGACCGCGTCGTAGCCCGTGGGGAGCTCCTCCCGGAACACGTTCACCAGGTCCTCCACCGTCTCGATGGGGATGAGGCGAAGATGGTCCCGGCCACGGGCACGGATCTGCGGGAGCTGGGCCCCCCGGCCGTACACGTACGTGACGGAGGCTCCTGCTCGGAGGGCCAGCTCCGCCACCAAGGCGCCCGTGCGCCCCGAACCCTTGTTGCTGATGAACCGCACCGCGTCCAGAGGAGCCCGGGTGGGCCCCGAGGTCACCAGGATGCGCTTGCCCCGCAGCAAACCCGACCTCCTTGAGCCCGTACGTCCCCTCTATGCTACCTCGTCCGGGCCGGCCGGGCGGAGCAAGACCCGGACCAGGAGGCCAGCGGAGGCGGCGTCCCGTTTATCGCGGCGGGCCGAACGCACCCGCGTTGACGGGCCTGGGGCCCGCCCCTACAATGCAAGCGGATTTCGGGAGCGGGGGTGTTGTACGGTCGCATGAGCACGAACCCGCAGCAAGCGGCGGAGGCAGGACAGATCGTGGAAGGGGTCGTGGCCAAGATCACCACCTACGGCGCCTTCGTGGATCTCCCGGACGGCCGCAGCGGGCTGGTGCACATCTCCGAGATCGCGGACACCTTCGTGCGGGACATCCGCGAGTACCTGCGGGAGGGGCAGACTGTCCGGGTCAAGATCCTGGGCCTCAACGAACGCGGTAAGCTGGACCTGTCGGTGAAGCAGGCGCTGACCCCGGAGGAGCGGGCCAACCGTCAGAAGCAGCGCACCACCTTCGAGGAAAAGCTCAAGGCGTTTCTGAGGCAGAGCGAAGAGCGCCTGCTGGACCTCAAGCGCAACACCGAGGCCAAGCGAGGCGGCGGGCGCCGGCGCCGCTGAGCCGGACCCACGCCCTCTACAGCACGCCCAGCAGGGCGGCCACCCGCTCGAAGGTCTGCCACACCACCTCGTCCCGGGCCAGGGCACGGGACTCCGCTCGGAGTCCCTCCCGCGCCTCCAGGACCGCGAGCTCCCGCTTCATGGCCCGCAGGGCCTCCGCCAGCTCCGGGAGGGGCGCCACCCTCACGTCCGCGGGTAGCCGCGAGGCCACCTGCTCCAGGGCCCGGCGCTCGGTCTCCCGCGCCATGCGGTCCAGCTCGGCCCCCGAAAGGCGGGTGAACGCCACCAGCCCCCGCCGCTCGGCGACCGCCTCCTGCACCAGGGCCCGAAGGTCTTCGATCAGGCGTGCTTCGTCCCTCATCCGCCGCCTCCCGCTCCAGACCTTGTCCAGCGCCGCTGACCCGTCTGCAGCCGGTACAGCTTCGCGTACACGCCGTCCCGGGCCATCAGCTCGCGATGCGTCCCTTCCTCCACCAGACGACCCCGGTGCAGGACCAGGATGCGGTCCACGGCCTGCACCGTCGCCAGGCGGTGCGCCACCACGATGGTGGTCCGCCCTCGCAATGCGCCCCGCAGCGCCTCCAGCACGTGCTGCTCGGTCTCTGCGTCCACGTGGCTGGTGGCCTCGTCCAGGACCACCAGAACCTGCGGGTCGTGCACGAGGGCCCGGGCCAGGGCGATGAGCTGCCGCTGGCCCGCGGACAGCCGCACGCCCCGCTCCCCCACCTGGGTGTGGTAGCCCTGGGGCAAGCGCTCGATGAAGCCCTCCGCACCCGCGCGGCGCGCGGCCTCCCGGACCCGCTCCATGGGGATCTGAGGATCCCACAGGCGGAGGTTGTCCAGGATCGTGCCCGAGAACAGGAACACGTCCTGCAGCACCAGCCCCACGTGCCGCCGGAGGTCCTGCTGGCGGAACGCGCGCACGTCCCCCCCGTCCAGCAGCACCCGGCCCCGCTGCGGGTCGTAGAAGCGGCACAGCAGCTGCACCACCGAACTCTTCCCCGCGCCCGTGGGCCCCACCAAGGCCACCCGCTCGCCGGCCTCCACCCGGAAGGACACGCCCCGCAGCGCCCACCCGACCCCGTCCCGATCTGCCCCTGCGGGGTCGTAGGCGAACCACACGTCCTCGAACTCCACCGTGCCCCGCACCCGCCGGAGAGGGAGCGGCTCGGGCGGGTCCTGCAGGGTCACGGGCTCGTCCAGGAGCCGGAAGATCCGCTCGCTGCTGGCTACGGCCTGCTGCAGGAGGTTGAACTTCTCCGCCAGCTCCCGGATAGGGTCGAACAGTCTCTCCGCGTACTGGATCATGGCCACCAGGACCCCCAGGGTCACCCACCCCTGGACCGCACGGCCTCCGCCCACCCACAGGAGCAGGGCCACCGCCAGCGCCCCCAGCACCTGCACCGCGGGGAAGAACCGGGCCATGTTCGACAGGGAGGCCAGGTTCGCCCGCAGGTGGTCACCGTTCAGGTCCTGGAAGCGCGCCCGCGCCCGCACCTCCTGGCCGAACACCTGCACCACCGACATCCCCGTGATCTGCTCGTTGAGGTACGCGTTCAGCCGGGCCAGGCGCACCCGCACCGCCCGGTACGCTTCCAGGGCCCGCACCCGGAACTGCTCGGTGACCCTGTACACCAGGGGCAGGACGGCCAGGACCACCAGCGCCAGGCGCCAGTCCAGCCACAGCATGGCCGCCACGATCCCCAGCAGGGTCACCAGGTCCCCGAACACCGCCACCAGGCCGGAAGTGAGCAGTTCGTTTAGGCTGTCCACGTCGTGCGTGACCCGTGTCACCAGGCGGCCTACGGGGTTCCGGTGGAAGAAGGCCACGGGCAGGCGCTGCAGGTGTGCGAACAGGTCCGTGCGCAGGTCGGCCATGGCCCGCTGGCCGACGGCCTGCATCAGGACGTTCTGCGTCCAGCGGGCCGCGAACCCCAGCCCGAGCACCAGCAGGTACACCGCGGCCACCCAGGAAAGCCCCCACACGTCCGGGGAGCCCGCCCGGGGGGCGATGTACCGGTCGATGGCGATGCGGTACAGCTGGGGACCGGCCAGTTCCGTGGCCGAGGCCACCAGCAGCAAACCCACCGCGGCCAGCACCCGGCGCCGGTAGGGGCGCACGTAGGCCAGCAGCCGGGCTGCCGTCCGGCGGTCGAGTGCGCCGACCGCCTCCTCCTCGTAGGGTTGGGCCGTCACGGCGCCTCTGCCTCTAGAGCCTCCCGCAGGCGTTGCTGCTCGTACAGTTCCGCGTACAGGCCCCCACGCTGCAGGAGGTCCCGGTGTGTGCCCTCCTCTACCACCCGCCCGGCGTCCAGAACGACGACCCAGTCCACCTCTTCCAGGGCTGCGAGCCGGTGGGTGATCACGATGGCCGTGCGGGAGCGCAGCACCGAGCGGAGCTCCGCCAGGATCTCGGCCTCCGTCTGCGCGTCCACGCTGCTCAAAGCGTCGTCCAGGATCAGGATCCGCGGATCCCGGGCCAGCGCCCGTGCCAGAGCGGCCCGCTGCCGCTGCCCGCCCGAAAGGGTCACCCCGCGCTCCCCCACCAGCGTGTGCCAGCCGCCCGGCAGCTGGTCCAGGTCCTTGGCCAGCCGTGCCGTCAGGAACGCTTCCCGCACGCGGCGGTCGTCCTCACTGCCCAGGGCCACGTTGGCGTAAAGGGTGTCACTGAACAGGAAGGGGTCCTGCGAGACGAACCCCACCGCGCCGCGCACGGTGCGAAGCGGCAGGTCCCGCAAATCCACCCCGTCCAGCAGCACGCTCCCCCGGGTCGGGTCGAACAGCCGGGGCACCAGGCTCACCAAGGTGCTCTTGCCCGCTCCCGTGGGGCCGACCAGGGCTACCGTCCGGCCCGCGGGGATGTGGAGGTTCACGTCGCGGAGCACGGGCCGGCCGTCGTACGCGAACCACACATCGCGGAAGAGGAGGTCCCCGCGGACCGCAGGCAGGATCACGGGCGCGGGCGGGTCCTGCACCCGGGGCTTCGCCCGGAACACCTCCTCCAGCCGGGCCATGGACGCTCGACCCTGTTGCCACAGGTTCAACACCCAGCCCGCGGCGATCATGGGGAAGCTCAACCGCGCCAGGTAGTACGAGAACTGCACCAGCTGCCCCAGGGTCAGCTCGCCGGAGGCCACCAGGCGCCCGCCCTCCCACAGCAGGGCGACCGCCGCGGTCCCCAGCACGAGGCCCACCGCAGGCCACAGGGCTCCCTGGACCCGTGCCAGGCGCACCTGGGCCGCCGCCAGGCCCTCCGCCGCCGCGCGGAAGCGGTGGACCTCCGCGGCTTCCCGGGCGTAGGCCTTCACCACCCGGATGCCGCTGAAGTTCTCCTGACTCAGCACCGACAGGTCGCTGAAGCGCTCCTGGACCACTTCGAAACGGCGGTGGATGCGCCGCCCCAGCACCACGAACAGCACCGTGGCCGCGGGGAGGATGGCCATGGTCACCGCGGTGAGGCGCGGGCTGGTGGCCAGCATGAAGGCCACCGAGCTGGCCACCATCACCACGGTGTGGAAGGAGCGCATGAGCCCTACGCCGGCGAACCGCTGCACCGCCCGTACGTCACTCACCGCGCGGGCCATGAGGTCCCCGGTCCGCCAGCGGTGGAAGAAGCCCGCGTCCAGCCCCTGCAGGTGCGCGAACAGCGCGTCCCGGAGTTCCGCCTCGATGCGGAACGCCGCCCCCAGGATCTGCCACCGCATGGCGTAGCTGAAGGCCGCCTCCCCCAGGGCTAGCCCCAGCAGCGCCGCGGCGAAGCCCTCTACGCCCGGAGCCCCCCGCTGCACGCGATCCACCGCCGCCCTCAGGACCCACGGGGAGACCTGCGCCACGGCCACCGCGCACAGCGCCGCCGCGTACCCCAGCAGGTACGCCCGGAGGTGGCGCCGGACGAAGCTCCAGAACCTGCGACTGCCCATGGCGGGACCTCCAGCAGGGTACACCCGGCCGGGTGAGGCTGTCCTGGATGGATCGGCCGCGTCCGGTCAGACCCCTGCGCGGGCTCGCTCCTCCTCTGCGAGGGCCCGCCGCAGCACCTTCCCGATGAGGGTCTTCGGGAGCTGCGGCCGCACCTCCACCGCGCGCGGGACCTTGTGGGGCGCCAGGTGCTGCCGGCAGAACTCCACCAGCTCGTGCTCGGTGACGTGCTGTCCTTCCTTGAGGGCCACGAAGGCCTTCACCACCTCGCCCCGAACGGGATCCGGGACTCCGATGGCGGCCGCCTCGCGCACCGCGGGGTGCCGGTACAGCACCTCCTCCACCTCCCGCGGGAAGACCTTCAGCCCGCCCACGTTGATCATCTCCTTCTTGCGGTCCACGATGTAGAAGAAGCCGTCCTCGTCCCTGCGAGCCATGTCGCCCGTGCGGAGCCATCCGTCATGTAGCACCTGGGCGGTCTCGTCGGGCCGGTTCAGGTAGCCTCGCATCACCTGCGGTCCCCGGACCTCCAGCTCCCCGACCTCGCCCGGCGGGAGCGGAGCTCCGGTCTCCGGGTCCACCACGCGGGCGTCGGTGTCCGGCACGGGAATGCCGATGCTGCCCTCCTTGCGTACCCCGTACAGGGGGTTGCAGTGGGTCACGGGGGAGGCCTCGGTGAGCCCGTAGCCCTCCACCAGCCGCCCGCCCGTCACGGCTTCCCACTGCCGCTGGACCTCCCGCGGCAACCCCATGGCACCGCTGATCCCTGCCCGCACGGACCGGAAGCTCACCCGTTTCAGCTCGGGGGTGTTCAGCAACGCGATGTACATGGTGGGGACGCCGTGGAACAGGGTCGGCCGGTGGCGCCGGACCGCGTCCAGCACCAGCTTGGGGTCGAAGCGGGGGACCAGGACCACCGTGGCCCCCATCCACATGGAGAAGTTCAGCACCGACGTCATCCCGTAGCTGTGGAAGAACGGCAGGACCGCCAGCGCCACCTCCTGCCCCGGCCGCAGCTGAGGGTCCCAGCTCGCTGCCTGGAGGAGGTTGGCCACCAGGTTCCGGTGGGTGAGGACCGCAGCCTTGGGCACGCCCGTGGTCCCGCCCGTGTACAGGTACGCGGCAGGGTCCTCCGGGCTCACCGGCACGGGCTGCGGAGCCCCTTCGCGCAGCAGCTCCGAGAAGGCCCGCACGCCCGGCTGCGGCCGCACGTCTACCCACTGTCCCTCCCGCTTCGCCTTGAGCGGGTACAGCAGCCGCGCCACCGGCCCCATGAACTCGTGCAGGGCGGTGAACACCACCTCCCGGACCCGCGCCTGGCGCGCCGCCGCGGCCACCCGCGGGTAGAACAGGGTCAGGGTGACGGCCACCTCCGCGCCGCTGTCCCGCAGTTGGTGGGCCACCTCGGGCTCCGTGTACAGGGGGTTGTGGGGGACCACCACCCCACCGGCCCGCAGGATCCCGTAGTAGGCCACCACGAACTGCGGGCAGTTGGGCAGGTGCAGGGAGACGGGCGTGCCCTTGCCCACGCCCAGCCGCTGCAGGCCCGCAGCGAACCGGTCCACCAAGCCGTCCAGCTCCGCGAAGGAGATCCTGCGCCCGAAGAACACCAGGGCGGCGCGGTTTCCGTAGGTGCTCGCCGCCCGCCGCACGATCTCGTCCACCCGGATGTCCGGGACCTCGAGGTGCGTCGGCACCCCAGGGTCGTAGTGCCGCAGCCAGGGCCGCTCCACCCGGACCTCGCCCATCCTCCACCCCCTTCCCGCCGCGCTACACGCTACACGGGGTACCCTCCCACCTGCACCACCGCGTCTGCCACCGCCCGCTGCAGGGCCACCAGGTTGGCCGGGGTGTAGCGCAAAAAGCGGCGCAGGCCCGCCAGCTCTGTGCGCAGACTGTCCCCCTCGTCCACCGCGGCCAGCACGTGCCGCGCTGCGGACTCCACCCGGGGCAGGGCCTCGTACACGTAGGCCCGGGTGAGGGTCGCCAGCAGCGCTGCTTTCGGGTCCTGGCGCGCCGCCGCCTTCTGGGCCCGCAGGACGGCGCTCTCCGCGGCGAACACCTCGGTGGCGAGGTCCGCGATCCAGCCCAGGACCTCCTGGAGCTCCTCCAGGCGGTCCAGCTGCTTCTGCACCGCCACGCCCGCCACCAGGAGCGTCGCCTTGCCCATGCCCTCCACCAGGCGGGCCTCCTCCCCGAGCGGGCCCTCTGCGAGCGCTGTGTCCGGGGTCCCGGCGGTGAGTTCCCCGGCGACCCGCTGGATAGCGCCCATCAGGTCCAGCCGGCCCCGCAGGGCGCGTTTGGTGAGCATGTCCACGATCAGCAGCCGGTTGATCTCGTTGGTGCCTTCCCAGATGCGGTTGATCCGCGCGTCCCGGTACCCTCGGGCTGCGGGGTAGTCTTCGATGTAGCCGTAGCCGCCGTAGATCTGCAGCACCTCGTCCACCACGAAGTCCAGAACCTCCGTGGCGAACACCTTGTTCATGGACGACTCGATGGCGTACTCCTCCAGCGCCCGGAGGACCTCCTGGCCGGTCCGGATGCCTCCGACGGCCGCCTCCACGAGACCACCGGTACGGTAGACCATGCTCTCCACCGCGTACAGCCCGACCGCCATCCGGGCCAGCTTCTGGCGGATCAAGCCGAACTCCGCGATGGGCTTGCCGAACTGGCGGCGCTCCCGGGCGTAGGCCACCGCGTGCCGGAGGGCCTTTTTCCCTGCCCCCAAGCACGCGGCGCCGATCTTGAACCGTCCCAGGTTCAGGATGTTGAAGGCGATGCGGTGGCCCTTCCCCACCTCCCCCAGCAGGTTCTCCACCGGCACTTTGGCGTTCTCCAGGAACACGCTGCGGGTGGAGGAGCCCTTCACCCCCAGCTTGTGCTCCTCGTCGCCGAGGCTGAGCCCCTCGGTGTCACGGTCCACGATGAAGGCGGTGAAGTGCTCCCCGTCCACCTTCGCGTATACCGTGAACACGTCCGCGAAGGCGGCGTTCGTGATGAACTGCTTCTGGCCCGACAGCAGGTAGAACCGGCCGTCGGGGCTCAGGGTAGCCCGGGTCCGGATGGACAGGGCGTCCGAGCCCGCGGTGGGCTCCGTCAACGCGTACGCCCCGATCTTCTCCCCCCGGGCCATGGGGGGCAGGTACCGACGTTTCTGGTCCTCGTTGCCGAAAAACGCGATGGGCAGGGTCCCGATGCCCACGTGGCCGCCGTAGCTCACCGAGAAGGACGAGCCCGACAGCTCCTCCGCCAGCACCAGGGACGTGAGGCTGTCCATCCCCCCGCCCCCGTACTCCTCCGGCAGGTCCGGGGCCAGAAACCCCAGCTCGCCCAGCTTGCGCAGCAGGGACCGCGTCAGCTCCCAGTCCTGCTTCTCCAGCTGGGCGTCGCGCGGCAGCACCTCCCGCTCCATGAAGTCCGCCGCCGCCTTGCGAACCATGCGGTGGGACTCGTCCAGGTCCTCCGGCGTGAACGCGTCCTCCGGGCTGCTGCGCGTCACCAAAAACCCCCCGCCGGGCAGGACCGTCCGCTCCTTGGTCTCCATCGCCTCCGACCTCCTCTCTGCTCGAAACCACGGTCTACGGCCTCTCGAACACCCCCGCGGCCCCCATCCCGCCGCCCACGCACATGGTCACCACCCCGTACCGCGCGCCTCGCCGGCGCATCTCGTGCAGCAGGGTGGCGGTGAGCTTGGCACCCGTGCACCCCAGCGGGTGACCCAGGGCAATGGCGCCCCCGTTGGGGTTGACCCGCTCGGGGTCTAGCTCCAGCCGCCGGATCACCGCCAGGGTCTGGCTGGCGAAGGCCTCGTTGAGCTCCACCAGGTCCACGTCCTGCAGGCGGATCCCCGCCAGCCGCAACGCCTTCGGCACCGCCTCCACCGGCCCGATCCCCATGATCTCCGGGGGCACCCCCGCCACCGCAAAGGACCGGAACAGCCCCACGGGTTTCAGGCCGAGCTCGGCCGCCTTGCGGTCACTCATCACCACGCAGGCGGCAGCACCGTCGCTGGTCTGCGAGGAGTTGCCCGCGGTGACCGTCCCGTCCTTCGCGAAGGCCGGCTTCAGGCGGCTCAGGGCCTCCAGGGACGTGTCGAACCTCACCCCCTCGTCCACTTCGAACACCAGCTCACGCGCCCGGGGCACGGGGCCGTCCTCCTCCCAGCGCCGCACCCGGACGGGCACGATCTCCTCGCGGAAGCGCCCTTCCTGCAATGCCTGCGCGGCGCGCTGGTGACTACGCAGGCTCCACCGGTCCTGGTCCTCCCGGGACACCTCGAACCGGCGGGCCACGATCTCCGCGGTGTTGCCCATGGACAGGTAGACGTCGGGCCACCGCTCCACCAGGTCCGGATGGGGAGCGAACTTCCAGCCGGTCATGGGGATCAGGCTCATGCTCTCCACCCCTCCGGCCACCACCACCTCCGCCCAGCCCGCCAGGATCCGCTCCGCGGCCATGGCGATCGCCTGCAGACCGGAGGCGCAGAACCGGTTGACCGTGACCCCGGGTACCGAGTCCGGCAGCCCCGCCCGCAGGGCCGCCACCCGGGCCACGTTCAGGCCCTGTTCGCCCTCGGGCATGGCGCAGCCGAGGATCACGTCATCCACCTCCCGAGGGTCGAGGCCGGGAGTCCGCTCCAGGGCCTGCCGGATCACCTGGCTCGCCAGCTCGTCGGGCCGGGCGTCCTTGAGCGACCCCTTGGGTGCTTTACCCACCGCGGAGCGCACCGCGGTGACGATCACCGCTTCCCGCACCACGCACCTCCCTCACGCGGACTCCCTCCGAATGCAGCACCTCCCGTCCGACCCCCGGCTGAAACTGGAAGCGGGCGGCACCGGTGCTCCAGCGTCAGCCACCCCCTAGTTGCGGAGCGGCCGACCCCGCTCCAGCATGTGGCGGATCCTTTCCTGAGTCCGCCGCTCGCCCAGCAGGCTCAGAAACGCCTCCCGTTCCAGGTCCAGGAGGTGCTGCTCGTCCACCCGACTGCCCTCGGGCACGTCCCCGCCGGTGAGCACGTACGCCAGCTTGCGTCCGATGTGCTCGTCGTACTCCGTGATGTGCCCGGCGACCCGCAGATTGTGCAGGCCCGCGTACAGGGCCGCCCGCACCCGCTCCCCGCCCACCCGGACCGGATACCGCAGGGGCGGCCGGTAACCGGTGCGGACCAGGGAAAGGGCCAGCTCTTTGGCGTCCGCCACCAGCCGGTCCGGGTTGAGAGTGATCCCGTCCCCGGGACGCAGGAAGCCGAGCTCGCGGCACTCCTCCGCGGAGGTCGCCACGCGCGCGGTGGCCACCAGCTCGAAGGCCCACCGCAGCAGGGGGAACAGGTCCCCAGCCACCTCATCCGGGAAGCGTTCGGCCACCCGCGCCGCCATCTCCTTGAGCCCACCGCCGGCGGGCACCAGCCCCACGGCCGTCTCCACCAGGCCCATGTAGGTCTCCATGGCCGCCTGCACCCGGCTGGCGTGCAGCACCAGCTCGCAGCCGCCGCCCAGGGTGCGCCCGTGGGGCGCCACCACCACGGGCTTGGGGAAGTACTTGATGGCCTGGTTGAGTTGCTGGAAGGTCCGCACCGCAAGATCCAGCTCCTCCCAGTTCCCCTCCTGCGCCTCCATCAGGAGCAGCACCAGATTGGCGCCCGCGGAGAAGTCCGGGCCCTGGTTGGCCACCACCACCGCCTCGAACCGGCTGTCCGCCTCCCGGAGGGCCTGGTGGACCATGCGGACGATGTCCTCGCCGATGGCGTTCATCTTGGTGTGGAACTCCACGCACAGGACCCCGTCCCCCAGGTCCACCAGGCTCGCGCCCGCGTTGCGGGCCACCACCGCTCCCTGGGCCTTACGCTCCCGGAGCACGAGGACCCCTTCGGGCCACCGGACGGGGGAGTAGGTCCGGGAAGCAGGCTGGAACACCTCCAGGACTCCGTCGGAGCGACGGTAGAAGGTCCCCCCGGAGTCCAGGACGTCCTGCACCAGGGGCGGCAAAGCCACGCCCTCAGCCTCCAACCGCTGAGCCACCTCCCGCACGCCCAGGGCGTCCCAGGTCTCGAACGGGCCCATCTCCCACCCGAACCCCCACCGCAGGGCGCGGTCCACGTTCACCAGGTCGTCGGAGATCTCGGGGATGCGGCGGGCCGCGTACACGAGCCCTCCGGACAGCACCCGCCACAGGAACCGGCCCGCCCGATCGCCCGCGTTCAGGACCGCCTTCACCCGGCGCGCCCAGTCGTCCAGGTTGCGGACGGCTTCCACGGTGGCCAGGCGTGGCCGCTGCCGGGGCCGGTACTCGAGGGTCCGGTAGTCAAGGGTGAGGACCTCGCCCTCCGTGCGGCGGTAGAAACCGCCACCGGACTTGTCCCCCAGCCACCCGCGTTCCAGCATGGCGTGCACGAACGGGGGCAGCCGGAAGACCTCCCGCTGCTCGTCGTCCACCAGCCGCTCGTAGGAGTTACGGGCCACGTGGGCCAGCACGTCCAACCCCACCAGGTCCGCGGTCCGGAAGGTGGCGGTCCGGGGACGGCCGAGGAAGGGGCCCGTGAGCTCGTCCACCTCCTCGATGGTCAGCCCCTCCTCCACCATGACGCGGACCGTGTGGAGGAAACCGAAGGTGGCGATGCGGTTCGCGATGAAGTTGGGCGTGTCCTTGCAGAACACCACGCCCTTGCCCAGCACCCGGCCCGCCACCTCCTCCACCCAGCGGACGATCTCCGGGTCGGTGTCGGGCAGGGGGATGAGCTCCAGCAGCCGCAGGTAGCGGGGCGGGTTGAAGAAGTGGGTACCGAGGAAGTGCCGGCGGAAAGCTTCGGACCGGCCCTGGGCGATCTCCCGCACGGGCAGACCCGAGGTGTTGGTGCTCACCACCACGCCGGGTTTCCAGAACCGCTCCAGCCGTTCCAGGAGTCCCTGCTTGACCCGCAGGTCCTCCACCACCGCCTCGATGACCCAGTCGCAGTCCGCGATCCGGTGCAGGTCGTCCTCCAGGTTCCCCACGGTCACCAGCTGGGCGCGCTCCGGCACCGTGAAGGCCGCAGGCCGCATCTGGAGAGCCCGATCGAGACCCGCCCGGCTCAGTCGGTTGCGGACTTCCGGGTGGGCCAGGGTGAGCTCCCGACGACGCTCCTCCTCGGTCAGCTCCGAGGGGACGATGTCCAGGAGCAGCACGGGCACGCCCGCGTTGGCCAGCAGGGCGGCCAGCTGAGATCCCATGGTCCCGGCTCCCAGGACCGCCGCGCGGCGGATGTTCCGGCTCGGCACGGCTAACCTCCCTGACGCTGGGGTGAACGCACCAACCCTTCCAGGAACAAGTCCGCGAACGCCCGGGCGAAGTCCGCGGCGGACAGGGGCCCCTCGGGGCGGAACCACGTGGTGAACCAGTTGCACGCGCCCAGGATGGCCAGCCCCACGGTCTTCGGGTCCGCGGCTCTGAACTCGCCCGTCCGCACCCCCTCCTCCACCATCCCGCGGAACAGCCCCTCGTAGCGATCCCGCAGGGCCAGCATGCGCTCCCGCCGGCGAGCCGAAAGGCTCTTCAGCTCCACGTGCAGGACCACCAGCTCGTCCCGGTGCTCTGCGGCCACCGCCAGGTGGGCCTGCACGGCGCGCCGCAACTTCTCCGACGCCGGAGCGGAGGAGGCTGCCACGGGCTCCACCGCGTCCAGCAGCCGCCGCATGGCGCGGTCCATGATGTCCCACAGGAGGTCTTCCTTCGCCTCGATGTAGTGGTACAGGCTCCCCCGCTGGATTCCCACCGCCTCTGCCAGGTCCTGCATGGAGGTGTCGTGGTATCCCTTCTGCCGGAACAGCCGGACGGCCGCGGCCAGCAACTCCTCGTGCTTGGGACGGATCCCTGCTTCCGCCATGTGGCCTACCAAACGTTTGGTAGTTTCTAATTTACCATGTGGCCCGGGGCCGTCAAGGAACCCGGCCCGCGGGGTGCAGAATCAGGCGGCTGCGCGCGTGTCCCTCTACGGCTGCGCGAGACCACAACAGGGGGTGGTAGCGGCCCGACGCCCACAGGGGAAGCAGGTCCGCCCGGTGCGGGTGGCCCGGAAGCCCCGACTGCCCGGTGGTGTGCACCGCCACGGAGCGGTCCCAGTCCCCGACATCTAGGACCATGCGCATGGACGCTACCACCGTCTGCCGGAAAGGCTGCAGGAGGGAGTAGGCAGCCTGGTTGACGGTCCAGCCGTCTCCCGGTGTGGGGACGGGTCCTGCGCTGAGCCATCGGCCCAACACCGGGACCGGCAGGAGTGCGTGGGCGAAGTGCACCTGGTGCAGGGCTCCCCACGTCCACCGGGACCGGTCGCGGCCTAGGCGGGCTTCCAGGTACCGCACCGCCCGACGCAGGATCTCCGAAGCGGCCCGGTCGCGGCCTCCCGGGCCCCACCAGGGGTCCGAAGGGCGTTCCCACAGGCGCAGGAACGCAGCCATGACGAACGGCCGCGACGCATACCGTTCCCACAGTCCCTCGCCGAGCCGGGACCGGAACAGGTACTCCGCGGCCTGGACCAGAAACGCCTCGTACACCGCCCCCGCGCGGCTGTCCGTGGATAGCCTCCCGTCCCAGCGACGCAGGTCCTCCTGCACGGCCCGCACCGTTTCGTCGGGCGCCTCCACGCGGCTCAGGACCGGGGCCACGCGCCGGCCGGCCAACGACACGTGGTCGAACTGCAGCCCCTGGAGATCCTCCAGCCTGTGACGGCCACGGGCGGCAAGCACCTGCGCGATGCGCTGGGCCCGCAGCCCCTCTGACCACTCGCTGCCCAGGTGGTAGGGAAAGCCGGCCGGTACGATGCGGTTGTTGGCGGTGGCGATCCACCCCCTGGGTGGGTTGAAGGCGCTCGGCAGGGCCTCGTAGGGGACCCAGCCCACCCACTCGTACTCCCCGGTCCAGCCGGGCACCGGAACGGTACCGTCGCCCTTGGCCCGGACGGGGATGCGGCCCGGCAGCTGGTAGCCGACGTTCCCTTCCCGGTCCGCGTACACGAAGTTCTGGCTGGGCACGTGGAAGAACCGCAGCGCTTCCCGGAACTCCCGCCAGTTGCGGGCGCGGTTGATCCGCAGCACGCCCTCCGCCACGGTGGTGGGCAGCAGCGCAGTCCACCGCAGCGCCACCACCTCCCGCAATCCCTCCACCACCCCGGTGAGAATCGGGCCGTGGTGGGTGCTGCGGACCACCCACAGCTCCGGGGCGCGGCCCCGGACCCGGACCTCTTCCAGCCGCACCCCTACCGGACGCCACCGGCCTCGGAACAGGTAGCGGGACGGGTCCTGGGGGTGCAGACGCTCTACGAACAGGTCCTGCACGTCGGGGTTGGCGTTGGTGACCCCCCACGCGACGTCCTCGTTGTGCCCGATCACGACCCCGGGCACACCGGGGAAGCTGAACCCTGCCACCCGGTACCGGCCGCCCTCCAGGTGCACGGTGTACCAGATGGAGGGGAAACCCGCCCGCAGGTGCGGGTCGTTGGCCAGATAGGGCCTCCCCGTGTCGGTGAGGGGGCCGCGCAGCACCCAGTTGTTGCTCCCCACCAGAGCCCCCACCCCCGATCCCGGCGCTGGCTGCTGGCGCGATCCCGCCTCCGGGACGATCACGGGAGAGTCCGGCAGCTCACCGGGCAGCAGCCGCGCCACGGCGTCCGCTCCCAGCCTCCGCAGCAGCTCCGCCCGCAGCAGCTCCGTCTGCCAGTTCCCGCCCAGCTCGTACGCCATGAGTTTGCCGAAGCTCAGGCTGTCGAGGGGCGTCCAGGGCTCCGGGGCGGTGCGCAGGAGCGCGAACTCCAGCGGGAGCCGGTGGCGGTTTTGCCGGAGGAAGGCGTTCACACCCGCCGCGTAGGCGCGCAGGGCCGCCCGCGTGTCCTGCGAGAGGAGCCCCCACTCCAGCGCCGCCGCCTGCCGCAACCCCAGGGTCCGGAGGAAGCGGTCGGTGCGCAGGGTGCGCTCGCCGAAAAGCTCCGACAGCCGCCCGCTGGCGGTACGCCGGTTCAGCTCCATCTGCCACAGCCGGTCCTGCGCGTGCACGTAGCCCTGGGCGAAGAACAGGTCGTGCTCGGTGCGGGCGTACACGTGGGGCACGCCCCAGCGGTCGCGGATCACCTCCACCGGCTGCTGCAGCCCCGCCACCGCCAGGGTGCCCTCCACCTGCGGGAACGCCCGGCGGACCAGGTACGCGCCTGTCGCGCCCGAGCCCAGGGCCAGCAGCAGCGCCCCGGCCAGGACCGCTCGGAGGAACCGCCTCACAGCCAGCTTCCCATGGGCCGGACCCGCACGTGGGCCTCCTCCAGCGCCGCCCGCACCGCCGCGGCCAACTCCGCTGCGCCCGGGGTGTCCCCGTGGATGCACAGGGTCTCCGCCTCCACCACCACCTCACCGCCGTCCACCGTCTCGATGGGCTCGCCGTGGGCGATGCGCACCGCCCGGGACGCCACCTCGAAGGGCTCCACAAGCACCGCCCCTGGCTGATCGCGGGGCACCAGGCTGCCGTCCCTGCGGTACCCGCGGTCGCAGAAGGCCTCCCGCGCCACCCGCAGGCCCAGGCCGCGCGCCACCCGCTCACTGGTGGACCCGCTCAGCACCACCAGGATGGCCTCCGGCCAGGCCCGCCGCACCGCCTCCGCCACCGCCGCCGCGGTGGCCTCGTCCCGCGCGGCCACGTTGTACAGGGCGCCGTGGGGCTTGACGTGCTGCAGGGGCACGCCCTCGGCGCGCGCCACCGCCTCCAGGGCCCCCACCTGGGCCAGCAGGAAGGCGTACACCTCGTCGGGGGTCATGGGCAGGGCGCGGCGGCCGAACCCCCACAGGTCCGGGTAGCCGGGGTGCGCGCCCACCGCCACGCCCCGCTCCCGGCACATCCGCACCGTCTTCCGCATGACCAGCGGGTCGCCCGCGTGCATCCCGCAGGCCACGTTCGCGGACGTCACGTACGCCAGCACCGCCTCGTCGTTACCCAGCCGGTACGGGCCGAAGGACTCGCCCAGGTCGCAGTTGAGGTCCACGTAGCGCACCGCCCCTCCTCCGGCTTGCCAGGGCTCGGGGGCCTCCTGGAAGATACCCCTAAGATGCGTTCGCGCATCGGCCGCAGGATCCTGGCGGGATACCTGGCGGTCTCCCTCCTCCTGGCGGCGTTCCTCGCCGCTTCCGCGTTCGCGGGCACGTGGATCGCGCAGGTCACGCGGCGTGTGGACCAGGCCGACCGGGCCAGCTTGCAGGTCCTCACGGCCCTGGGTCTGCTGGAGCGGCGGCTTTTCTACGTCCTGCGGCGCGCCCTGGACCCCTCCGCACGCCCAGAGGAGGACCGGCTTCTGGGCCACCTGCTCAGTTCCCACCTGGAACGCCTGGCGCAGGACCGGCACCTCCTCCCGGGAGCCACCCGCCCGGAGGCAGGACCGGCGTTGTCGTCCACCTGCGATCGCGCTGCTCAGGCGTTCCTCACGGATCGCGCTGGCGCTCGGACCCCGGACCGGCTGGCGCCCCTTCTGGTCTGCCATGAGCAGCTCCGGGCGCTTTTGCAACGCCACCTGGACCAGGCGCAGGAGCAGGCGGTAACGGGCGCCTCCCGGCTGAAAGCGTTAGAGGGCGCCGCGTGGCTACCGGGCTTCCTGCGCAACCTGGCCCGCAACAGCGAGCGGTCCCGACGCCTAAGCCGGGCGGTGCTGGTTACCCTGGAGTTCGAGTCGCGCTTCTACAGGCGCCTGTCCTCCGCCCTGGCCCGTGCGGTAGACCCGCGGGTCGCGCAGATGGGTCCCCCGCTGCAGCCGGACCTGCTCCTGCTGGATGAGCTGGAGCGCCTGACGGCCCTCCCTGAGGCACGCGCCGTGACCGCTGCCCTACGCCAGGCGGCTGCCCGCGCGGAGGGCCACTTGAGCCGGCTGGATGGCCCGGCCACGATCCGCGCGGTGGCGTGGGAGGCACAGCAGGTTGCCGCGCGTCTGGAAGCCCTGCGGCCGCTGCTGCAGGTGGAGCAGGATCGGGCCCTGGCGGACGTGGGGCTGGTCAACGACTCCGTGGTGTCCTTCGTGCAGACCTTCTCCGCGGCCGCGGTGGTGGGACTGCTGGGCGGGTTCCTCGTCCTGCTGGCCCTCACCCGGTCCATGACGGCCTCTTTGGAGTCCCTCCGGGAGGCCATGGAACGGGTGCGGGACGGACGTCTGGACGCGCGGGTGGAAGTGGGGCGGCGCCGGGACGAAACGGCGGAGATGGCCCGGGTGTTCAACCAGATGGTGGCGGAGCTGCAGGACTCCCGCCAGCAGCTGCAGGCGTACCACGCCGACCTCCAGCGGCTGGTGGCGGAACGGACCCAGGCCCTGGAGGAAGCGCAAGCGCAGCTGGTGCAGGCGGAGAAGCTCTCCGCGGTGGGCGAGCTGGTGGCGGGCGTGGCGCACGAACTGAACAACCCCCTCACCTCGGTGCTGGGGTACGCCCAGCTGCTGGAGTCCGACCCCGCGCTCCCGGAGGACCTGCGCGGGTACGCGGGGATCGTGGTCCGGGAGGCGGACCGGGCCCGGCAGATCATCCACAGCCTGCTGACGTTTGCGCGCCCGCAGCCTGTGGAGCGGGAGGTGCTGGACCTCAACCTGGTGGTACGCAGGGCGCTGGAGACCTTCCGGTGGGACCTCGGGCAGGTAGTGCTGGCCCCCCGCTTCTACCCGGAGCCCCTGTGGGTGCGGGCGAATGCGGTGCAGCTCCAGCAGGTGTTCACCAACATCGTCCAGAACGCCCTGCAGGCCATGGGAACTGGACCGGGCACCCTCCAGGTCAGTACCGACCGCGTCGGTGACCGCGCCGTGGTGGAGTTCGCGGACACCGGCCCGGGCATCCCCCCCGAGCACCTCAGCCGGGTGTTTGACCCCTTCTTCACCACCAAGAAACTGGGCGAGGGCACGGGCCTGGGCCTGTCCATCTCGTACGGCATCGTCCGAGACCACGGAGGAACCCTCCGGGCCCACAACCGCCCGGAGGGCGGCGCGTGCTTCACGGTGGAGCTGCCGCTGTGCGAGCCGCCCGCTACAGTTCCGTAGGCCGGTCGCGCACCACCACCTCCACACCCGCGGGATCCACCAGCCGCACCTCGCTGTCTGCGCGCCGGTGCGGGACCCCCCGCGCGTGCAGGTCCTCCACCAGGGACGCCGCGGTGCCGGGTGGGGTGGACCACGCGTACCGTACCAGCCCTGTGCTGCCCTCGGGAGCCGGACGGCGTGGGCCCCATACGTTCACGCCCACGTGGTGGTGGTAGTCGCCCGCGGCGAAGAACAGGGCCCCGGGGTAGCTGCGCTGCGTCACCGCAAGGCCCAGCACGCCCGCGTAGAAGGCTTCCGCCTGCTCCAGGTCCGCCACCGACAGGTGCACGTGCCCCAGCCGGGTGTCCGGGCGCAGGGGTGCGGGGGACCGGGCCTCCCGCAGCAGCGCCCCCACGTCCAGGGCCTTGGTGACCATGCGCAGCTCACCGCCCCGCCACGGCCACAGCTCGCGGGGCCGGTCGCGGTACAGCTCCAGCCCGTTGCCCTCAGGATCGCTCAGGTAGAAAGCCTCCGACACCCCGTGGTCGCTCGCGCCCTCCAGCGGCCACTCCGCGTCCACCAGCCGCCGGACCACTTCCGCCAGAGCGGCCCGGTCCGGGAGCAGGAGGGCAAAGTGGTAAAGGCCCACAGACCCCTGAGGCCGAGGGGACGCCTCCGGCGCGTGTTCCAGCTCCAGCGCGAATCCCCGCCCCGCCGGCGCAAGCCGCGCCCCGGCGGCGTCGAGTTCTTCCGGCTGCAACCCCAGCAGGTCCCTGTAGAATTCCAGGGCCCTGGCGAGGTCCCGCACCCGCAGCCGCAGCTCCACCAGCTGCGCGTCCTGTGGCATCCGGAACACGTCCTCACCCCCGCGCGGCCAGCTGCTTCAGGAAGGTCCGGACGGTGTCGCGGAACAGCCGCCTCCGCTCCGCGAACACCATGTGACCTGCTTCCGGGATAACGACCAGGGTGGAACCCCGGATTCCGGCGTGCAGCTCCGCGGAAAGGGCGGGCGGGGTCATCACGTCCCGGTCCCCACACACCACCAGGGTCGGCAGGCGCACCTGCTCCAGTCGGCCGGTCACATCGAAGGCGTTGCAGGCTTCCAGGTCCTGCCGCAGCACCTCCGGGCCCAGGTGCCGGGCGGACTGGAGCACCTTCGCTTTCACCCGTTCGGGCGCGTGGGGTCCGAAGCACAGCTCCACGAATCGGTCCAGGGTCGCGTGCGGAGTATCCACCAGCCCCCGCAGGAACTTGGGGTTTACGCGGAGCCTCGGGCCGGTCCCCACCAACACCAAGCCCGAAAACTGCTGGGGGGATGCCAGGGCCGCCTGCAGCGCCACCGCGCCCCCCATGGAGTGGCCCACCAGCACCGGACGCGGGGAGCCAGACGCGCGGAGGAAGTCCACGAGCCAGGTGGCGTAAGCTTCCAGCGTGACGAGCGGCCGACCCTCAGGGTGTCCAGGCAGGTCGGGGGCGTGACTCCGCGGGAAGTCCAGCAGCTGGCTCTGCCACACCCGGCCGGTCGCCCCGGCCCCGTGCACGAACACCAGGACAGGGCTCACCCCCTGGCATCCCCCAGTCCCACCAGGAACGGGTTGCTGAGCCGCTCCCGGCCCACGGTGGTGGCCGGCCCGTGACCAGGGTACAGGACGGTGTCGTCGGGCAACGTGAGGATCTTGGTCCTCAGGGTGTGTTCCAGCGTCTTCCAGTCCCCGCCTGGAAGGTCCGTCCGGCCCACGCTGCCCGCGAAGACCACGTCGCCCACAAACGCCAGCCCATCGCCCACCAGGATCACGTGGCCGGGGGTGTGGCCCGGAGCGTGCACCACCCGCAGCTCGAGCGAACCCGCCCGCAGCACGTCGCCCTCCCGCAGGAGGCCGTCGGGCTCCGGCGGAGGGTCGATGTACACCCCCATGAGCTGCGCCCGGGTGGCTGCTGCGCGTAGGTCCTCTACCTCGCCCTCCGGGACCAGGAAAGGAGCCCCGGTGAGCTCCCGCAGGGTGCGGACGGCGCCCACGTGATCCCAGTGCGCGTGGGTGATCACCAGGGCCTCCACGACTAGCCCGTGACCCCGCAGCACCTCGGCGATGACGGCGGGATCCTCCCCCGGGTCGATCACCCAACCCCGGCCGGCCTGTGCGTCCCCGTAGACGTAGCAGTTGGTCCCGATGGGGCCGGTGGGGATCTGCTCCAGCACCGGCAGGGCGGTCACGGCCTCAGCACCTGCTGGAACCGCGGCACCCCTCGCGCGGCCAGGTCCACGCGCTCCTGGATGGGCACGAACTGCTCCAGGTAGCGGCGGGCTCTCTGCATGGGACCCCGGAGCTGGTCCTGCCACGCATCCGACTCCACCCAGGCGGCGGGCATGTTGATCAACGTGTGGGCCTGCTCGAGGCGGAGGACATACTCGTAGCAGGGGAACGGCCCGGGCCGAAACGTCACGGTACGCGGGTCCAGGGCCAGCCCGGCGTCCTGAGCGGCACGCTGCAGGCGCCGGGCGGCTTCCGCGAGGGGCAGGGCAGAGCTCACGCCACCCTCACCCCGGCCAGCAGCCCCAGCAGCGCGCGGCAGAAGGCGGGCAGGTCCGCGGGCATGCGGGAGGACACCAGGTTTCCGTCCACCACCACCTCCTGGTCCACCCAGCGCGCGCCCGCGTTGATCAGGTCGTCGCGGATGGAGGGGAAGCTGGTCACCGTCCGGCCCCGCACGATTCCCGCGGAGGCGGGAACCCAGCCCGCGTGGCAGATGAAAGCCACAGGCTTACCCGCCTCGTGCAGGGCCCGAACGAACTCCACCATGGCCCGGTGGCGCCGCATGCGGTCCGGTGCGTAGCCACCCGGGATCACCACCGCGTCGAAGTCCTCCGGCCGCGCTTCCTCCACTCCCACGTCCGCCTTGACGGGGTAGCCGTTCTTACTCTTGTACACCTCGCCCGCCCGGGGACCCACCACGCGCACGTCCGCGCCCGCCTCCCGCAGGCGGAGGAGCGGGTACCACAGCTCCAGGTCCTCGTACAGATCCTCCGCCAGCACCGCTACGCGCACGCCCTGCAGCTCCACCACCGCACCTCCCAGCCCTCGGGTCTGCTCTTCCAGTATACCGCCAGGGATCCGTCGTCCCCGGGCCGAACCCCAAGGGGCGTGCGGCAGCGCTTCTCCGGCTACGTCCTGGTCCTGGCCGCTGCGGTTCTGTGGGGCAGCCTGGGCATCGCGGTGCGCTTCACGACCGCCGCAGGCGTGG
Source organism: uncultured bacterium (assembly GCA_938028835.1). Classification (GTDB taxonomy): domain Bacteria; phylum Sysuimicrobiota; class Sysuimicrobiia; order Sysuimicrobiales; family Sysuimicrobiaceae; genus Tepidifontimicrobium. The sequence continues at coordinate 29,773 of CALIMJ010000002.1, read as the reverse complement.
GCGCCTTCGAGGCCTCCGTTTGGCGGGCGGGCCTGGCGTTCGCGGGCGCCCTTCTGGCCGCCTCCGCGACCCACCGGGAGCACCTAGCGGTCCGACCCCGGGACCTGGTCCTGTTCGCCGGCTACGGGTTCGTCAGCATCGCCCTGTTCTTCCTCGCGTACTTCACCGCCATCGAACGCACCACCGTGGCCACCGCCGCGGTGCTGCTGTACACGGCTCCCGCGTGGGTCGCTGGCCTGAGCGCTGTCCTGTTCGGGGAGGAGCTGTCGCGAGCAAAGCTGTTGAGCCTCGGGCTCGCGTTCGGGGGCTGTGCGCTCGTGGTGCGGGCCTACGACCCGTCCGCGCTGCGGGCAGACCTGCCGGGGGTGCTGGCGGGCCTGGCCTCAGGCCTGACCTACGGGCTGTACAGCATCTTCGGGAAGGCGGCGCTCCGCCGGTACCCGCCCCTCGTCGTCCTGGTCTACGCGCTGGGCTTCGGCACGGTGTTCCTGGTGCTGCTGGGCACTGCGGCGGGCGTGTCCCCGCACCGCTTCCTGCCGTCCGCGGTGGCCGCCGCCCTGGCCCCCCTCCTGTACCTGGGGCTGGTGACCACGCTGCTCGCGCAGTGGCTTTACGTGGCCGGGCTCCGCACGGTGCAGGCCAGCCGGGCCAGCATCGTGGCCACCGTGGAGCCTGTGGTGGCGGGCCTGCTGGGCTACGCGGTGTTCCGGGAGACCCTGGAACCACTCCAGCTGGTGGGCGCCGCGTCCGTGGTCGCTGGAGCCATCCTGGCCCAGGTAAGGCGCTAGCGGCGTAGTCGCAGACCCGCCCGCGCCGCGGCCGCGAGGTGCGCGGCCTCCTCCCACCGGTCGTCCAGGGGCTGCAGCCGCACGTCCCCGTGTCTCCGCCGGAGCGCCAGGGTCAGGAGGTGATCCGCCAGGCGGGGGTTCTTCGGCAACACCGGGCCGTGCAGGTAGGTGCCGAACACCGTGCCGCACCACGCGCCTTCCGTACCGTCGTGTCCGTTGTTGCCAAAGCCCACGCGGACCCGGGCCAGGGGTTGGACCCCGGGACCCAGGCGCGTGCGGCCGCCGTGGTTCTCGAACCCCACCAGACTCCCCACGCCCGGAAGCGTGCACCGGGCCACCACGTTGCCCACCAGCCGTCGGGCTCGGTGCCCCGGGTGCTCCGTGGTCACGTCCAGCAGCCCTAGACCCGGTAGCTGCTGGCCCTCCGCGGCTCGGTACCCGTGCCCCAACAGCTGGTAGCCGCCACACACCGCCAGGACCACGGCCCCACCCGCCACCGCCGCCCGGAGGGTGCCCGCGTGCTGCTGCAACGCCCGCGCCACCAGGGCCTGCTGCCGGTCCTCCCCACCGCCGAGGACGTACAGGTCCCCATCCGCGGGCAGGTCGTCTTCCAGCCGCACCTCCTTCACCACCACGTGGATCCCGCGGCGCCGCGCCCGCTCCCGCAGCGTCACGAGGTTCCCGCGGTCGCCGTACAGGTTCAGTAGATCCGGGAAGAGGTGCACCAGAACGAGGTCCACTTCAGTCCTCCCAAAACGGTGCCACCACGCCCCACCGGAACAGCACCCGGCGCAGCTCCAGCATGGCGGTGTAGGTGGGCAGACAGAACAGCGCCCCGCCCGCCGGCGTGCGGTCCCGCGCCCGGCGGAGGGCGCGCGCCAGGTCCCGCTCCACCGTGGTGCGGTCCTCCGGCCAGCCCGCGTACTTCAGCCGCAGGGCCATGTCCTCCGCCCGTAGCCCGCTCACCGTCACGTGGGCCTCCAGCCCCTGCAGCCGTTCGAAGTCCACGTCCCACAGCCACGACACGTCGCGGCCGTCCGCGGTGCGGTCGTTGATGGCCAACAGCAGGGATCGGGGCTGCTCGGACACCACCAGCCGCAGCACCTCGTTGAAGCCTGCGGGGTTCTTCACCAGCAGGATCCGCAACGCGACCCCGTTCCACGTGAGCCGCTCGCCCCGTCCGAAAGCGGGCCGGACGGACTCCGCGGCGCGGCGCCAGACGTCAGCCGGCAGGCCCAGGGCCCGGCACGCGGCGGCCGACGCGACGAGGTTGTAGACGTTGTACAGCCCAGGAAGCCCGCTGCGGACCACGAACCCCTCGCCGTCCCACCGCAGCAGCACCTCCGCACCCGACGTCCCCACCAGCCTGACGGTCTCCGCACGGACGCAGGGGGCCGGCCGGGACCACCCGCACACGGGACACGCGTAGTGGCCCGCGTGGGACAGGAACACCACGGAGTACCGGTACGCCACGCCGCACCGGTAGCAGAAACGGACGTCCGCAGCCTCCTCCAGAGCCCCCTGGCCGGCAGACACGTCCTCGATCCCGAAAGGCAGCCCTGCGGGCGCTAGCCGCGCCACGTCCGCCACCTGGGGGTCGTCGGCGTTGTAGCACACCACGGCGGTGGGCCCGAGCCTCGCGAAGGCCCGGCGCCAGCCCTCCGCCACCCGCTCCACCTCCGCGTACCGGTCCAGCTGGTCGCGGAACAGGTTCGTGAGGACCAGGACGCGCGGACGCAGGACCGGCAACACGGCCGGAAGGGTGGCCTCGTCCACCTCGAACACCGCCGCCTGCGCCCGGGGCCTGCCGCAGAGGTCGCTGGCCAGCGCCACAGAGGCCACCAGGCCTGCCTGCAGGTTCGCGCCGGCTCGGTTCGACACGGTCTTGAGCCCCGCCACCTCCAGGGCCCGGGCCACCAGGCGCGCCGTGGTGGTCTTCCCGTTCGTCCCGCTGACCACCACCACCGGATCCAGGGCCCCGGTCAGTTCCTCCAGCACCCGGGGGAACAGCCACCGGGCCACCCTGCCCGGGAGCACCGTCCCGCCGCCCAGGCGGAGCACACGGGTTGCGCCCGCTACCGCCTTCGCGGCGGCCACCGCACCGGCGAGCCTCAACGCGGACACCGCATGGATCATCCTACGCCCGCGGGCGGCGCTGCGCGACGCGGGATGTCCGAGGGCTTAGAAATACCGCCGGGCCCCGAGGTAGCGGGCGCTGTAATACGGCTTGCTCAGGGGGTCGATGCGCACGCCTCCCCCTGCAGACGAGGCGTGGATGAACTGTCCTCCCCCCAGGTAGATCCCCGCGTGGGAGGGGCCGGGCGCGTACGTGGTGAAAAACACCAGGTCACCGGGCTGTAGCTCCGCGCGGGCGACCGGTCGGCCCGAGCGGAACATCTCGAAGGACGTCCGTGGCAGCTGGATGCCCATGCGGCTGAACACGGTGTACAGGAACCCGGAGCAGTCGAACCCTCCCGGGCCCGTGCCTCCCCACCGGTACGGAACCCCCAGGAAGCGGCGCGCCACGCTCACGAGGGCCAACCCGCGGGAGGGGGCCGCACCGACCTGCCCGAGGCGCAGGGGCTGTTCCGGCTCGGGGATCCGCAGCTCCTGCCCGACCCGGAGGACGTCCTCTTCCCCCATGCCGTTCGCGCGGGCGAGCTCCGCGGGTGTCGTTCCGTAGCGTCGCGCCAGGCTCCATAGGGTGTCGCCGGGCTGCACCACGTGGACGCGGGCGGAGGCGGCCTCGCTTTGCCCTGTCCGGGGGACGCTAAGCCGGCGCCCCGCCTGCAGCCGGTGCGGGTCCGCAAGGCCGTTCAGCCTGGCCAGCTCGTCCACCGTGGTCCCGAAGCGCCGCGCGATGGAGTACAGGGTGTCCCCGGGTTGCACGGTATACTCCCAGGTCTGCGCCCAAGCCGTTGCTGCGAGGCCCAACACCGTCAGCAGCGCCATCACCCAGGCAGCTATCTGTCCGGCCATGGGACCCCTCCGAAAAAGGGCCTCGGAAAAATCCGGACCAACAGACGGGACTATTTACCACCGGATAGACCGAATCCTGCCGCGATAGACCGGCGCCGGACGCGAACATCTGCTCGGGTAGGTGAACGCCATCCAGCCTCCGAACAACTACCTCGTGGACTTTTCCGGTCGGACCGTCCTCGTCACCGGTGCCAGCAGCGGGATCGGGCAGGCGTGTGCGGTGGCCTTCGGGCGCCGCGGGGCCGCCGTGGTGGTGCACTACCGATCCAACAGCTCCGGCGCCGAGCGCGTGGCGGCGCGGGTCCAGGAAGCCGGAGGGCGGGCCGCCGTCGTACAGGCGGATCTCCGGGAGGTGGCGGCCTGCTACCGCCTGGTGGAGGAAACCGTACGGGCCTTCGGCCGGCTCGACGTGCTGGTGAACAACGCGGGGCTGGTGGAGCGGACCGGCTTGTGGGAGATCACGGAGGCCCTGTGGGACGAGCAGATGGCCCTCCACGTGAAGGCCCCGTTTTTCCTCAGCCGCGCCGCGGCGCGGGTGATGCCCGAGGGGGGCTCCATCGTGAACGTGGGCTCCATGCGGGGGGTACTACCCGGTCCCGGCGCTCCCCACTACGCGGTGAGCAAGGCAGCGGTGCTCATGCTCACGCGATGCCTCGCCCACGCCCTCGCCCCCAGGATCCGCGTGAACGCCGTGGCTCCCGGCTACACCGACACCCGCGTCCACGCCACCCGCAGCCCGGAGGACCGGCGCCGGATTGAGGGGGAGATCCCCGTGGGGCGGTTCGCCACCCCCGAGGAGGTCGCCGAGGCGGTGGTGTTCCTGGCCTCCGACGAGGCGAGCTACATCACCGGCCAGACCTTGGTGGTCACGGGTGGCCTGGCCCTGTGACCTAGTGCAGCGACTTCCGGAAGTCCGCGGGCTTCACGGTCTCGAGGAAGCGGCGCCACTCCTCCATCTCCTCGTCGTCCGTGCCCTTGAGGGGGATGGCGTGGGCCGCCACCTTCTCGTCCACGAAGATGGGCGCTTGCATGCGCAGCGCCAGCGCAATGGCGTCACTGGGCCGCGAGTCGATGGTGTGTTCCTTCCCCTCCCGCTTCAGGTGGATCTCCGCGTAGTAGGTCTGGTCTCGGACGTCGCACACCACGATGCGGGTCAGGGACACCGACATCTCCTGCAGGATGGACCGCATCAGGTCATGGGTCATGGGCCGGGGCGGGGTGACCCCCTGCAGCTGCAGGGCGATCGCCTGGGCCTCCGCCGCTCCCACCCAGATGGGCAGGGCCATGCGCTCGTCGGTGTCCGTGAGCAGCACCACAGGGTTCATGTGCTGATCCATCGCCACGCCCTTCACCTTCATCCGGATCACGGCGATACCCCCTTCTGCGCTGCTCCCCACCCGGCGCCGGCAAGCCGCGCCGTGGCCTAGGACTTCGGCCCCATTATAGCACCCGACCCCCCCGAAGCCCCGTCAAGCCGTGGACAGCCCGCGCCGGTCGTAGGTGTACAGCTTGCCGTTCGCCCGCAGCCGCACGGGGTGCTTCCACAGGACGTGCACCGCCTTCAGGTACAGGGCGATGCGCCGGGGGTCCAGCTTGCGCCCCTCCTCCACGTGCACCAGCACCAGGTCCCGGGGGTGGTCGGGGTCTTCCACCTCCACCCGCGGTTCGCCCCGGTACAGCTTCTGCTCGATGAGCATCTCCTTCACCGCGTCCACCTGGGTGTTCCGGCTGCGGTCGCGCGGGTCGTACACGAACAGGTCCAGGCGATCCACCAGGTCCTGGGTGAGGGTCTCATCAATAAGCCGCACGTCCTCGTAGTACCGCCGCGCCGCCAGGGCCCCCTCGAAGCCCCGCCGGCGGCGGATGGCCCCGAACAGGGCGTAGCCGAGGGTGTAGGGCGTGGGGCGCGCGCACAGGTGCACGCAGACCTCCGCCCACTCCCGCGCGGTGAGCAGCTCCCGCAGGAGGGTCGCCTCCACGAAGGTCGCCCAGCCCTCGTTGGTGATGTGGGTCCTCTGGATCAGGTCGAAGTACTCCGCCTCCTCTCGGATCGCTTGCAGCACCTCCCGCTCGTAGGGCTCCAGGGGCGCGTGCTCCTCCAGGAAGTACACCAGCCGCTTGCGCCGGCGGGCCGGATCCCGCTCGAAGGCGTTCACGCTGGCGGCCACGGTCAGGCAGCTGTCCAAGAGGGCCTCCACTGCCTCGCGCCCGTAGCGGGCCTCGTACGTCCGGAAGCTGCGGGCGTGGCGCTCCGCCTCGTTCAGCATGTTCTTGTTGGACTTCTGGAACCAGTGGTTGTTGGCGAAGAAGTCCGCGTGGCCGTACACGTGGGCGATCACCAACACGTTCTGCAGGTAGGTGTTGGACCGCCGCAGGAACGCGTAGGCGGGGCGGCTGTTCAGGACCAGCTCCAGGATGCTGAGCAGGGACTTGTCCTGCTGCAGCCGGATCTCCTTGTAGGCCCCGCCCCAGTACCAGTGCACGAACCGGTTCGGCAGCCCCATGCTGGCCACCTCGGCGATCTCCTCGGCCCCGCTCATCCGGAAGACCACCGGGTCCCAGCGCAGCCCCAGCTGGCGGGCTAGTTCCTCCACCCGCGCGATGACCGCCTCGTACTCCCGCACGCCACCTTCCCTCCGCCGTCTACCCGGGTCAGGAACTCCCGGAGGCCCTCCCGGACCGAGTCGAGGTCCACCAGGTTCGCGAAGGTGGCGTTGGGCCGCCGCCGCGCCACCTCCTGCACGTACTCACTGAACCCCCCGACCCCGCGGCTGCCCGGGTTCACGTGCCCGTAGCAGACCAGGTCGAACCGGTCCAGGGCCTCCTCGTACTTCCGCTTGGCCAGCTCGAAGTCCCCGCTGCTCGTTTCGCCGTCCGTGAACAGGAAGAGGTAGGTGTCGTACTCCGACACCCCCTCCAGCATCTCCATGGCCTTCTCGAACCCCGCCGAGATGTGGGTCCCCCCGCTGCTCTCCACGGAGAAGAATTCCTCCCGGGTCTTCTCCTCCGCCACATCCTGGAACACCACGTAGCGCCGGAGGTTGGTGGGGTACCGCCGCTCCAGGGCGTACCAGAGGAGGAAGATGGTCTTTCGCACCAGCGCCAGGTAGTCGCCCCGCATGGACCCGGAGATGTCCAGCACGTACACCTCCAGGGACCGGTGGTTGCGGGCCGCGCGGGGGTCCTCCACGAAGTACCACCCGTCCTGCCGCACGTCCACGTCGTAGTCCAGAACCCCCCGTTCCCGCACGGTCCGCATCAGGCTCGCCAGCAACGTCTCCTCCAGGTTCAGGTCCGCGGACAGGCCCATCCGGTCCAGGTCGTCCAGCTCCGGCAGGTCCTCGGTCTCCACCTCCCCGCCCCGCGGGACCCGCTGCAGGGCCGGCAGCTCCAGTTCCTCCAGCAACACCTCCTGCGCCAGCCGCACGAACTCGTCGAAGTCCAGCTCCACCCGCACCTCCGGTCCGTGGTGGTCGCCGCCCAGCAGGCCCCCTACGGGCTGGACCCCATCGTCCCCGCCCCCGCCCCGGCCGGATCCGCCCGCCCCCTGGGCCAGGTACGCCTCGTCGTCCCCGTATCGCAGGGTGGGCAGGTCCAGGGTCGACAGCTGGGTCTTCACCTTCCCGTCCACGACCAACTCCTTCTGCTGGATCAGCTCGTGGAGGTTCTGCTTCAGGTACGCCCGGAGGAGCTCGTCGTGCTTGTGCTGGGCGATGCGCCCCCGGTGGATCCGCATAACCCCCTCACACGCTCCGTCCGAGGATGCGGAACAGGCTGCGGGCGCACACCTCGCAGTACCCGTGCTCCGACACCGCGCTGCGGTGCAGTACCTCCAGCAGTTCCCGGCTGGTGGGGTCCAAATCGTCCGTCTTGTCGTACAGCCGGAGGCAGTTCTTAATCTTGTTGAACACCACCTCGTTGATCACGGGACGGAGGTGCTCGTTCTCCGTGTACGGCATCTCCCACAGCTCCTCGTACCGCTCCGCCAGCACGTTCTGGAAGGCTACCCGCCCCTGCCGGCTGATCTGCCGCTTGTGGACCAGGATCCCCTCCACCTCGTCCACCAGCTCCTTCTCCCGCTCCGCCAGGGGTTCGCCCACCACGCTTCGGCGCACCGCGTCCAGGTAGTTCCGGTACAGGTTCTGGCCGTAGTCGAAGAAGTGCTCCGGGACGATCCGCTCCACGATCAGGGAGACCTTCTCGTGGACGAACTCCATCTTCGTCTCCTCGAACTGTCGGAGCAGTTCCTTCAGGTTCAGGTCCTTCAGGGACTGGTGCTCGAAGGTCCGCTCGATGGCCTCGCTCAGCACCTCCAGGTCCAGGCACCGGTCCGCCCGCACGTAGGCGGTGGAGAAGGCGTCCTCGAAGAACCGCGGGCTCAGCCCCTTCATCCCGCCGGAGTCCGCGCGGGTCTTGAGGGCGTACCGGGCTGCCAGTTCGTACACGTCCTGGGGCGCGTGCTTGCGCTCCCCCCGGACCCGGTTCGCTCGCTCCACCAGCTGCCGGTAGATCTCCATCTCCCCCGCCAGGTCCAGGTTGTACGGGAAGTCGATCTTGTGGATCCGACCCCGCAGGGGCTCCATGATGTCCTCGGACAGGAACACGTTGTACTCCGGGTAGTTGGAGTGGCCGATGACCACGCAGTCCACATGGACCGTGGGGAAGTTGGCGAGGTCGATCCGCTTGGACTGGATGAGCTCCAACAGCAGGGACAGCAGCTGGCGGCGGCTCTTGAACACCTCCGTCCAGTCCAGGATCCCTCGGTTGGCCCAGATGATCTTGCCCTCGAAGTCGTAGGCGTCGGGGTCGTAGGTGGACCCCCGCTCCTTCAGCATGGCGAAGTTGATGTTGCCCACGAAGTTGGTGATGTCCTCACGGCGGAGGTCCGTGGGCGTGTGCTTGGCGATCCCCACCTTCTTCCGCGCGGACAGCTCGATCCGCTGCACCGGGACGTGCTCCCAACCCCCGTGGCGCTGGACGAGCCGGTCGCACACCGGGCACGGCACGGCCTCCTCGTGCCAGTGGAAGCCCCGGGCCCGCAGCACCTCGTGGGGGACCAGGTCGAACGGGTGCTGGTGGAACGGGCAGCCCTCCACTGCGTAGATCCGGCCCGCCTCCGTGCGACTGTACTCCTCCAGGGCCCGCTTGAGCTTGTCCACGGTCATGCTCTTCCCGGATCCCTGGGGACCCACCAGGAGCAGCAGCCGGCGTTCCATGGCCATGGAGTGGGCCCGGAAGAAGTTCACGATATCCTCCAGCTGGCGGCGCATCCCGTAGATCCCCTCGAACACCTTCTCCGGGCCGAAGTACTCCAGCATGTCCGCGATGTAGTGGTGCGTGGTGCGGGTCAGGCGGTCGTCGTGCGCCGCCGCCTGCAGGTAGGCTCCCACGGTCCGGATCTCCATCGCCCTCGCAACTCCCCCCAAACCCCGAAATCGGCAGCCCCTCGCGGTCCTTGAACCGCCGCGGGGTTCGCGCTTTGCCGCAAGTATGGGCGAGGCCGGTAGGGGTGTCAAAACCTCCCGCCGCGGGCTTCCGCGCCGGCCGCGCCGTGGGAGCGCGCTACGGGTCGCCCCGAAGGGGAGATTGCCCACCACGCCAGATCCCGCGCGCCGTTGACCCGCCAGGGGTCTGGGCCGGCCCTGGGAGCGCAGCGGCTCCGACGGTGCACGGAATCGAAAGCGTGCGGTATCGTATTGGTGTTGCCTTGCCCCAGGGAGGGGAGGCAGAGTCCGCGAGGCAGGAGGGTCACGGTGTCGTCCATCCTGGAGATGACGGTGGAGATCGTGAAGGCGCAGGCGGCGCAGCGGAGGATGGGCCCTCGGGAGATCGAGGAGGCCATCCGGCGGACCGCCGCGGCCCTGCGGGCGGTGGCGGACACGGGGTCTGCGCCGCAGCCCCCGGCACCGGCCGCGGCTCCGGCCAACTGGATCCGCGCGGAGGAGGCCGCACGGCGCCTCGGGGTGAGCCGCCTGACGGTGTACAAGTACATCCGGCAGGGCAAGCTGCCCGCCACGCGCCAGGGACGGTCCTACGCGGTGCGGCTGGAGGACGTAACGGCGCTGCGCAGGGGCCTGCGCCGGCGGGGGCGTCCGGTGGTGCGGGCCCGCCGCAGTCCCCGGCCTGCCGTGTCCCGGCGGCGTCGGGCCGCGCGGCGTGCGTAGGGCCAGCCCGCAGGGAGGTCCATGAGCGAGCCGCGCGTGCACGGCTTCCTCTTCTACGAGGTGCCCCCGGGATACCGGACGTCCCAGCACGCGGCCCGGGTGCGCGAGGCGGTCGAACGGGCCGCCGCGGTCTCCGGGGTCGCCGCCGTCTACACGTACGACCTGGTGGGGCTCCGCTCGGGGGTGGACCTCGGGCTGTGGGTGGCGGCCCAGGGGCTGGAGCCGTACCAAGGAGCCGCCGAGCTCCTCCTGGCCACCGACCTGCGCTGCGTGTGTGCCCTGTGGGGCTTCGTCCGTCCGTCCCAGTACACCGGGCGCAGCGGCACCAGCGTCCAGGTGCCGGGGCCCCGCAAGCGCTACCTGGTCGTATACCCGTTCAGCAAGACCCACGAGTGGTACCAGCTGTCCGCGGAGGACCGGCGCCGCATGATGCTGGAACACGCCCGGGTCGGGCACGGATTCGAGGGGATCGAGCAGATCCTGCTGTACAGCACGGGGCTGAGCGACTGGGAGTTCGTGGTGGGCTACGAGACGGACGACCCCGAGCGTTTCCTCGAGCTCGTCACGAGCCTGCGGAGTACCGCGGCGCGGCCCTACACCCTGCGGGACACCCCGATCTTCACCGCGCGGCACGGGAGCCTGGAGGAGGTCGTTCGCCACGTCTTCCAGACGCCCTGAAGCGCCCGCGGACCTGCGGGTGGTGGACGTCTTCCGGCAGCTGCTGGAGGAGAATCGTGTCATGACCCTGGCCACGTGCTCGGCGGAGGGGCCGTGGGCGGCCCCGGTGCTGTACGCCCTGCAGCCCGGTCCCGAGCTGGTGTTCATGTCACGGCTGACCACGCGGCACGTAAGGGACCTCCTGGCCTGCCCGCGGGTGGCCGCGGCCATCCACCCGGACCAGACCCGGCCGCTGCGGGGGGTACAGCTGGAGGGCACCGCGCGGCCCCTGGCGGGACGCGAGGCGGTGCGCGCCGCCCGAGGGTACCTGCAGCGCTTCCCCTCTGCTCGAGGGAGGTTCCCCTTGTGGGCTTCGGTCCGGGGAACCGGCCAGATCCGGTTCTTTGCCCTGCGGCCGGAGCGCGCGTACGTCCTGTCCGAGGGAGACTTCGGGTGGGGCGTCCGCCAGCAGGTCCCTCTCGACGCCCTCCGGCCGGCCTCCCCATGACCGGCTACAGGGTCGCGGTGTTCCTCCACCTGCTGGCCGCCGCGGTCTGGGTGGGCGGATACGTCCTGTTCGCGTGGGCGGCCCCGGCCCTGCGACGCCGAGGACCCGACGGAGCGCAGGCCTTCCGAGTGCTGGGACTCCGCTTCCGCGGCCTGTCCTGGCTGGCAGTGGTGGTGCTGGTGGCGACGGGCATGGTGTTCCTGTTGTCCGGCTGGGACCCGGCCCAGCCGGTGCTGCGGGACAAGCTGGGCCTCGTGGGCCTGGCCGTGGCGCTGAAAGCCGCCCACGACTTCTGGGCTGCACCGGGGGCCGCGCGGGGCCGTCTGTCGCCCCGCTGGGCGACCGCCCTGGCGCGGGCGAACCTGGTAGTGCTGATGGCGGTGCTGTACTCCGCCACGCTGCTGGGAGGCCGTCGGTGAGGGACCGCGTCTTGCGCGCCGCCCTGGGGCAACCTGTGGACACCACCCCCGTGTGGTTCCTCCGGCAGGCGGGGCGTTATCTTCCGGAGTACCGGAGGCTGCGGGAGCGCTACTCCCTGGCGCAGCTGTGCCGGGAGCCGGAGCTGGCTGCGCAGGTCACCCTGCAGCCCCTGCGCCGCATGGACGTGGACGCCGCCATCCTGTTCAGCGACCTGCTGGTGCCCCTGTGGGGGATGGGCCTGGAGTTCGAGCTGGCGGAGGGCCGCGGCCCGGTCCTCTCGACACCGGTCTGCGTCGAACGGCTCGCGCACCTTCCCGAGCTCGACCTGGAGGCACTGGAGTTCGTCCCGCAGACCGTCCGTCTGGTGAGGGCCGCCCTGGATCGGCCCCTGGTGGGCTTTGCGGGGGCGCCGTTCACCGTGGCCGCCTACCTGGTGGAGGGTGGGCCGTCCCGGGACTGGCCCCGGACCCGGGCCCTGCTGCACCGCCGTCCCGAGGTGTGGCACGCCCTGGCCGCGCGCCTGGCCACCAACCTCGCCGCGTACCTCCGGGCCCAGGTGCAGGCGGGCGCCCAGCTGGTTCAGCTGTTCGACTCGTGGGTGGGGGTGCTGTCGGCGGAGGACTTCCGGTGGGCGGTGCGCCCCTACCTGGTCCAGCTGCTGCAGGCCGTGGACGGCGTCCCGCGGATCTACTTCGCCACCGGGTGTGCGCACCTGCTGGCGGAGTTCCGGGATCTGCCCGTGGAGGTGGTGGGCGTGGACTGGCGGGTGCCGCTGTCTGAGGCCGCGGCCACCCTGGGTGGGAAAGCCATACAGGGCAACCTCGACCCCGCTCGGCTGCTGGGAGACCGACACGCCCTGCGGGCAGAGGTGTGCCGCATCGTAGCCCAGGGTCGGGCCTTACGCGGTCACATCTTCAACCTGGGCCACGGGGTGATGCCGGAAACCGACCCCGATCGGCTTGCCGAGCTGGTGGACTGGGTGCACGAAAGGGGGAGTCGCGGGTGACGGTCGGCGTGCTGCTCATGGCCTACGGAACGCCCCGCAACCTGGACGAGGTGGAGGCGTACTTCACCCACATCCGGCGCGGACGGGCGCCCTCGCCGGAGGAGGTGGCCGACCTTCGGGAGCGGTACCGGCGGATCGGCGGCGCCTCACCCCTGCGGGAGATCACCGAGGCACAGGCCCGCGGGCTCCAGGCGGTCCTGGACCGGCGGTCTCCCGGGACCTTCCAGGTGTATCTGGCGATGAAGCACAGCCCGCCGTTCGTCGGGGACGTGGCCGCACGGATGGTACAGGACGGGCTGCGGGAGGTGGTGGCCCTGGTGCTGGCGCCGCACGAGTCCCGCATGATCGTGGACGAGTACCTGGAGTACGCGCAGCCCGCGTTCCGTTCCGTCCCGGACCTACGGGTGCGGGTCATCCGCTGCTGGCACCTGAACCCCGGCTACCTCGCGGCGGTGGAGCGCCGCATACGCTCCGGGCTGGCGCGCTTCCCGGACCCGGACCCGGCGGCCACGGAGGTCCTGTTCACGGCCCACAGCCTGCCCGAGCGCATCCTGGAGTGGGACGACCCGTACCCCCGCACGTTGCGGGAGACAGCGCAGGCCCTGGTGGACCGGATGGGGATCCCCCGCTGGAGGCTGTGCTACCAGAGCGCAGGCCACACGCCCTTCCGGTGGCTGGGGCCGGACATCCTGGATGTGCTGGAGCAGATCGCCCGCTCCGGCCCCCGGCAGGTGCTGGCTGTGCCCATCGGGTTCGTGGCAGACCACCTGGAGATCCTGTACGACCTGGACGTGGAGGCCGCGGAACGCGCCACGGACCTGGGTCTGGTCTTCCGGCGCACGGACTCGCTGAACACCGACCCGGAGTTCCTGGAAGGGCTGGGGCAGGAAGTGGTGGCCGCGGCCCGGGAGCTGTAGTTCAGTCCGCGGCCTCCCCCACCGGCCCGCCTGCGGATTCTGACACCGGCCCTGCGGGGAACGCGCGGAGGGAGAGCAGGGCCAACCCGCTCAGGACCAGGGACGCGGTAAACACGGCCTCCAGCCCCGCCGCCAGGTGAACCCGCAGGGGCTCCAGCACCTCGGGCCCAAGCGCCATCCGCTCCACGGGGTCCAGCAACCCCCGCAGCTGACCCACCTCAACCCCTGCGGCCCGCAACCGTCTCACCATCAGGCTACCCAGCACGCTCACGCCCACCGCGCCCCCGATGCTGCGGAAGAACAGGGTCAAGGAGGTCGCCAGGCCCCGCTCCGTGTAGGGGACGGAGCTCTGTACTGCCAGCACCGTGACCAGCACCACCAGGCCCATGCCGGTGCCCAGCAGCGCCGTGGCCCACCGCACGGGGCCCGCCGACGCATCCGTCGGCATTCCTACCAGTACCGCGAACCCCGCCCCCAGCAGCCCCACGCCCGCCAGGGCCACCCGCTGGAACCCGAACCGCAGGACCAGCCGGCCACCCAGGCTGCTGGCCGCGGTCCACGCCAGCATGAGCGGGGTCAGGACGGCTCCCGCCTCCGTGGGCCCCCTGCCCTGGACCCCCTGCACGAACAGCGGCACGTAGTACAGGCTCCCGAACAACGCCGCCCCCACCAAAAAGCCGGTCACGGAAGCCGCGCTGACCAGCCGGTTCCGGAATAGGCGCAGGGGAACGACCGGGTGACTCGAGCGGGACTCCCACACCACAAAGGCGGCAGCCAGCAGCCCGGACAGAGCCAGACCCGGGCCGAAGGACGCGCGCTCCAGGCTCCACAGGCCCACCACCACGCACGCTACCAGCAGCGCGGCCCCCACCACGTCCACGGGGCCCTCAGCCCGAACCGGTGGCTCCCGGTACTTGCGCGCCACCACCCACAGGGTCACCAGCCCCAGCGGCAGGTTGGCGTAGAAGATCCACCGCCACGCCCCTCGGTCCACCAGGAACCCACCCAGCAACGGGCCCACCACGCTCGCCACCCCCCACACGCCGCTGAACAGGCCCTGAACGCGGGCTCGCTCCTCCAGGCTGAACAGGTCGCCCACGATGGTGATGGCCACGGGCAGCAGCGCTCCGCCCCCGACGCCCTGCACCGCGCGGAACACCACCAGCTCCGGCATGGACCGCGCGGCCCCGCACAGGGCCGAGCCTCCGAGAAAAATCGCCACCCCCAGCAGGTACACCGGCCGCCGCCCGTAGCGGTCCGCCAGACCGCCGAACACTGGGGTGGCCGCGGTCAGCGCCAGCGAGTAGCTGGCCACCACCCACGCGTAGAGCTCCAACCCCCCCAGCACCCGGGCGATGGTCGGTAGGGCCGTGGCCACGATGGTGGTGTCCAGGGCCGCCAGGAACATGCCCAGCATCACCGCCACGGTGACCACCCGCCGCTGTTCCACCCGCGACCTCCCCGCAGGCCGTACAATCGGACCGAAGCTCTTGTGCCATTGTCTCAGACCGCCCCGTGGAGGTGGCCATGGACGAGCGGTGGGAGCGCTCCATCCTGGCGGTACCCGCCTCGGAGCCCCGCAAGGTGGAGAAGGCGGTGGCTTCCCAGGCGGACGCGGTGTTCCTGGATCTGGAGGACGCGGTCCCGCCGGACCTGAAGGACACCGCCCGGGCGCACGCGGCGCGGGCGTTGCGGGAACTGGACTGGGGGGGCAAGACCCGCATGGTCCGCATCAACGGTCTGGACACGCCGTGGGCGTACCGGGACCTGGTGGAAGTGTGCGAGGCCGCGGGCGCCCAGCTGGACTGCGTGATCGTGCCCAAGGTGAGTCGGCCGGAGGAATTGACCTTCGTGGACATCCTGCTGGCGCAGATCGAGGCCCGCGTGGGCCTGCGAAGGCGCATCGGGATCCACGCCCTGGTGGAGACGGCCGCCGGCCTCGCCCGCGTGGAGCAGCTGGCCACGGCCAGCCCGCGCCTGCAGGCCCTGAGCTTCGGGCCCGGCGACTTCGCCGCGTCCGCGGGCATCCCCAGCTCCGCCATCGGGACCGAGGACCAGTGGGACGTGGTCTACCCAGGCCACCGCTGGCACTACCCCATGATGCGGGTGGTGGTGGCGGCCCGCGCCGCTGGGCTCCGGGCGTTTGATGGCCCCGCGGCGGAGTTCCGCGACCTGGAGGCCTTCCGCAGGCTGTGCCGGGTAGCCCGCAGTCTGGGCTTCGACGGCAAGTGGTGCATCCACCCCGCCCAGATCCCGGTCGTGCACGAGGTATTCGCGCCGACGGAGGAGGAGGTGGAGTGGGCCCGGAAGGTGGTGACGGCGTACGAGCAGGCTCAGCTCGCCGGCCGAGGAGCCCTCACCGTGGACGGCAAGATGGTGGACGCGGCCTCCCTGCGCATGGCCCAGGCGACCCTGGCCCGGGCGCGGTCGTAGGCTTCGGTTCACGCGAGCCGGGGGAAGCCCTGCCCGCGGTAAGCCAGGTCCAGGACCTGGACCGTGTGGAGCACAGGGACCGGACGCCCCGCAGCCCGCAGGTGCGCGCGGATCTGGACCATGCAGCCTACGTTCCCGGTGACCACCACGTCCGGGTCCGCCGCCAGCAGCCCCCGCGCCTTGCGGCGCCCGAGCTCCGCCGCGACGTCGGGGTGCTCCAAGCTGTACGTTCCCGCGGACCCGCAGCACAGCTCGGCCTCCGCAGGCTCCACCACCTCCAGGTTGCCCACCGTGCCTAGCAGCCGGCGCGGCGCGTCCCGCACGCCCTGCGCGTGCAGGAGATGGCAGGCGTCCTGGTACACGGCCCGCGCAGGCGCCAGTAAGGGAGGAGGGGCTTCGATCCCCAGCCCGTCCAGGAACTCGCTCACGTCCCGCACCCGCGCGGCCAGCTTTCGAGCCTGCTCCTCCTCCGGCTGTCCGGCGAACAGGAAGCCGTACTCCTTCATGGCCGACCCGCAGCCCGCGGCGTCGGTGATCACCGCGTCCACGTCGTCCGGGAACGCCGACAGGTTCCGCCGCGCCAGCTGGCGGGCCCGCGCCCCTTCTCCCACGTGCATGGCCAGCGCCCCGCAGCAGCCCTGGTCGTCCGGCACCACCACCTCCACGCCGTTGCGCGCCAGCACCCGCACCGTGGCCTCGTGGATCTCCGGGTGTAGGACCCGCTGCACGCAGCCCACCAGCACCGCCACCCGGGCCCGGCGTGCTCCCGCAGGGGCGACGGTGGACGCAGTACCGCGCTGCCGCGACAGCCGGTCGGGTACGAGGCTCACCATGGCCCGCAACCGGGCCGGGAGGTAGGGGGCGGCGGGTCGGACCAGCCGCGCGAGCCGTAAGGCCGCCCGCAGACGCCCGGGGTACGGCAGCGTCTCCATCGTCAGCCAGCGGAGCAGCCGGTCCGGCCAGGACCGGCTGACCTTCGCGGACGCGTACTCGCGGTAGGGTGTGAGCAGCTCCCCGTACGCCACCCCGGACGGACACGCGGTGACGCACCCAAAGCAACCCAGGCACCGGTCTACGAACGGTGCGGCTTCCTGCGGCTCCAGATGACCTTCCAGGACCTCCTTCATGAGGAAGATGCGACCCCGGGGAGAGTCCATTTCCTCTCCCAGGACCCGGTACGTGGGGCACGCCGCCAGACAGAAGCCGCAGTGCACGCACGCCTCTACGGCCCTAGCCATCCGCCGGCCTACCGCCCCGTAGCGATCCACGGGGATCTCGTGCAGCACCTCACGCCTCCGGTTGCACCGCGGCCAGTGACCCCTACGGGTAGGGTCCGAACCGGCCCACGGGGTCCAGGGCCTGTTTGACCCGGCTCGAAAACCCGTCGGAGTCCACCCGTCCCAGGAAGGGCAGCCCCGGCGGTCCCAGCACCCGCAGGCCCCGCAGGTCCAGGCGCTCCAGCAAATCCGACAGGGCCGCGGGCTCTTCCGGCCATGCCACCCAGGCTACGTTTCCTCCCGCGGAGTACCGGCGCAGGCTCGCGGTGGGCAGCAGCTCCCGCTCCAGGTCCAGCACGCGGCGCGGCGTGACCGGAACTTTCACCAGCGTCCAGCCCGACGGCACCCACCGGAACTCCCGGACCTCTTCCCAGATCCCGGAGTCGCCCTCCACCACCTCCCCGCCCTGGAGGAACGCCCGCAGGCGCTGCACCCGCGTCGGAAGGGACTCCGGCCGGCCCGCCACCCGCACCCACACCGTGCCGGGCGGCACCAGGTCCACCGCCTCCAGGTCGAAGGAGCTGGTGTACAGCGCCCGGAGCAGTCCCCAGGCAGCCTCGAAGCCCGGCCGGTCCACGCGCAGGCTGGCGCGCGCCCTGGGAGCGGGGAACACCTTGAAGGACAGCTCCACCACCACGCCCAGCCGGCCGAGGCTGCCGGCCATGAGCTTGGCCAAGTCGAACCCTGCGGCGTTCTTCACCACCTTGCCGCCCGCGCGCACTAGCTCCCCCCGCCCATCCACGAACCGCACGCCCAGCACGAAGTCCCGGACGCCGCCGTACCGGTACCGGCCCGGGCCGCTCAGCCCGCTGGCCAGCGTACCACCCAGGGTGGCGCCGGCGGCGGAAAGGGGCGGGTCGAAGGGCAGGTACTGGCCGTGCCGGCCCAGCAGCTCTTCCACTTCCCGCACGGGGGTACCCGCCAGGGCCGTGAAGGTGAACTCCGCGGGGTCGTAGTCGAGGACGCCGCGCAGCTGCGACACCTCCACCACCACCGCGCCCTCCGGAGGGGCGAGGGCGGTCTTGGTCCCGGCTCCCCTCGGCCACACGCGGGGCTGCTGGCGTACCGCCTCCCGCAGGGAATCCACGTCCGAGGGCCTCAGGACCGCGCCCGTGCGCACGGGCCTAGCTCGCCGCGGCGGCTTCCAGCTGCTGCGGCACGGGGAACATCTTGCCCCGGTTGGCGATCTCGCCGGGATCCATGGCCCGGCGCAGCCTGCGCATGACCTCCAGGTCCTGCTCCGAGAACATCTCCGCGAGGTACTGCCGCTTCTCCATGCCCACCCCGTGTTCGCCCGTGATGGATCCCCCCAGCCGGATGCACAGGCGCAGGATCTCCCCCGCCAGCTCCTCCGCCCGCTGCAGCTGGCCCGGCTGGCGCCCATCGTAGAGGATCAGGGGGTGGAGGTTACCGTCCCCTGCGTGGAACACGTTCGCCACCCGCAGTCCGTACTTCCGACTCAGCCGCTCGATCTCCGCCAGCGCGATGCCCAGGCGCGTCCTTGGCACCACCCCGTCCTGCACCAGGTAGTCCGGGCTCAGCCGTCCCACGGCGGAAAAGGCGCCCTTCCGGCCTTTCCAGATCCTCTGACGGTCCGCCTCGTCCCGGGCCAGCCGCACCTCGTAGGCCCCGGACGCCCGCACCACCTCCAGCAGCTCCACCAGCTCCGCCTCCACCTCGGGCTCCTCCCCCTCCAGCTCCACGAGGAGCAGTGCCGCTGCGTCCTCGGGGTAGCCCGCGTGCACCGCGGCCTCCGCGGCCTCGATGCTGAGCCGGTCCATGATCTCCACCGCACCCGGCAACAGGCCTGAAGCCACCACCTGCGCCACCGCGTCCCCCGCGGCCTCCAGGCTGCGGTACGCGGCCAGCACCGTGCGGTACGCTTCCGGCTTTGGGACCAGCCGCAACGTGACCTCCAGGGCGATCCCGAACAGCCCCTCGGAGCCCACGAACAGACCCACCAGGTCCGGCCCCACCCCCTCCAGGCTCTCGCCCCCGAAGCGCACCACCTCCCCGTCAGCCAGCACCACCTCCAGGGCCAGCACGTGGTTGCTGGTCATGCCGTACTTCAGGCAGTGGGCGCCTCCGGAGTTGAAGGCCACGTTGCCGCCGATGGTGCACACGGGCTGGCTGCTGGGGTCCGGGGCGTAGTACAGGCCGAAGGGCGCGGCCGCGCGGGAGACGTCCAGGTTCACCACTCCCGGCTCCACCACCGCGATGCGCTCCTCCGGGTCTAGCCGCAGGATGCGGTTCAGGCGGTTGAGGGCGATGACGATCCCCTCGGGGACGGGCAGGGAGCCGCCCGACAGGCTGGTGCCACTCCCCCGCGCCACGAAGGGGACCCCGTGGCGGTGACACCAGCGCACCGTCGCCACGACCTCCTCCCGCGTCTCCGGCAGCACCACCGCCAGGGGCCGCGCCCGAAACGCGGTGAGGGCGTCGGACTCGTAGGCCGCCAGCTCCGCGGGCCGGGTGAGAATCCGGCCCTCCGGGTACAGGGCCCGCAGTCCCTGGAGGACGCGCGCGCGATCCACGGCCTCAGTCAAGTCGGTCGTAGGCCACCAGCGTGAGGAAGTCCACGAACTCCTCCCGCAGGACCAGCTGGTCCAGGATCTCGGCGGCCTCCCGCAGCCGGGACCCGGGTTGCCCGCCCAACCGCTCGAGCTCCTGGTCCCGCACCTTCCGGTACAGGTCCGCGTCCACCGGCCTCCCGTCCTCCATCTTCCCACCGTGGTGGATCCACTGCCACAGCTGCGCCCGACAGATCTCCGCGGTGGCGGTGTCCTCCATGAGGTTGTAGATGGCCGCTGCCCCTGTCCCCTGAAGCCAGGAGTCCAGGTACTGGAGCGCCACGCTGACGTTGTTCACCACCCCCGCCTCTGTGATCGTCCCGCCCGGCACCCGAACGTCCAACAGGTGGCTGGCCAGGACCTGCACGTCCTCCCGGAGCCGGTGCTTCTGGTGGGGTCGCCCCGCCAGGACCCGGGTGAAGGGCTCCAGCGCCACCGGCACTAGGTCGGGGTGCGCCACCCAGGTCCCGTCGAAACCGTCCGCGGACTCCCGCTCCTTGTCCTCCCGCACCTTGGCGAGGGCCCGCTCGTTCACCTCGGGGTCCTTCCGGCTAGGGATGAAGGCGGCCATCCCCCCAATGGCGTGCGCTCCCCGGCGGTGGCAGGTCTTCACCAGCAGCTCCGTGTACGCCCGCATGAAGGGCACCGTCATGGTCACCTGGGCCCGGTCCGGCAGCACGAAGTCGGGGCGGTGGCGGAACTTCTTGATGACGCTGAAGATGTAGTCCCACCGTCCCGCGTTCAATCCCGAGGCGTGGTCCCGGAGCTCGTACAGGATCTCGTCCATCTCGAAGGCCGCCAGGATGGTCTCGATGAGGACGGTGGCGCGGATCGTGCCCCTCGGGATCCCCAGGGCGTCCTGCGCGTACTGGAACACGTGGTTCCACAGCCGCGCCTCCAGGTGGTTTTCCAGCTTCGGCAGGTAGAAATAGGGCCCCGTCCCCCGCTCCAGGAGCTCCCGGGCGTTGTGGAAGAAGTACAGGCCGAAGTCGAACAGGGCGCCCGAGATGGGCTGGCCGTCTATCCGGACGTGTCGCTCCACCAGGTGCCAGCCCCGCGGCCGGACCAGCAGGGTGGCCACCTGCTCTCCGAGCCGGTAGTGCTTCCCTTCCGGGCTCGTGTACTCGATGGTCCGCCGCACAGCGTCCATGAGATTCTTCTGCCCCACCACCACGTTGCTCCACGTGGGGGACAGCGCGTCCTCGAAGTCCGCCATGAACACCTGGGCGCCGGAGTTGAGGGCGTTGATCATCATCTTGCGGTCCACCGGGCCCGTGATCTCCACCCTGCGGTCCTGCAGGTCCGGGGGAGCGGGGGCCACCTTCCACTCCGACTCCCGCACCCACCGGGTCTCGGGCAGGAAGTCGGGCATCGCACCCGCCAGAAGCTCCACCTGCCGCTGCGCCCGCCTCTCCAACAGGCTGCGGCGGGTACTCTCGAATTCCCGGTGCAACCCCGCCACGAACTCCAGCGCCTCTGGGGTGAGTACTTCGGCCTGCACCGGACCCGCGTCCGCGAGCACTTCCACCCCACGCGCTGCCACTTCCATGGCCGTCACCTCCACTGAGCCTGTCCTCGCGGGACCCGCAAAGGCCCCGGTTCCGCGCGGCCCTCCGCATGTGGGGAGGCAGCGTCCTCGCCGCCAACGTAGCCGCCCGGCGGGGTGCTGTCAACCTACGGAAGAATTTTCTACAATACGGAAAGACATGGGGGAGGGAAGAAGAGCCCACAGCACCGCCCGGCAGTCGGACGTTCACGTCCGAGCCCTGCTCCGGGGTCTTGCCGTCCTCGAGGTCCTGGCCCAGGGCCAGGACCTGAATCTGTCCGAGGTCGCCCGCAGGGCGCGCCTGCCGGTGAGCACCACCCACCGTCTACTGGAGACCCTGCGCCGCCGCGGCTTCGTGCAGCCCGTGGAGGACGGCCGCTACCGCGTGGGCCTGCGGGCGTTCGAGGTGGGCATGGGATTCCTCCGAGCCCAGCGCCTGCCCGACGTGGCGCGTCCGGTCATGGTGGAGTTGGTGGATCGGGTGGAGGAGACCGCCAACCTCGCGGTGCGCGACGGCGCCGAGGCCGTGTACGTCCTCCAGGTGGAGAGCGATCGCATGCTGCGCCTGTTCGGACAGCCCGGGTCGCGACACCCCCTGTACTGCACCGGCGTGGGCAAGGTCCTCCTGGCCTGGGAACCGGAGGAGGAGGTTCGGAAGCTCCTGGGCCGCGGCCCCCTCCCCCGCTTCACGCCCCGCACCCTGACCGACCCCGATGCCGTGGTCCGGGAGCTGCGGGTGGTCCGGGCTCGCGGCTACGCGGTCGACCGGGAGGAGCGAGAGTCCGGGGTACGCTGCGTGGCTGCCCCTGTGCGGGACGCCGCCGGACGCGTGGCAGCGGCCCTGTCCGTGTCCGCGCCCGCCAGCCGCCTGCCCAACCGCCGGATCCCGCAGGTGGCGGCTACGGTGGTCTCCGCGGCGGATGAGATCAGCCGTCGCCTGGGGTTTTCCGCCGTGCGGAACAGTCCGCCGCCGGCAGGGAAGATCCCGGTTCCCTCCGAATCGTAGACACTGCCCTGTCGGGGCACCGGAATTTCGCCGACGGAAAGGAGGGATGGGCGGACCAGTCGGTGCCGGTCCCACGCACCTCAAGCCCAAACAAGGGGGGGTTGGTATGGGCACGCGAGCGAGGAACGCCCGGAACGGGCAGAAGGCACGCCGGATCTCGCGGCGTACGTTCCTGAAGTCTGCGGTGGCGGCCGGTGCGGTGGCGGCCACGGCTACCCTACCTCGGGTGAACGTGGCCCGCGCACAGGCGCCCACCGTGTGGAAGGTCCAGTCCACCTGGCCCACACGCGACATCTTCCACGAGGTCATCGTCAGCCTCGCCCAGCGCGTCAACGAGATGTCCGGGGGGCGGCTGCGCTTCGACGTGCTGCCCGCGGGAGCCGTTGTCCCAGCGTTCGAGGTGATCGACGCGGTGAACCGCGGCGTCCTGGACGGCGGTCACGGGGTCACCGCCTACTGGTTCGGCAAGCACGTGGCCGCCAGCCTGTTCGGAACGGGCCCCTCCTTCGGCATGGACGCCATCGACCTGCTGGCCTGGTTCTACTACGGCGGCGGGTTCGACATGTACCAGAACCTTCTGCAGAACGAGCTCAAGATGAACGTGGTCTCCTTCCTGCACGGCCCCATTCCCACGCAACCCCTCGGCTGGTTCCGTAACCCCGTCCTCCGGCCGGAGCAGCTCCAGCGCACCAAGTACCGCACGGTGGGCCTGTCCGCGGAGCTGTTCAAAGAGATGGGAGCCAGCGTGGTGATCCTCCCGGGTGCGGAGATCGTACCCGCCCTGGAACGGGGTGTGATCGACGGTGCGGAGTTCAACAACCCCACCTCCGACAAGCTCCTGGGGTTCCCCGACGTCCGGAAGGTCTACATGCTGCAGAGCTACCACCAGCCCGTGGAGTGCTTGGAGGTCCTGTTCAACAAGAGCAAGTGGGACGCACTCCCCGCAGACCTAAAGGCCATCGTCCGCAACGCTATCCTGGCTGAGAGCGCGGACTTCCAGCACAAGATGATCGACCGCAACAGCAAGGACCTGGAGGAACTGGAAACGCAGCGCAGAGTCCGGGTCTTCGTGACCCCGCGGCCCGTGCTGGAAGCGCAGCTCAAGGCGTGGGACGTCCTCATCGAGCGTCACAGCAAGGCGAACCCCACCTTCGCCCGCATCATCCAGAGTCAGCGGGCCTGGGCGCGCCGGGTGGTGTCGTGGAAGCTGCGGACCTACGTGGACAACCGCCCGGCCTTCGAGCACTGGTTCCGCCGGCGCTAGGACGTTCCCCGGCGGGTGGCCCCCGGCGGGGGCCACCCGCCGCTTGCAAAAGGAGGGCGCTCGTGGAAGCGTGGATCCAGAGGCTGTCATTCCTCTCCAACCTCGTGGGGGTCGTCGCCGCCTGGATGATCCTCCCCCTGACCCTTTCCCTCGGCTACGAGGTGTTCGCCCGATACTTGTTCAGCGCCCCCACCACGTGGGCCTTCGACACCACCGTCATGCTGTACGGCGCCTACTTCATGCTGGGGGCTGCCTACACGCTCGCGCGGGACGCCCACGTCCGGGGCGACGTGTTCTACCGCCGGTTCTCGCCCCGGACCCAGGCCCTCATCGACCTGGTCCTGTACCTGGCGGTCTTCTTCCCGGCTATGTACGCCCTGACGTATGCCGGCTGGTCGTACTTCTGGCAGTCCTTCCTGGTCCGGGAGACCTCCCCCTTCAGCCCGTACGGCCGGCCCATCTACCCGCTGAAGTTCGTGATCCCGCTCACCGCGGTGCTCCTGGCACTCCAGGGGGTCGCCCAGGTCCTCCGTTGCCTGGTGGCCATCCGCACTAACCGCTGGCCCGGTGAGCCCCATAAGCACGAGGTAGTCGCGTGAATCCCGAGACCCTGGGCATCATCCAGCTCCTCGTCCTCACCCTGGCCATCTTCGTCGGCTTCCCCACCGCCTTCACCCTCCTGGGCCTGGGGCTCGTGTTCGGGACCCTCGGGATCGGGTGGGGGCCGGAGCTGTTCAACCTCATGGCCATCCGGACGTTCCAGGTGATGACCAACGACGTGCTGATCTCTATCGTTCTCTTCGTCTTCATGGGCTACGTGCTGGAGCGGTCCGGGGTGATGGACCGGCTGTTCCACGCCATCCTGGTGGCGTCGGGCCCGCTTCCCGGGTCCCTGGCGCTGGCGACGGTGATCACCTGCACCATCTTCGCCATGGCCACAGGCATCATCGGCGCGTCGGTGACCATCATGGGCCTGCTGGCCCTCCCGCCCATGCTGCGCCTCCGGTACGACAAGCGCCTCGCTACCGGCTCCGTGGCCGCGGGCGGCACCTTGGGCATCCTGATCCCCCCCAGCGTCCTGCTGATCCTCTACGCCGCCAACGCCGGGATCTCCATCGTGAAGCTGTACCTGGCAGCTTTCATCCCGGGGTTCCTGCTGGCGGCGCTGTACGTGGCCTACATCCTGCTCCGCGCCCTGTTGCGGCCCGACCTGAGCCCGCCCCTGCCCAAGGAGGAGCGCAACTACACGGTGCCCCAGATCCTCGGCATGCTGGCCACCGGGGTCCTGCCCATCTCCCTGTTGATCGTGGCCGTGCTGGGATCCATCGTGGCAGGCCTGGCGGCCCCCACAGAGGCCGCGGCCATGGGTGCGCTGGGGGCCCTGGCCCTCAGCGCCGCCTACCGCCGCCTGACCTGGCAGACCCTCCGGGAGTCCGTGTACCACTCCCTGCGAACGTCCAGCACCGTGCTGTTCCTGTTCGTGGGCAGCAACATCTTCTCCGCCGTGTTCGCCCGGCTCGGGGGCTCACGGGTGATCGAACAGCTCATTACCGGCCTCGGGCTCACAGGCCCCCAGTTCCTGTGGCTCATGCTGATCGTGGTGTTCCTGCTGGGCTGGCCCCTGGAGTGGACCGAGATCATCATCATCTTCATGCCGCTCTTCTGGCCGCTGGCTCAGGGGTACGGGATCGACCCTATCTGGCTGGGCGTGCTCGTGGCGGTGAACCTCCAGACCGCCTTCCTCAGCCCGCCCGTGGCCATGGCTGCCTTCTACATCAAGGGCGTAGCCCCGCCAGGTGTCCTCCTGTCTGACATCTGGTGGGGGATGATGCCGTTCCTGGTCCTGCAGGTGGTGGCGCTGCTCCTCGTGTACTTCTTCCCGCAGCTGGCCCTGTGGCTGCCCAGCGTCCTGATCCAGTAGCCGTCCGCTACTGCCCGCCCACCTCCCCGTGCACCTCTACCGGCTCCCGGATGGCCACCGGGGCCTGCGGGGCGGGTCGCGCCGGGGCGTCCCGCAGGAACAGCGCGGCCTGCTCCGGGGGGACCACGTTGATGTAGAATCCCGTGCCCCACTCGAAGCCCGCCACCGACGTCAGCCGGGGCATGATCTCGATGTGCCAGTGGTACAGGTGCTCGGGCAGCGAGTCGTAGGGCGCACTGTGGACGATGAAGTTGTACGGAGGATTGTCCAGCGCCGCGTGCAGCTTGTGGAGGGTGGCCCGTAAAGCGTCCGCCAGTTCCAGGAGCTCCTCGTCTTCCAGGTGCCCGAAGGAGGCCTGGTGGAATTTGGGGATCACCCAGGTCTCGAAGGGGAACCGCGAGGCGTAGGGTTCGTAGGCCAGAAACGCGTCGTTCTCGTACACCACCCGTTCCCGCCGATCCAGCTCCGCGGACACCACGTCACAGTACAGGCACCGGGCGTGGTCCGCGAAGTACCGCCGCGCCACCTCCAGCTCCTCCTCCGCCCGGCGGGGGATCACCGGCAGGGCGATGAGCTGCGAGTGGGGATGCGACAGGCTGGCGCCCGCGGTCCGTCCGTGGTTGCGGAACAGCAGCGCGTACTGGAAGCGGGGGTCGCGGTCCAGGTCCACGTACCGCTCCCGGTACGTGCGGAGAACGTCTGCCACGTGGTCGTCGGGCAGCAGGCCCAGGTGGGTGTCGTGCTCCGGGGTCTCCACGATCACCTCGTGGGCCCCCACGGCGTCCATCCGCTCGAACAGGGGTGCGCCCTCCGCGTACAGCTCCCCCTCGATGCGCAGGGCCGGGTACTTGTTCGGCACCACCCGCACTCGCCACCCCGGCCCGTCCCGCGGGCCTTCCGGGCGGACGGCGTAGATTTCGGGCGGTGTCTCGTGCTCCCGGCCGGGACAGAACGGGCACCGGTCGTGGTCCGAAGGTGCCCACTCCCGCCCCCTCAGGAAGTCCGTGGGCCGGGACGCCCTCTCGGTGGCGATGATCACCCACCGCCCGGAGACCACGTCCCGCCGCAGCTCAGGCATCCGGCTCCTCCCCACCACCTGTACGCACGGTCACGAGGGTACCGCATCCCGCTTCCGCCTGGCCAGTCGGTACAGGTCCAGGTAGCGGCCTGCTGCGCGCTCCCACGAGAAGTCCGCAGCCATACCCGCGCGGAGAAGCCTGCCCCAGGTGACCGGGTCCCGGTACGCCGCCAGGGCGCGCTGCACCGCACCCCAGAACGCCTCGGGCGAGTACTCTTCGAACACAAAGCCGTTCGCCTCCCCCCGAGCCAGCGCCTCCGGCGTGGCGTCTACCACACTGTCCGCCAGGCCGCCGGTCCTGCGCACCACGGGCACCGTGCCGTACCGCAGGCTGTACAGCTGGTTCAGGCCAGAGGGCTCGTAGCGGGACGGCATCAGGAAGGCGTCGCACCCTGCCTCGATCCAGTGGGCCAGGCGTTCGTCGAACCCGATGCGCACCCCAACCCACCCGGGGTGGCGCTCGCCCGCCTGCTGCAGCGCCTCCTCGTAGGTGGGATCGCCGGTCCCGAGGATCACCAGCTGGGCCCCTGCAGCCGGGAACCGGTCCACACACGCGGCCACCAGGTCCACCCCTTTCTGCTCCACCAATCTGGAAACCATACCGAAAAGCGGAACACCCGGGTCTACACGCAGCCCCATCTCCTGCTGCAAAGCTCTCTTGCACGCCGCCTTGCCGGAAAGGTCCTCGGGGCCGTAGCGGGCCGGGAGGTAGTGGTCGTTTCGGGGATCCCAGACTGAGTAGTCGACGCCGTTCAGGATCCCGTACAGGTCCGCTGCCCTCTCGCGCAGCACGCCGTCCAGTCCGCAGCCCAGCTCCGGAGTCTGGATCTCGCGTGCGTACGTCTCGCTCACGGTACTGAGAACATCGGCGAACACCAGTCCACCCTTGAGCAGGTTCACCTGACCCCAGAACTCCAGATAACGGGCACTGTACAGCTCCGGGGGGAGTCCGAGGGAAGGGTACTTCTCGGCCGGAAACAGGCCCTGGTACGCGAGATTGTGCACCGTCAGCAGGGAGCCGACCGGATCCCAGGCCCGGTCCGGCCACGTCCTCAGGTACACGGGGATGAGGGCGGTCTGCCAGTCGTTGCAGTGGACCACGTCCGGCTGCCATCCGGAGGCCTGAACCCAGGAAAGGGTGGCGCGGCAGAACAGGGCGAACCGTTCCAGGTTGTCTGGGTAGTCCCGGCCTGACTCCCCGTACAGCCCGGGCCGGTCGAAGCTCGCTGGGTGGTCCACGAACCACACGGCCACGTTAGCGCCTGGCAGAGCACCTTCCCACACGGCCACGCGTTCTCCCGCGGGCGCCCCCAGGGCCACCCGCACCTCCCCTACACGACGTAGCTCCCACGTCCCCTGTCGGACGCTCCGATACAGGGGCGTCACCATCCGGGCGCTTACGCCCGTCCTTGCCAGAGCCGCAGGCAGCGCCCCACTCACGTCAGCCAACCCCCCGGTCTTGGAGAACGGCGCGACCTCCGAGGACACAAACAGGACGCGCACAGTCAGACCTCCGTGTTTTTGTCTGCGTCGGTGATCCGAAAACGTGCGGGAAAACTAAACTTACTTGACAAAAACCCGCCCGCGCTGCGAACATGCCGCGCGAAGGCGTCTCTGCCGCGGCTGCCGCGCAGCCTGACAGTCAACAGCCTGGCGAGAGCTGCCTCGCCGGCATCCTGGTTCTGGTTGCACGGTTACCCGTGCAACCCCATATCTGCCCGGAACGCGGTTCCGGTAGACCGCAGCCACGGGGCTGCGGCCGCGGTGATGTTAGAGCAATATCGGTGCCACGTCAAGCGACCGGAGGTTTTGGTCGTGAACAAGTGGGGCTAACATCCAGGCTTCGGTCCAAAAAACCAGACAGGGAGGGGATCCAGATGAACAAGTGGGGCAAGCTGGTTCTGCTACTGTCGACTCTGGCTTCGCTGCTGGTGTCTGCCGGCGCGTTCGGCAAGTGGGGGTAGTGCTTAGTCGAGCGCACGCCTAACCACGCTTGGGTTCGTAATCGCGCGGGTGGCACGCTGATTGCTCCTCAGTCCTCGCGGGACAAGCGACTGCGAGGAGGTGGGGAGGTGCGGCCATCCGTGCTCGTTTTTCTCGTCGCTTTTGCCGCCACCCTCCTCCTCGTCGCGGTCGGCCACGCCGTGGCCACTCTCGGGGCCGCGCCTTACACTATCTCACCCGTCCGAGCTCTAGGGCTCATGGCCGCCACGTTTCTAGCGGTACTCCTCGAGCTAAAGCCGACTCGCCTGCCGCTCGGCCGTGAGACTTCCGAGGTGGTGCTTAGTTCGGCCGTACACCTTCCCGTGCTATTTCTCGCTGGCTGGCCTTTCGCGGTGTTTCTCGCAGCCCTCGCAGCCGCAGCATCCGACATCCAACTGAACAAGCCCTGGTACAAGGCACTATACAACGCCTCCAATGGAGCATTCTCCCTCTGGCTCGCTGGCAATTTCTACCATCTTTACCTTGGCAGCACCGGTTGGCAGCCAGGTTTAGTCGTTACATCTCCCCACACTCTGGGTGCTGCGCTCGCTGCGGGATTTGTGTACACACTAAGTAACGCGATGCTGTTGTCGCTGCCCCTCGCCCTCGTCCAAAACATCGGCTATCGCGCGCTGTTAGCATCCTACGTGAGGGGTGTAGCGCCCTTTTTTGCTGGAGTAACATCGGTATCCGTAGCCATCGCTGCGCTGTGGCAAATTCACCCTACCGCACCCAGCCTACTCTTGCCAGCCCTCTTCACCGCCAAACTTGCCTACGACAACTACGTCCGGCTCCGCGTGGAGACCGACAACTTCCTCCACGCCCTCGCGGACGCCGTGGACCTGCGGGATCCCTACACCGCCAGGCACTCCGTCCGGGTTGCCGACCTCGCCCGCGCTCTGGGGGAACGCCTGGGCCTTCAGCGAGAACTCCTGTGGGGCCTGCACGCGGTGGCCCGGGTTCACGACGTGGGTAAGGTCACCATCCCCGACTCCGTCCTCCTCAAGACCGGGCCCCTCAGCCCCGAAGAGTACGAGGAGATGAAGCGCCATGTGGAAGCGGGCGTGCGGATCCTCGAGCGCATCAGCCTCTACCGCGATTCGCTGGACATCCTGGCCCAGCACCACGAACGCCTGGACGGGTCCGGCTACCCCCTGGGGCTGAAGGGCGACGAGATCATCTTTCCAGCCCGGGTGCTGGCGGTGGCGGACGCGTACGACGCTATGACCACGGACCGCCCGTACCGGCGCGCGAAG
>CALIMJ010000001.1 GCA_938028835.1 uncultured bacterium | reverse complement strand
GAGGAGGAGGGGTCGCGGCTGACGGTGATCCTGACGGGGCCGCAGGCCCCCAACCTCACGGTGGTGTTCAGCGTGCGGCTATAACCCGCGCGGCCCGGCGGAGCAGAAAGCTACCCGGACCGTCTGGCGCTGCCGGCGCTTTATAGGGCACGGCACCACGCTAGCCCGTGTTTGACAGCGGCAGGGCTGGAACCCGCATGGTTAAGCCGCTGCTGGTTAGGCGATTTCACTACAGGGGTCGGGGGGTGTCAGCCGGGGCAGCCCCACCGCCCTGAGGACGGCCTGGGCGTGGGGGGGGTGGGCTTGGGTTCGCTACCCACACCACCCGCTGGAGGGCAAACCGCCTCCGGACATCTTCCATCACCTCCCTGACGGTGCTGCGGTCTGCCCGGTGGCCCTCGAACACGTAGGACGCCACCGGCCACCCACTGGCCATCACCACCCCTACCAGCACCTGCCGGTCCCGCGGACGACCGTCCCGGGAATGCCCGTGGCGCGCCAGCTCTACCGGTCCCTGGCCTTCAAAGTAGGTGCTCGTGAGGTCGAAAAACACCAACTCCACCTGCAGCCCAAACAGGTCCCGCAGCTGCAGGTACAGGTCTTGCTCGATGGCCCCCTTGGCCTCCAGCAACCGGTCCAGGGTTCGGTACCACCGTTGCAGCTGCCGGTGCGCCACCTGCACCCGGCCCCGCCTCTCCCACTGGGGCCGCCAGCGCCGCCCCGCACCATCCGTCACGTAGCTCTCCTCCAGCCACCACGCCAGGGCGTGCTCGCTGCCCGGGTGTACCAGTCGGTGCGCTACTAGCGCGGCAGGGCGGCACGGAAGGTAGCGGAACTACTGTCGGAGCTCAGCGTCGGCGACAGGCTCGAAGTCCTGCGCGGGTAAGCCGCTACCGGACCGCCGAGACCACCAGGACCCCGGTCCGGGCGGCGACTTCCACCGCCGAAGGGTGTACGACGAACCCGAAGAGAACGGGTACCGGAGTCCCCGTCAGCTGGGGCGCCAGGGCCCGCGCGCGACGCGCGAGGCTTTCCACGTCGCGGCCGTAGATCCGGCTGCGGGCTTCTCCCAGCACCACGACCGGTTCGCCGTCTCGCGTGCCCTCCCCGAAGAAGTCCACTTCCACCTCCTCCCCGTCCACGGTGAAGAAACGCCGCTCAAGGGAGGCAACCTGGATACCGTACCGCTCCGTTAGGTAAGCGGGGGCCAGCTCCCGTGCCAGCTCCTCGAGGGTGAAGCCCACCGCGTCCGATAGGCGGCCCACCTGCTGGGCCAGCTGCTGGACCACCTGCTCCGTCCTCGCCTGAGCGTCCGCCAGACGGACCACGGCGCCTTCCAGGTGCCCCACGCGTTCCTCGGTTCTACGCTGGGCTTCGGCGAGCTCGGCGAGGGCGTGTTCGAGGCGTGCGACGCGTTCCTCGGTTCTACGCTGGGCTTCGGCGAGCTCGGCGAGGGCATGTTCGACGCGCCGGGCCTGTTCGTCAGCCCTGGCCTGCGCGTGGACCAGCCGGCTAACCTCCTCTTGGGTACGGGCCTGCAGTTCCGCGAGGCGGCGCACTTCCGTGGCCAGCTCCTGCACCGCCTGCGGCAGCGCCAGCAGCTCCTCCGTCAGGATCAGCCTGCGCAGCTCCTCACGCCACTCCGGCCGCTCCCGGAGCAGTCGGAGCAGGTCCTGGAAGTCCGTGACGGTGAAGCTCATCCCGCGCGCCATTGTACCCCATGGAGGTGGGCTCCGTCCCTCCGTGGCGGGCGGGGACGGACTACCGGCCGCTCAGGGTTCGGAGGAGATGGTCCAGCCCGGTCCGCAGCAGGTCCAGGGTACCCCGGAGCGCCTCTTGCACCAGGCCGACCAACCGTTCCCACAGGGAGGGCTGGCGCGCCTGGGGCGCGGCGCGGGCGGCGGGGGGATGGAAGGGATCTGCCGGCGTCGGCCGTACCTGCCCGTTCTGCGGTACGGACCTGGTCGCGGCAGCCGGGCTGACGGCCCGGACCTGCCGGAGGGCCCGCACGAAGCCCGCACCCCAGGCCTCCGGGGGAGGCGGAGCAGGCCGGTCGTTCACACCCGAGACGCGCATCGTACGTGAAAGAGTTGCACAGTGCGTGCCGGGACGGGGCGCTCACGGGACCGGGCGTCTGAGGGCCTCGGCGAAGCCCCGAACGAACTCCACCGCGGCGGCCGCAGGGTCTGGAGCCTCCTCCAGGACGCGGTACAGGGCGCTGCCGACGATGACGCCGTCCGCCAGGTCCGCCACGGCGACCGCGTGCTCGGGGCGGGCGATCCCGAAGCCCAGCACCGCGGGCCGGTCCGTGACCTCCCGCACCCTGTGCAGCAGCGCCCGCGCGTCGGCGCTCAGGTGGTCCCGGGGGCCGGTGGTGCCGGTGAGGGAGACGCAGTACAGGAAGCCTGTGGACGCCGAGGCGGCGAGACGCAGCCGCGCGTCGCTGCTGGTTGGCGCCACCAGGAAGACCGTGTCCAGCCCAGCGGAACGGGCCGCGCCCACCAGGGGCCCGGCCTCGTCAGCGGGCAGGTCCGCGGGGATCACCGCGTCGATGCCCGCCGCCACCGCGTCCTGGCAGAACCGCTGCCAGCCGTAACGGAAGAGGGGGTTGGCGTAGGAGAGCAGGGCCACAGGGACGTCCACGCTCCGCCGGAGCCGGCCCACGAACTCCAGCACGTCCGCCAGCCGCACGCCGCGCTGCAGCGCGCGCTGACTGGCCCGCTGCAACACGGGACCGTCCGCCACGGGGTCGGAGAAGGGTACCCCCAGCTCCAGCGCGTCGGCGCCGGCTTCTACCAGGGCCGGGATCAGACGCTCGAGCACCGGGAAGTCCGGATCCCCGGCCTCCAGGAACGGCATCAGGGCGGGCCGACCCCGCACGCGCACCCGGTTGAACAGCTCGCGAAGGCGGCTCAAGTTCCTGTCTCCAGCTTCCTCACGGTATCCACGTCCTTGTCCCCTCGGCCAGAGAGCCCCACCACCACGACGGCGCCCGGACGCAGCTGGCGCGCCAGGCTGGGGAGGTACGCCACCGCGTGGGCAGGCTCCAGGGCGGGGAGGATTCCCTCCAGCTCCGCCAGCAGGTGGAACGCCTCTAGGGCCTCCACGTCGGTCACCGGCACGTACTCCGCCCGCCCCGTCTCCTTCAGGTACGCGTGCTCGGGACCCACCGCCGGGTAGTCCAGCCCTGCGGACACGGAGTGGGTACCGAGCACCTGGCCCGCGTCGTCCTGCAGCAGGTACGTGTAGGCGCCGTGTAGGACGCCTGGGCTACCCGCGGTGAGGCTGGCCGCATGCTGGCCGGTGTGGAGACCCAGGCCTCCCGCCTCCACCCCCACCAGCCGCACGGACGGGTCCTGGACGAACGCGGAGAACAGCCCCATGGCGTTGCTGCCACCGCCCACGCACGCCACCACCGCGTCCGGGAGCCTGCCCTCGCGGTCCAGGACCTGCTGTCGGGCCTCCCGGCCGATGACGGACTGGAAGTCCCGCACCATCTGCGGGTACGGGTGGGGCCCCACCACGGACCCGATGACGTAGAAGGTGTCCCGCACGTGGGTCACCCAGTCCCGCAGGGCCTCGTTGATGGCGTCCTTGAGGGTCCGGGTTCCGCTGTCCACGGGGATCACCCGGGCACCGAGAAGCTGCATCCGGTACACGTTCAGGGCTTGGCGCTCGGTGTCCTCACGCCCCATGTACACGTCACAGGGAAGCCCCAGCATGGCTGCGGCGGTGGCGGTGGCCACCCCGTGCTGGCCCGCTCCGGTCTCCGCGATGACCCGCCGCTTGCCCATGCGCTTGGCCAGCAGCACCTGGCCCAGGGCGTTGTTGATCTTGTGGGCCCCCGTGTGCAGCAGGTCCTCCCGCTTGAGGTACACGCGGACGCCGAGCCGGTCGGAGAGCCGCTGGGCGAAGTACAGGGGGGTGGGCCGGCCTGCGTAGTCGCGCAGCAGGCCCGCCAACTCCGCCTGAAAGGCCGGGTCGTGGGAGAAGCGGGTGTAGGCCTCTTCCAGCTCCTCGAGGGCAGGCACCAGGGTTTCGGGAACGTACCGACCCCCGAAGGGGCCGAACCGACCTCTTGCGTCGCGGAGGGTCGTGGGGGTCACCGGCGCACCTCCTGAAGTTCGCGGTCCACCTCCCGCACCGCGCGGACGAACGCCTGGATCCTGCGCGGGTCCTTCTCGCCGTCCGTCTCCACGCCGCTGCTTACGTCCACCGCGTAGGGACGGACCCTGCGCACGGCCTCGGCGACGTTCTCCGGCGTCAGGCCGCCCGAGAGGATGACCGGACGCTCTATCTGCCGGGTCAGGGACCAGTCGAAGGGGCGTCCGGTGCCGCCGTAGCGGCCCGGAACGTAGGCGTCCAGCAGCACCGCGCACGCGGGGTACTCCGCGGCCCGCCGCAGCGCTTCAGGCCCCTCCACCCGGAACGCCTTGATCACCCGGCGCGGCGCTCGGGCGCACACCTCCGGGGGCTCCTCCCCGTGCAGCTGGACCAGGTCCAGCCCCACCTGGTCGGCGATGCGCTCCACCAGGGCCACCGGTGCGTTCACGAACACCCCCACGCGGGCGACGAAGGGCGGGAGCAGACGGGCCAGCTGGGCCGCCCGCTCCGGTGACACGTACCGGGAGCTGCGGGGGTAGAACACGAAGCCCACCGCGTCCGCCCCGGCCACCGCGGCGGCCAGCGCGGCAGCCTCGGTGCGGATCCCGCAGATCTTGACCCGCGTCATGCTCCGCGCAGCCCCATGCGGCGCCGCACTTCTTCCATGGTGGCCTGGGCCACCATGCGCGCACGCTCCGCCCCGTGGCGTAGGAGATCCCACACCTGATCCGGGCGAGACACCAGACGGCGGTAGCGTTCCCGGATGGGGGCCAGAGCCTCCACCAGAGCCTCCGCCAGCACCTGCTTCAGTTCGCTGTAGCGGATGGTGCCGTCGGTGTACGCTTCCGCGAAGCGGGGGTAGGCCTCCGGGGCGAACACCTCGAGGAGGGTGAACAGGTTGGCCACGCCCGGGCTGGCGTCCTCCAGCCGCGCCCCCTGGGCGGGCGGGCCCGGGTCGGTGACCGCGGCCCGGACCTTCCGGCGGATCTCGTCGGGGTCCTCCGTGAGGGCGATGTAGCTACCCGGCACGCTCTTGCTCATCTTCTTGGTGGGGTCGTTGAGGGCCATGATGCGGGCCCCCTTGGACAGCCTCGCCTCCGGCAGGGGGAAGGTCTCCCCGAAGGTCTTGTTGAAGCGCTCCGCGATGTCCCGCATGAGCTCGATGTGCTGGACCTGGTCTTCCCCCACGGGGACCAGGGTCGCCTTGTACAGGAGCACGTCCGCCGCCTGCAGCACCGGATAGTTCAGCAGCCCGGCCATCACCCCGTGCTTGCTGCGACGGGCCTTCTCCTTGTACTGGGTCATCCGCTCCAGCTGGCCCACGGGGGTCACGGTGTTGAGCAGCCACATGAGCTCGGTGTGCTCCGGCACGTGGGACTGCACGAACAGCACCGACCGCTCCGGGTCGATGCCTGCGGCCAGGTTCGCGGCCGCCGCTTCCAGGATCCGCTGCTGCAGCTCCGCGGGCTCGTAGGGCACGGTGATGGCGTGCAGGTCCACGATGCAGAAGTACGACTCGTACTGCCGCTGCAGCTCCACCCACTGCCGCAAGGCGCCCACGTAGTTGCCCAGGTGGATGAGCCCCGTGGGTTGGATCCCCGAGAACACCCGGGGCACGGCGGGGACGGTCGCCTGGGGCTGGGGTTGCGTCCTCACGCGTTCCAAGATCCCCTCCCTCCTTCCACAGTCACCGCGCCAGCCAGCTCTCGCAGCTTCGCGGCGGGGTCCGGGCTGCGGACCAGGGCGGAGCCCACCAGGACCGCCCGCACGCCCGCCTCCCACACCCGCCGCACGTCGTCGGCGGTTTCGATCCCGCTCTCGCTCACCACCAGCACCGAGTCCGGGATCCTGCGCCGCAGCCGCACGGTGGTGTCGAGGTCCACCCGGAAGGTCCGGAGGTCCCGGTTGTTGATGCCCACCAGGCGGGCTCCGGCTGCCAGCGCCCGGTCGACCTCGTCCTCGGTGTGCACCTCCACCAGGGCGGCCATCCCGAGCCGCTCCGACAGCCCCAACAGCTCGGTCAGCCGGGCGTCGTCCACCACCCCGGCGATGAGCAGCACCGCGTCCGCGCCCAGAGCCCGGGCTTCGTGGACGTGGTAGCTGTCCAGGGTGAAGTCCTTGCGCAGGACCGGCAGGCCCGCCTCCTCGCGAGCCGCCGGCAGGTGCTCGGGTGTGCCGCGGAAGAACCGCCGGTCGGTGAGCACCGAGAGGGCGCACGCCCCGCCCTCCGCGTACCGCCGCGCCAGTTGGCGCGGGTCCAGGTGCGCCCGGAGGATCCCCGCAGAAGGCGAGGCGGCTTTGACCTCCGCCACCACCCGGAGTCCCGGCCCGGACAGCGCGGCGGCAAACGGGCGCGGCGGGGGTGCAGAGGCCGCCCGGGCGGCCAGCTCCTCCTCCGGCACGGCGCGGCGGAGGTCCGCCAGCTCCGCGCGTTTGTACGCTACGATGGCGTCCAGCATGCTCACGCGTCCGCTCCCAGAAAATGCCGGAGTTGCTCGAGCTTGCCCAGCGCCGCGCCTCGGTCGATGCTCTCCGCGGCACGCTCAGCCGCCTCGCGGAGGTCCGAGCAGGCCCCCGCGGCCACCAAGGCTGCGGCGGCGTTGAGCAGCACCACGTCCCGGTGGGCGCCGCGCTCGCCCCGCAGTACCGACAACGCCAGCCGTGCGTTCTGGGAGGCCTCTCCGCCCCGGACCGCCTGGGTCGGGTGGCACGGCAGCCCCGCATCCTCCGGCCGCAGCTCGAAGGTGCGGACCTGTCCCCCGCGTACCTCGGCCACGTGCGAGGGCCCGCTGGGCGCCAGCTCGTCCATCCCGTCCCCGTGGACCACGAAGGCGTGGCGGGCCCCCAGCTGCTGGAGCACCCGGGCGATCGGCTCCACCAGGGACGCGTGGTAGACGCCCACCACCTGGTGCCGGGCGCCTGCGGGGTTGGTGAGGGGGCCCAGGACGTTGAACACCGTGCGGATGCCGATCTCCCGGCGCGGACCCGCGGCGTGCCGCATGGCCGGGTGGAAGCGGGGCGCGAACAGGAACCCGATCCCTACTTCTTCGATGGCCCGGCGGGCGTGGTCCGGTTCCACGTCCGCGGGCACGCCCAGGGCCTCGAGGAGGTCCGCGCTGCCGCAGCGGCTGCTCACCGCCCGGTTGTTGTGCTTGGCCACGGGCACCCCCGACCCTGCCACCACGAAGGCCGCCACCGTGGAGATGTTGAAGGTCCCGGACCCGTCGCCTCCGGTCCCCACCACGTCCACGAACACCGGCACCTTCGGCTCGATGCGGTGAGCCCGCTCCCGCATGGCCACCGCGAACCCCGCGATCTCCTCCGGCGTCTCGCCCTTCATGCGCAGGGCGGTGACCAGCGCCCCGATCTGCGCGGGGGTGGCGTGGCCGTCCATGATCTCCCCCATGACCGCGGTGGCCTCCTCCGCGGTCAGGGACCCGCCGTCCACGATTTTCGCGATGGCCTCCCGGATCACCGGAGCACCTCCTGACCTTCGGCTTCTCCCCACCGCCCGGTCGCGTGCCAGCTTCGCGCCAGGTTCAGGAAGTTGCGCAGCAGCTCCTTGCCGCACTCGGTCAGCACGGACTCCGGGTGGAACTGCACGCCCTCCACGGGCCGCCAGCGATGACGCAATCCCATCACGAAGCCGTCCGGGCTGCGGGCGGACACCTCCAACTCCGGCGGCAGGCTGTCGGCATCCACCACCAGGGAGTGGTAGCGCGTGGCCCGGAAGGGGTTGGGCAGCCCGGCGAACACGGTGCGCCCGTCGTGCCAGACTTCAGAGGTCTTCCCGTGCACCTCCCGGGGCGCCAGCACCACGTGGCCGCCGAAGGCCTGGCCGATGCACTGGTGGCCGAGGCAGACGCCCAGGACAGGCAGGCGGTGGCTCAGCTCCCGCAGCACGTCGTTGGACACGCCCGCCTGGTCAGGTGTGCAGGGACCGGGGGAGATCACCACCGCCTCCGGGTCGCGGGCAGCGATCTGTGCCGCGGTGACCGCGTCGTTCCGGTACACCTTCACTTTGGCGCCCAGCTCCCCCAGGATCTGCACGAGGTTGTAGGTAAACGAGTCGTAGTTGTCCACCACCACGACCACCGTCATCCCTCCCTCACACCAGGTCGCCGGAAGCGGCGAGCTCCAGCGCCCGCAGCAACGCTTGCGCCTTGTTCACCGTCTCCTGGTACTCGGCCGCAGGGTCGGAGTCCGCCACGATGCCGGCTCCCGCCTGCACGTAGGCCACGCCCTCGTGGATCACGAGGGTGCGGATCACAATACACGTGTCCATGGTGCCGTCGAACCCCACGTACCCTACCGCGCCCGCGTACGGGCCCCGGGCGACGGGCTCCAGCTCGTCGATGATCTCCATGGCCCGCACCTTGGGGGCACCCGTCACGGTGCCGTGGGGGAACGTCGCCTCCAGCACGTAGAAGGCGTCCCGTCCGGGCGCCAGCTCGCCCCGCACGGTGCTCACCATGTGCATCACGTGGGAGTAGCGCTCCACCACCATGAGGTCCGTGACGCGCACCGTCCCGTAGCGGGAGATGCGCCCGACGTCGTTACGAGCCAGGTCCACCAGCATCACGTGCTCCGCCCGCTCCTTCTCGCTGGCCCGGAGTGCCGCTTCCAGGGCCGCGTCCTCCTCGGGCGTGCGGCCGCGGGGCCGGGTGCCCGCGATGGGCCGCATCCACACCTGACCGTCCTCCAGCCGGACCAGCAGCTCCGGCGAGGATCCGGCCAGCCGGACCCCGGGAAAGTCGAGGTAGAAGAGGAAGGGAGAGGGGTTGATCACCCGGGCGGCCCGGTACAGGCGGAAGGGGTCTAGGTCGCCGATGGGTGCCGCGAACCGCTGGGACAGGATCACCTGGAAGATGTCTCCCGCACGGATGTAACGTTTGCAGCGCAGGACCTTCTCCAGGAAGGCCTCGCGGGTCATGTTGGACTCCACCGCGGGGCGGAGCCCAGCGGAAGCCCGGGGTGGGAGCTCCAGGGGCCGCTGGAGGCGGTCCAGAACACCCTCGATGCGCTCCCGCGCCTGGCGGTAGGCGGACTCCGCCCCTTCCTCCGCGAAGGCGCACGCCACCACCCGCATCCTCCGGCGTACGTGGTCGAAGCACACCACGGTGTCGTACAGACCCAGCTCCGCCGCGGGGAGGCCTAGGTCGTCGGGCGGCCGGTGGGGCAGGCGTTCCCAGTCCCGGACCAGGTCGTAGCCCAGGTAGCCCACCAGCCCGCCGAAGAAACGCGTCAGCTCGGGGTCCCGTACGGGCCGGTAGGGCCGTAGCAGCTCCCGAAGCCGTGGCAGCAGGGGCCCTTCGTGCACCCGGTCACCCACGTGTACCCGGCCGCCGCGGTAGGTGACCACGAGGCGCGGAGAGGCGCCGAGGAAGGAGTAGCGGGCCAGCCGCTCCCCGCCCTCCACGCTCTCCAGGAGGAAGGCGTGGGGCAGGTCCCGGAGCTTGAGAAAGGCGGTGATGGGGGTTTCCAGGTCCGCCACCACCTCGCAGGAGACGGGGATCAGGTTGCCGTCCCGCAGCAGGGACTCGTAGGCGCGAGGGCCAGGCTCGAGGGTCAGCACCGACGCGGAACTCACGGGGACTTCTCCCTGGGCCGCTGCGCCGCCTGAAACGCCCGTTCCAGGAGGGGCCGGAGCTGGCCAGCCCGCAGGGCCGCCTCCAGACCCTCCAGCTCCCTCCGGAACACCTCGAGGGCGCGCAGGATCTCCTCCTGGTTCAACCGGGCGATCTGCTCCCACAGGGTGGTGGGGTTGCGGGCGAGCCGGCTCAGCTCGCGGAAGGTGGGCCCTCCCACCTCCAGGGACTCCGGCTCGGAGGAGGCCGCCAGCACCGCCGCGCACGCCACGAGGTACGGCAGGTGGCTCACCAGAGCGACCAGGCGGTCGTGTACCTCCGGCTGCATCACCACTGGCACCATCCCGATCTCGCGCACCAGCTGGGCAACGGCGGCCACCGCCTCCCGGTCGGTGGCCCCCGTGGGCGTCAGCAGGTAGGGCCGGCCGGTCAGGAAGGCTGGGTCCGCGTCCTCGATGCCCTGTCCTTCAGTGCCCGCCATGGGATGGCCGCCCACGAAGCGGAGGGGGTACGCGGACTGTTCCACCGCCCGCACCACCGGCGCCTTCACGCTCCCGGTGTCGGTCACGATGGCATCGGACGCGAGGTGCGGCCGCAGGGCGAGGCACGTGGGGACGATCTGGTCGAGGGGCGTGCTGACGATCACCAGCTGCGCGGCCCGCAGGGCCCGCGGGTCCGGTACCGCCACGTCCGCGGCGCCCCGTTCCACGGCGCGGCGCGCCGCCTGGGGGTTCACGTCGGAGGCCAGCACCTGGCGCGCGACCCCGGCCTGCCGGAGGGCCATCCCCAGGGCCCCGCCGATGAGCCCGGTGCCCACGATCGCCACTACCTCGAACGGCGCCCGCCTCACCGTGCCGTGACCGGGTGGGTCGCCACGCTGCGGCCCACGGCCTGGGCGACCCGGCGCAGCTCGTCCATGAGTTGCGCGAACTGGTCGGGCCGCAGCTGCTGGGGGCCGTCGCTGAGGGCGCGCTCGGGGTCGGGGTGGACTTCCACCAGGAGGCCGTCGGCG